>JAICNR010000058.1 GCA_025931135.1 Gemmatimonadota bacterium | reverse complement strand
GTGCCCGGCGCGAGCAGCCCCCACGCGGTCGCGCGGTCGCCTCGCGTGAACCGGAGCGAGCGAGGAGTCACCCGTCCGCCTCGAGCGGTCGGGCGTCCGCGACGTTCCATGTGACGATCGCCGCGTCGCCGCGGCGCCAGGCCGATTCCGAGCCCTGGTCCCGCAGCGCCACCAGGACGTCCCGGCCGGAGTCCAGCGTCACGACCGCGTGAATGCGATCTCCGAGGTAGACGATCTCCCGGATCTCGCCTTGCCGCCCGGTCGCGCCGGCCGGAACGCCGGCGCCCGGTCGCCGGAGCTCCATGCGCTCGGGCCGGACCGCGACCCGCCGGCCCCCTTCGTCGAACACGTTCGTCTCACCCAGGAATCCGGCCACGAATTCCGTCCGCGGGTTCTCGTACACCTCCACGGGCGTCCCGATCTGCGCGACCCGAGCGCGCGACATGACCGCGATCCGATCCGACATCGTGAGCGCTTCTTCCTGGTCGTGGGTCACGTACAGGAACGTCGTGCCGAGCGTCCTGTTGAGCGCCCGGAGCTCGACCTGCATCTGCTTGCGCAGCTGACGGTCGAGGGCGCCGAGCGGCTCGTCGAGAAGGAGCACGGGAGGTTCGAGCACGAGCGCCCGCGCGAGCGCCACGCGCTGGCGCTGACCCCCCGACAGCTGGCGCGGTGTGCGGTTCGCGAACGTGAGCGGGTCGAGGCGCACGAGGGTCAGGGCCGCCTCGACCCGATCGGCGACCTCCGTGCGCGGCAGCTTCCTGCGCTCGAGGCCGAACGCCACGTTCCGCGCCACGGACAGGTGGGGGAAGAGCGCATAGCTCTGGAACACCATCGCGACCGGGCGCTCCCATGGCGGGCGATCGTCCAGACGCTCGCCGTTCAGCCGGATCTCGCCCTCATCGGGGCGCTCGAAACCGGCCAGAAGACGGAGGGTCGTGGTCTTGCCGCAGCCCGAGGGGCCGAGAATCGAGAAGAACTCGCCCGGCAGCACGTCGAACGACACGTCGTCCAGCGCGACCGCGTCGCCGTACCGCTTCCGGATTCGAGAGAAGCGAACCGCGGCCTGGGTCACCGCGCCCCGCGATGAAGCTTCACGTCTTCCAGTGATCCATCTCCCGCTCCACACCGCTAATCTCGTCCGCGCTCCCGCGGCGCGGGTCGCCGCGCACCGCCAGCCATCCCGCGGCCGCGTAGAACGCGACCACCGAGGCGAGCACGAGGCCCCCGTGGAAGGGGCCGATCCGCATCCGGCTCAAGAGGTCGCCAACGTGCACCGCGGGCACCGGGTGCATGTAGAGCTTCGTCACCCAGGCGAGTAGGATCGCCAGGTAGATCCAGATGTAGTTGTAGCGCAGACGGATTCCGACCGCGTCGAGGAACGTGATCTTGAACTTCGGATGGTCGAGGTCCTGGGCAACGAACTCGCGCCAGTTCTCCCGCGGGCTCACGAGATTCCGGCGGATGATCGGGATGAAGAAATTCTCCTCGAGCATTCGGACGCGTGAGCGCCACACGTCGAAGTACCGGAAGCGGCGCGCCTCGAAGCCGAGGAAGACGCTGACCAGCAGGATCGCTAGGAGAAGGGTCACGTGAGAGTGGTCGGGCCCGGCGAAGGCGATCGACAGCATGCCGCCGGCGGTCACCACGGCCCAGTTCGTCGTGGGATCGAGTCGGGCTCTCCATGCGTCGGCCCGGCCGATCTCCCCGCGGTAGAAATGGGACATGGTGCTCAAATACTCGGAACGCGTGAGCGGATAATCTTCGAACGCCGTCGTCTTCTCGGAATCGTCGGCCACGAGGTTATTCTAGGGATCGCCCTCGCTTCGGACCAATCGGTCTTCGGCGCATCACGGCGCGAGCCACAGCTTGATCGCGAAGGCGATCACGGTGACGGTGACGAAGCGCTTGATCCATGCGTGCCCCTTGAGGATCGTCAGCCGCACTCCGGCCAGCGCGCCGATCAGATGTCCCGCCGCGAGCGGGATCCCGGCTACCCAGTCCACCCGTCCGCTCCAGGCGAAGATGGCGAGGCTCAGCGGGGTGAGCCCGAGCACGACGAGGACCTTGAGCGCGTTGCCGCGGACGAGGTCGAGCCCGGCCCACGTGGCCAGGGCCACGAGCAGGAACCCGATCCCGGCCTGCACGAATCCGCCGTAGACTCCGACCCCGAAGAACGCCGCGACGAGGGCGACCCGGGGTCCGCCGCCGACGAGCTTCGCCTCGCCCGTTACCTTGCGGTCGATCGGGTCCCAGAGAATCCAGAGCGTGGCCGCGACCATGAGCGCGGCAAGGACCCGCCGGAAGAGGTCCTCCCCGATCTCGATCGCGGCCCAAGTGCCGAGCAGCGCGCCCGCCGCGGCGGGGAGGGCGGCCATCGCGAACCAGGACCGGTCGACCAATCCGTGCCGGCGGAATCGCCACACGGCGCCGATGTTCTGGACGAGGATCGCGATCCGGTTCGTGCCGTTCGCCACGCTCGGCGGCAGCCCCAGGAAGATGAGGAGGGGGAGCGAGAGGAACGAGCCCCCGCCGGCCAGGACGTTGAGGGCTCCGGACACGACGCCTACGCCGAGAAGCGCGAGGGATTCCGCCCACGACAGCTCTCCCATCACCGCTAGCCCGGCCCGGGGTCACCCAGCGCGTGCCGCGCCTCGGCCAGCCGCTCGGGCGTGCCGATCTCGAGCCAGCCCGCGCCCGTCACGTCGTGCGGTACGATCCGCTCCCCGGCGGCGGAGAGGCGGAGGTAGGCGTCGACGATCGAGAACGCCCCCCGCTCCTCGACCAGGTCCAGGAACCGCGGGTCGATCGCGTGGATCCCGGCGAAGGCCAGCCGGCGCGTTTCTACGTTCCCTTCCCGGACGCGCGCGGAGCGGCCGGTCGCGAGGTTCTCCCAGCCGAGGAGTCCTGCATCGTCAAAGAGGAGGAACCGCGAGGTCTCGCGCTCGTGGACGGCCAACGCGGCCAGCGCGCCGCTCCGATCGCGCGCGGAGAGAAGGGCGGTCAGGTCGATCTCCGAGATCACGTCGCCGTTGTGGACCAGGAACGCGCCTGCGCGCCGGAATAGCTGCGCGGCGTGCAGCACACCGCCGCCCGTTTCCAGGGCGCGCTCCTCCTCGCGCGAGATCCGCACTTCCACGCCCAGCTCGAGCGACGCGAGATGACGCTCGATCCGATCCGCATGATGGTGCACGTTGACGATCAGGCGATCGGCGCCGGCCGCGACGAGGCGGCGTGCGATCCGCTCGATGAGGCTCATCCCGCCGACTTCGATCAGCGGCTTGGGGATCGTGTCGGTGAGGGGCCGGAGGCGGGTTCCGCCGCCGGCCGCGAGGATCATGGCATCCACGTGGCCGCGGCCGCGGTCTCCGCCGGAGTCTCCGCCGACGGCCAGTACGGCTCCTCCCGGTGCGCGACCCGGACCTTCACGTCGGGATGCCGGGAGCCGAGGTGGCGGGCGAGCTTCTCAGCGAGGTAGACCGACCGGTGCTGGCCGCCGGTGCAGCCGAAGGCGATCGAGAGGCTCGAGAACCCGCGGTCCAGGAAGACCTCGACCTGAGCCTCAACCAGGCCCCGGACATGCTCCCAGAACGGGCCCAGCTCCGGCTCGGCCTCGAGGTACGCCGCCACGTCCGACCCCCGCCCGGTCGACCCACGGTACTCCTCCAGCCGGCCGGGGTTGGGCAGCGCGCGGCAATCGAAGACGAACCCGCCGTGGCCCCCGACCTCCTCGGGATAGCCGCGCCGGAAGCTGAAGCTGTGGATCTGAACCGTCAGGCCCGTTCCGTCCTGAACCCTCGAAGACGGGGCTCCCCAATCCTCCACGATGCGCTGGAAGGTCCTCGAGAGCTCGGGCAGCTCGACGGGCAGGCCCGCGTCCACCAGGCGCCGGAGGTTCGCGGCCGCGTAGGGAACGCTCTGCAGGAAGCGTGGCTTGCGCTCGAAGAACCCGCGGTAGCCGTAGGCGCCCAACGCCTGGAGGATGCGGACGAGCACGTATCCCCGATAGTGGGAGCGGAACGCGTCGCGGTCGACGTCGATCTTCGCCGCCAGCCGGTCCAGATAATAGGAGAGAAGCTCCTCGCGCACGGCCTCCGGCAGGTCGGCCTTCGCGTCGTAGAGCAGCGACGCCACGTCGTACTGGAGGGCGCCTCGCCGACCGCCCTGGTAGTCGATGAACCACGGCTCGCCGTCCCGCACCATCACGTTCCGGGACTGGAAGTCGCGATAGAGGAAGAAGTCCCGGGGCGCGGAGAGGAGCGATTCGGTCAGCGCCTCGAAGTCCCGCTCCAGCCGCGCCTCGTGGAAGAGCACGTGGCCCAGCTTCAGGAAATGGTACTTGAAGTAGTTCAAGTCCCAGAGGATCGACTGCCGATCGAAGGCGGCGCGAGGGTGGGCGACGCCATAGTCGACGGCCGCGTCTCCCTCGACCTGAAATCGCGGGAGGACGTCGAGGACGCGGCGGTACAGCCGGAGCGCGGAGTCGGGAAACGGTCCGCCCTCGCGCGAGCGCACCTCCTCGAGCGCGGCGAACAGCGTGGTCTCGCCGAGGTCGTCCTCGAGCCAGACGCCCGCAGCCTCGTCGGCCGCGTGAATCGCCGGCACGGGGAGCCCGATGCTTCGGAACGCGCGGCTGAACGAGAGGAAGGCCCGGTTCTCGTCGGGATCGGGTCCGAACGCGCCGATCAGCGCCGACCCGTCGGCGGAGATCAACCGGTGATAAGTGCGTTGAGAGCCGTCGCCGGCGATCGACACGACCGCCGTCGGACGGCAGCCACGCACCTCCTGATGGAGCCGGAGGAGGGCTTCGTGCATGAGGCCAAGCTAGCGGGCGGATCCCCCGGGGCAACGCTCAGCTGCGTGCGCGCGGCTCCATTCCGCGGGAGTCCCCCGCTCGGAGTCGTTATGATTCCGGCGTGACGATACGGAGAATCCGGAGAAGCGGATGAGCGATCGCACCACCGAGGAGCGGTTCCATCGCGCGCGCAAGGACCCCGAGCTCGCGGTGCTCGAGGGGTTCCATGCCCTCAAGCACGCACTGCGGTTCGGGGCCGAGGTGCTCGAGACGGCGATCGTCGAGCCGGAGGCGCTCGGCCGGCTGGTCGCGTCGCTCGCGCCCGACCTCTCGGAGCGGCTCCCTGCCTCGGACGCGCGGATCGTGACGCCGCAGGCGTTCGCGCGGCTCGCGCCCCGACCGCCCGCGACCGGTGTGATCGCGATCGCCCGGCGGCGGCGGGTGAGTCCCGCCGAGGTTCTGAGCGCGGCGGGGCCGGCGCCGGTCGTCCTGCTCGTGCGGCCCCGGCACGCCGGGAACCTCGGCGCGGCGGTGCGGGTTGCGGCCGCCGCCGAGGCGGCCGGTGTGCTCGCGCTCGGGGGCAGGGATCCGTGGGAGCCGGACGCGATCCGCGGCGCGGCGGGTCTCCAGTTCGCGCTGCCGGTCGCGGGCGTCGACGTGCTTCCCCCTACCGATCGGCCGTTCGTGGCCGTCGATCCCGGCGGGGATCCCCCGCCGGCGAGCGGTCTTCCCGCCCGGGCGCTGCTCGCGTTCGGAACCGAGCGCCACGGCCTCGACGAGACGCTTCTGTCGCGTGCTGAAATCCGCGTCGCGATCCCGATGCGCAAAGGCGTCTCGAGCCTCAACCTCGCGACGGCGGTAGCCGTGGCACTCTACGCGTGGCGCCGGATCGACTGATCGGCAGGTCGCACGCGAACGCGAGCGCTTGCAATTCGCTCTCCGCGGCGGCGAGGAGCGTCTGCGCGCGTGCTCTCGCGAAGTTGAACGTCCGCCAGTCGGTTCCGCCACCGGGCTCTCGCCGGGCGAGCAGGTCGTGCGCGACCTCGCAGCGGGAGCCCGGGGGGAGTGAGGGGAGCGCGTCGAGGAGGACCGGGACCGCGTCGGCGCCGAGCGAGACGGCATAGACGGCGTCGAATTCCGCGGGCGATTCCGCGCTCCGACCCACATTGAACGCGACGATCCGGGCCGGGGGGTTGAGGATCCCCAGCCCCAGGAGCGCGATCGCGGCCGCCGTCAGCGCGTGGAAGGCGAACCGGTCGCGCCTGCCCCGGACCGAGGCGACGACGAACGCGGCGAACGCGACCCCGAGCCATACCATCGTGGCCGACGCGTAGTAGCGGAGCTCGGTGAGCCCGTATGCACCGACGTACAGCGCCATCCGGCGAGCAGCCGCGGCGAGCACGAGGAGGACCGCGAGCACCAGGGCGAGCGACAGGGCCGTCATCCGGCGGCGTCGGCGGTCGCCGGGTGGAATCGCCCAGTCCGCGAGCAACACCAGGGGCAGCGCGATTCCCGCGCACGCGAGAAGCTGGAAGAACCCGTGGCGCGCGTACTCGGCGTAGGAGACCCCGGCGCGCGCCTCGATCCACGCGCTGCCTGCGAGGATCGCGCCGGCCTGGACCGCCAGGAAGGAAAAGAAGAGCGCGACTACGAGCGCGAGCGCGACGCCGAGCACGTTGCCGACCTCCGGCCGGAGCCGCCCGAGCTCGAGGTCCGACGGCCAGCGGGCGAGCGCCAGCCCCGCGGCCAGACCGCCCGCGAGCCACGCGAGGAGCACGCTCGTCCCGATGTGCCCCAGCGCTTCGTCCAGGCTCCGGGCCAGGTCGTTCGCGTAGCGCTCGAACAAGGGGTCGGCGGCCGCGAAGAGGGAGCCGAAGACGAGGAGGAGCGGGGCCGCGAGAAACGCGCCCCCGACCGCGACCTTGAGCCGACGCGGCGCGGTGGCCGGCGCCCCGCTCCGAGCGCGCGCCAGGACGAGCGGCGGAGCCAGGACGGCGCTCGCGATCGCAGTGGCGGCCGCCGCGGCGTGCGCGGTCACGCCCGCGCGGGCGGGTCGATCCAGGAACGCCACCGTCCAGGCCAGGAGCGCGCCGGCGGCGAACAGCCCCTGCATGATGGCGGAGTTGCGCCACGCGACGAGGAACCCGAGCGCGGCCGCGACCGCGAGCGGCGCGACGGAGTAGCTCGTCCCGAGCGACGCCAGGCGCGGACGGGCGGCGATCGCGGCGATCGCGAGGGCGGAGATCCAGAGCGCGAGCCCGAGGCCGGCCGGTGCGGGACGCAGGAGCAGGTCGCCAAGCATACCGAATCCGAGCGCCGCCCAGACGACACCCCGCGCGCCATCCTTCGTGCTCATGGGGGGTACCTTAGCCGCGGGGACTATCCTCGTCAAGTACTTTTTGATGCAAAGTCATCGGCTGGACAGGTCGCGACCGGCCGATCAGGTTGGCCCGGTGATCGTCGCGCGGATCCGACCGCTGTCGCTCGCGAAGGTGATGGCCGCCGTGTACGCGGCGATCGGACTCCTGATCGGCGCGATCTTCGCGATCACCTCGTTTTTCGGGGCGACGATCGGCGCACTGTCGCACGGGCACGCGGAGCCCTGGCTCGGGGCCCTGATCGGGATGGGGGCGCTCGTCGCCGCACCCGTCTTCTACGGACTGCTGGGATTTCTCGGAGGCCTGTTCACGGCCGCGGTGTACAACATCGCCGCCGGCGCGATCGGCGGGGTCGAGCTCGAGGTCTTCGAGCGGTGAGGCTCTGGCCCGGGACGAGCGGGTTTTCGTACAAGGAGTGGAAGGGGAGCTTCTACCCCGAGGACCTGCCGGACGCGGGGATGCTGGCCTACTACGCCGCGCGATTCCCGACCGTCGAGATCAACAACACGTTCTACCGCATGCCGACCCGCAAGCTCCTCGAGGCGTGGGCCGGGCAGGTCCCGGAGAAGTTCCGGTTCGTGCTGAAGGCGTCGCGGAAGATCACGCATCAGAAGAAGCTGGCCGACTCGGCGGATGAGCTGGCCTATCTGGTAGAGACTTCGCGTGCCCTGGGGGAGCGGCTCGGCCCCACGCTCGTACAGCTGCCGCCGTGGCTCAAGAAGGACGTCCCGCTCCTGGCGGCCTTCCTGGCGCTCGTCCCCGCGGACTTCCCGGTCGCGCTGGAGTTCCGGAGCTCCTCGTGGCTCGACGACGAGGTGTACTCCGCATTGGAAGCTGCCGGCGCGGCGCTCGTCGTTTCCGACACCGGACAGGGCGACCCGCCCGTCGTCCGAACCGCGCCGTTCGGCTACGCGCGTTTGAGACGCGTGGAATACGGGGAGGCGGATCTCGGAGAATGGGCGCGGCGGCTGGCGGAACCCGGCTGGGACGACCTGTTTGCGTTCTTCAAGCACGAGGACGAGGCCACCGGGCCCCGGTTGGCAGCGCGCTTCCGGGAGATCGTCGAGGCGTGATCCGGTCCACGTTCCGCGCCTCGCGCTCCTCGGGCGACGTTTCCGCGCTGGTTTCGCTGCCGGAGGAAGCGCGTGGGCTGCTCGTGCTCGCGCACGGGGCGGGGGCCGGGATGACCCACCCGTTTCTCGAGACCCTGGCCGATCGACTGGGGGCGCGCGGGATTGCGTCCTTCCGCTACCAGTTTCCGTACATGGAGCGGGGCTCGCGCCGCCCGGACCCCGCGCCCGTTCTCGAAGCCACCGTGCGCTCGGCGGTCGAGGCGGCCGCGAGCTTCGCGGGCGGGCTCCCGCTCATGGCGGGTGGCAAGTCGCTGGGAGGCCGCATGACTTCGCGCGCCGCCGCGGCGGAGCCGCTGCCGGGTGTCGGCGGCCTGGTCTTCTTCGGCTTTCCCCTCCACGCGATCGGAAAGCCAGGCACCGAGCGCGCGGAGCACCTCGCCCGGGTCACCGTCCCGCTCCTCTTCCTCCAGGGCTCCCGCGACCGCCTCGCCGAGCTGGATCTCCTCGCCCCCGTGGTCGAGCGCCTGGGCCGCCGGGCGACCCTCCACGTGATCCAGGACGCCGACCACTCGTTCCACGTCCCGGCCCGCACCGGCCGCCGCGATGGCGAGGTGGTCGACGAGCTCGCGGACCGGACCGCCCGATGGGCGGCGGCGGTATGAACGACGCGGTATCTTCGACCGTCTTCCAGCCGAGCCTCTTCAACCCCTTCTTCTCACGGAGCCCCATGACACGCATCTCCGTCCGCGCGCTGGTTGCCATCGTCTCGCTCGTCGTCGTACGACCGGCCGCCGCCCAGCAGGATCCCGCCGCTCTCAGCCTCGAGCGGATCTTCTCGTCCGCCGACTTCCGCCAAGAGCGCTTCGGCCCGGCCCGCTGGCTGGAGGGTGGCCAGGCCTACACGACGCTCGAGCCCGTCGCGTCGGCCGGAGAAAACGGCGGCTACGACATCGTGCGCTACGACGCGGGGACCGGCGAGCGCACGATCCTCGTGGCTGCCGACAGGCTGGTGCCGGCGGGACTCGACGCTCCCCTCGACGTCGAGGACTACCACTGGTCGCCGGACGCCTCGAAGCTCCTCGTGTTCACGAACTCCGAGCGCGTGTGGCGCGAAAACACCCGCGGCGACTACTGGGTGCTCGACATCGCCTCCGGCTCGCTCCGTCAGCTGGGCGGCGATGCGCCCGAGTCGACGCTCATGTTCGCGAAGTTCTCGCCGGACGGGAGCCGGGTCGGGTACGTGCGGCAAAACGATCTGTACGTCGAGGACCTCAGGAGCGGCGCGATCACCCGGCTGACGGACGACGGCTCGCGGACGACGATCAACGGGACGTTCGACTGGGTCTACGAGGAGGAGCTGGGCCTGCAGGACGGGTGGCGCTGGAGCCCGGACGGCGAGCGGATCGCCTACTGGCAGCTCGACGCCACCGGCGTCCGCGAGTTCCTCCTGCTCAACTCCACCGACTCGCTGTACTCCTTCACGATCCCGGTCCAGTACCCGAAGGCGGGGGAAACGAACTCCGCCGGGCGCGTGGGCGTCGTCCCGGCCGCCGGCGGCGCGACCCGCTGGATGGACGTTCCCGGAGACCCGCGCCAGAACTACATCGCGCGCATGGACTGGGCGGCGAGCCCGGACGAGATCGTGATGCAGCGCCTGAACCGGCTGCAGAACACGCTCGAGATCATGCTCGGCGACGCTTCGTCGGGACAGGTGCGGACGATCCGCACGGAGCGCGACAGCGCGTGGGTCGACATGCGCGTGGAGCTCATGGAGTGGCTCGACGACGGCGACGAGTTCGCGTGGATCAGCGAGGCCGACGGCTGGCGCCACGTCTACGTGATCTCCCGCGACGGGACTTCCGAGAGGCTCGTCACCGCGGGCGACTTCGACGTCCTCGACGTGGTTTCCGTGGACGAGGAAGACGGCTGGCTCTACTACGTCGCCTCGCCGGACGACCCGATCCGCAGGTACCTGTACCGGGCCCGCCTTGACGGAACTGGTACCCCCGAGCGGGTGACTCCCGAGGACGCGACCGGATGGCACGCGTACGACGCGGCACCCGGCGCCGCATGGGCGTTCCATGTCCATTCCTCGTTCGGCACTCCGCCCGCCACGGATCTCGTGAGTCTCCCCGACCACCGCGTGCAGCGGGTCCTGGCCGGAAACCAGGCGTATCGCGACAAGATCGCGGCGCTGGAGCGCGGGGCCGTAGAGTTCTTCCGCGTGGATCAGGGAGACGGCGTGATGATCGACGGCTGGATCATGAAGCCGCCGGACTTCGATCCCTCGAAGAAATACCCGCTCCTCATGCACGTCTACGCCGAGCCGTGGGGTACGACGGTAGAGGACGCGTGGGGCGGTAGGGATTACCTCTGGCACCTGTACCTGACGCAGCAGGGGTACCTGGTCGCCAGCGTGGACCCGCGGGGGACGCCCGCCCCCCGCGGTCGCGAATGGCGGAAGTCGATCTATCGCCGGATCGGCACGCTGACCTCGCACGACATCGCCGGGGCCACGCGAGCGATCGAGTCGTGGTCGTACGTGGATCCCGAGCGCACCGCGATCTGGGGCTGGAGTGGCGGCGGGTCGCAGACCCTGAACTCGCTGTTCCGCTATCCGGATGTCTTCGAGACCGGAATGGCGGTCGCGCCGGTGCCGGACATCCGGCTCTACGACACGATCTATCAGGAGCGCTACATGGGCCTCCCTCAGGACAACCCCGAGGACTGGGCCCAGAGCTCGCCCGTCACCTGGGCGGATAAGCTCGAAGGGAACCTTCTGGTCGTCCACGGAACGGGGGACGACAACGTCCATTATCAGGGGACCGAGCGCCTGATCAACGCGCTGATCGCGGCGAACAAACCGTTCCAGATGATGGCGTACCCGAACCGGACGCATGGGATCTTCGAGGGGGAGAACACGACGATCCACCTCTTCTCGCTCCTGACCCGCTACCTCGAGGAGCACACGCCTCCAGGTCCCGAGGAGGCCGCGCCGGCATCGCGGTGACGAGCGCTCGCGTCGTCGCGCTCTCTCTGGGCGCCGCGCTGCCGTTGGGCGCTCTCCCGGCGGCCGCCCAGTCCCCGTTGACGGCGGAGGACAGCCTGCACGCGGCCGGCATCTACGAGCAGCTGGTCGAGATCCCTTCGGTATCGGGCAGCGAGGCCGCCGAGACGATCCTCTCGGCGACCGCCATGCGGCTCCGCGCCGGAGGATTCCCGTCCGAGGACGTCGTGATCGCGGGGCCCGACGGCGCGAAGGTCCTCGTCGCCCGTCTCCCCGGGACCGGACAGCGCCCGCCTCTCCTCCTGCTCGCCCATCTCGACGTCGTGCCGGCGCTTCGCGAGGACTGGTCGACGGACCCGTTCACGCTCGTCCTGCAGGACGGTTGGTGGTACGGACGCGGCACCGAAGATAACAAGGCCGGGGCGGCGATCCTGGTCACGAACCTGATCCGCGCGAAGCACGAAGGGTTCGTCCCCGACCGCGACTGGATCGTGGTGCTGACGAGCGACGAGGAGACGGAGAGCGCGGGCATTCAGTGGCTGGTGACCGAAGGCCGGCAGCTGATCGGTGATCCGGAGTTCGCTCTGAACACCGACTCCGGGGGCGGGATCGTGCGCGGCGGCCGGGAGACTATGTTCGTCGTCCAGGCGAGCGAGAAGGTGTATCTGACGTTCGATCTCGAAGTCACGGACAGGGGCGGGCACAGCTCCGTTCCGACCGCGGACAATGCGATCGACGCGCTCGCCCGCGGCCTGGCCCGACTCGCCGACCACCGTTTCCCGGTCGCGCTCAACGAGGTGACGCGGGGGTTCTTCGAACGGTCGGCCGCCTTCGAGGAGGACGCTCTGTCAACCGACATGCGGGCGATCGCGGCGGACCCGCCGGACTCCGCGGCGGCGGCGCGGCTCTCGGAGTCTCCCTATTACAACGCGCTCCTGCGGACCACGTGCGCGGCCACGCGGCTGGAAGCCGGCCACGCGGACAACGCCCTACCCCAGACGGCGCGGGCGACCGTGAACTGCCGGATTCTCCCGGGCGAGCCGATCGACGCGGTGGAGAGTACTCTCAACGCGGTCGTGGCCGATCCCCGGATCCGGATCTCGCGAAAGGGCGAGCCGACCGAGAGCCCGCCCTCTCCCCTTCGGCCGGCGATCATGCAGCCGATCGAGGCGATCGTGCCCGAGCTGTGGCCGGGGGTGGTGGTCGTTCCCGAGATGTCCACCGGCGCCACGGACGGGCTCTACGTCCGAAACGCCGGTATCCCGGTCTACGGGACGGCGGCGATCTTCGGCGACCCAGAGGACGCGCGGGCGCACGGTCGCGACGAGCGGGTCGCGGTGTCGCGCTTCTACGAGGCGCTCGAGTTCTGGAACCGGCTGGTGCGGAGGTTGAGCGAATGAACGGAGTGGACCCGAATGATGGACCAAAGCTCGAGGTCGAGCGGGCGCTCAAGACCGCGCGCATCGTGTGCGGCGCGGTCGTGGCCGCCGTGCTCATCTACGGAGGCGTGGCATGGTGGCTGGCGCGCTCGGGCTCGGTCGCCCCGGTGGATCCCGGCACCGCGAACCTCCTCAAGCAGATCTTCGTGGCCGTGATGCTGATCGGGGTGCTGGGCTGGATGGTGATCTGGGGTCGGGCACGGTCGCCCATGCCCTCGACCGATGCGCGGCCGGAGGTCGAGCTCCGCGAGGGTCCGCGCGGAGTGGTGAGCAGGCTGATCACCGCATACGCGTTCCTCGAGGCGGTCGGCCTCGTCGGCGCGACGGTTCACCTCCTTACGGGCAGCGTCGGGGTTCTCGTGGCGGGCGTGGCGATCGTGGTGCTCGGCGCCGCGCTATCCTACCCCCGCGAAGAGTGGTTCCAGCGTTTCCTGCAGCGCCGTCCGGTCTAGTCCGAGCGGACGGTTCCCTCGATCGAGAGCGCCAGGTCGGCGCCGAACGCGCCCGCAGGCGTAAGCGCCCCCGAGGGACGCTCCGACAGCGTCCTCTCCACACAGGCCACCGCCGATAGCGCGGTGAAGCGGTATCCCTCCGCGGTCTCCATCCACGCCTCGGCTTCACGTCCATCCGCGTCCGCGGCGCGAGCCCACAGGTAGGATCGTCCTTCCCGGCGAGCGCGCTCGTCGGGTCCCGCGACGGCCCGCGCGACGGCCGCCTCCGCCAGGCGCTCCAACGGGCCGATCGCCAGGAGGCGGCCGGCGACGGGCGCGAGGCGGGCAATCCGCTTCATCGGCCGCGAGGCCATCAGGACCGTGATGTCGCGAGCGCCCGTCGTACGGTATGCCGACGCGAGATCGCCCCACGGAATCCCCACCAGCGCCTCGCGCTCGCGACCGTCGGAGAAGCGGACGCGGCGGGTCTCGCCGATCCCGCGCTCGATCAGGCGGCCGTC
>JAICNR010000017.1 GCA_025931135.1 Gemmatimonadota bacterium | reverse complement strand
GGCGCGTTCCCGGCGTGGAGCTTCCGGATCGCGACCCGGCTTCCTGCCGCCGGGAACGAGAGCGGCCTCGGCCTCGACACGACGGACTTCTGGCTCTGGCTCCTGGCCGGCAAGACGATCGGCCCGGTGCGGGTGGCGGCGAATCTGGGCGCGGGGGTGCTGGGCATCCCGACTCGGGGCGACCGCCAGAACGACGTGTGGGGCTACGGGCTCTCGCTCGTCGCGCCACTCGGTGATGGATGGCAGGCGGCCGCCGAGGTCCAGGGCTCGCTCGACGTCCGTGGCGATACGCCGGTAGGGACGGAGGAGCGGGGGCAGGCGCGGGTGGGCGTCCGGCGGGCGTTCGGACCCTTCGCGCTCGACGCCGCGATTCTCGTGGGCCTCGAGGATCCCGAGCCCGATTGGGGCGCGGCCGCGGGACTGGCGCTGACGTTCGCCCGCGCGTTCGAACCTTGACGCGTTGAGCGAACCGCCGCTCGCGGGTCAGCGAGTGCGGCGGCGCGTCTCCCGCCAGCGCCGGATGAGGGCGTTCGTCGACGAGTCGTGGCGCAGGACCGGCTCGTCGGGCGCGTCGAGCTCCGACGCCACGCGCGCCGCCAGGGTCTTCCCCAGCTCGACGCCCCACTGATCGAACGAGTCGATTCCCCACACGGCTCCCTGGACGAACACCTTATGCTCGTACAGCCCGATCAGGGCGCCCAGCGTCCAGGGAGTGAGACGGTCGGCGAGGATCGTGTTCGACGGTCGGTTCCCGGGGAAGGACTTGTGCGGAACGAGCTCGGGCGGCACGCCCTCGGCAGCGACCTCCTCCGCCGGCTTCCCGAAGGCGAGCGCTTCGGTCTGCGCGACCAGGTTCGAGTACAGCAGGGCATGGTGGTTCCCGACGGGGTTCAGCGTCTCGAGGAAGCCGAGGAAGTCGCACGGAACGAGGCGGGTTCCCTGGTGGAGCAGCTGGAAGAACGCGTGCTGCCCGTCGGTTCCGGGCTGACCCCAGACGATCGGCCCGGTGTCGGTCTCGACCGGCCGTCCGGATAGGTCGACACGCTTCCCGTTGCTCTCCATGTCGAGCTGCTGGAGATAGGCGGGGAAGAGTGCGAGGTACTCATCGTACGGGAGCACAGCGTGCGAGGCGGCGCCGAGGAAGTTCGCGTTCCAGATCCCGAGGAGCGCGAGGAGCGCGGGAAGGTTCCGCTCGAGCGGCGCGGCGCGGAAGTGATCGTCCATCGCGTGCATGCCGTCGAGCATCTCGCGGAAGCGCGCGGGACCGATCGCCAGCATCAGGATCAGCCCGACGGCGGACGCCAGCGAATAGCGCCCTCCGACCCAATCCCAGAAACCGAACATGTTTCCGACGTCGATGCCGAACTCCGCCACTCCCTCGGCGTTCGTCGAGACGGCGACGAAGTGGCGCGCGACCGCGGCGTCGTCCCCCAGGGCGCCGACCAGCCATCCCCGCGCGGTGCGGGCGTTCGTGAGCGTCTCGAGCGTGGTGAACGACTTCGAGCACACGACGAAGAGCGTCTCGGCGGGATCCAGGTCGCGAGTCGCCTCGACGAACGCGGTGGGGTCGACGTTGGAGACGAAGCGCGTCGCGGGACCGCCGTCGGCGTAGGCGGTGAGTGCGCGAGCCGCCATCCGTGGACCGAGGTCCGAGCCGCCGATCCCGATATTCACGACCGTGTGGACCGGCCGACCCGTATGGCCGATCCACTCGCCGGAGCGGACCCGCTCGCTGAAGGCCGCCATGCGGTCCAGGACCGCGTGCACGTCGGGCACGACATCCGCGCCGTCCAGCAGGATCGAGCTCCCGCGGGGAGCGCGCAGAGCGACGTGGAGAACCGGACGGTTCTCGGTCACGTTGATCCGCTCGCCACGGAACATCGCTTCGGCACGCTCACGGACGTCCGCCTGGCGAGCGAGCTCGCAGAGGAGCGGGATCGTCTCGTCGGTGACGCGATTCTTCGAGGCGTCGAGGACCAGACCGGCGGCTTCGAAGGTCAATCGCTCCGCGCGTCCCGGATCGCCCGCGAAGAGCTCCCTCATGGTGCGATGGACGACCGACCGGGCATGGTCTTCGAGCGCCCGCCAGGCGGGCAGGCGGCGGGGAGGAACGGGTTCGTTACTCGTCATCGGGCGCCTCCTGTGGCGCGAACGCCGGCCTGGGCGCAAGATAGCGCAGCAGGAAGACGGCCGCCGACGCTGAACCCGTGGAGGTCACGATGGACTGGATCCATGCCCACCTCGTCGTCAACCACTTCCCGATCGTCCTCTCGGTCCTGGCGTCGCTGGCCGCGATCCTGGGCGCCATCTCCGGGCGCGAGAACGCCTGGCGCTACGCGGTCGTGACGGGCCTCCTGGCCGGGCTCGCCGCGCCGGTCGCGTTCCTAACCGGACAGCGCGCGGAGGAGGTGGCCGAGTCGCTTCCGGGCCTCGCGGAGGAGGCGATCGAGACCCACGAGCACTGGGGCCTGTACGCGCTCATCGCGCTCGGGATCGCGGGCCTCCTCGCGATCGTCGCTCTCGTCCGGAAGAGCCGCGGGACGCGCTGGACGTTCGCGATCGGAATCTGGGCTGCGACCGCGATCGCGGGCGGGACGGCGTTCTACGGTGGCGAGATCGAACACCCGAAGGAAGCGCGAACCGGAGTCGTGCCGGAGGCCCCGTGAGCCGCCGCGTTCGCCCGATCGGCCTTCGCGTCGACGAGCCCGACGGATTTCTCCGCAGTCTCGCGTAGGGCAACCGAACGCCCGGGAACTGATCGGGACGGTGCTCGCGCGCTATACTCCCGGCATGGCGATCATCGACGAAGAGCTCTTCGTCCGCTGCGAGCGCTGCGGATCCGAGGCGGCCACCGGGGTCCGCCGCACGGAGGCGGACCTGGCCGAGCGGCCCGCGGGAGGGCGGCGGATCACGTGCCACCGGTGCGGACGCGTTGCGGCGTACCCCGACGGCGCCTTCTACCACCGGACGGTCGAGGCCGACCGCGCCCGGGTCGACGTCCGGCCCTGAGCGCTTCCCGCCTCTCGTTTCGCGGCGCCACGGGCGTGGAGCTGGCTGCCCGCCTCGAGCGCCCGGGGGGCGAGCTTCGCGGCTACGCGCTCTTCGCCCACTGCTTTACGTGCTCGAAGGACCTGCGCGCCGCGCGCGAGATCTCGCGCGCTCTGGCCGATCGCGGATTCGCGGTCCTTCGATTCGACTTCACGGGCCTCGGCGAGAGCGAGGGCGATTTCGCCGGGACGGACTTCTCTTCGAACGTGTCCGATCTCGTGGCGGCCGCGGATTTCCTGCGCGCGGAGCACGAGGCTCCGAGCCTCCTGGTGGGTCACAGCCTCGGAGGGGCCGCGGCGATCGTCGCCGCGGGCCGGATCTCGGAGGTTCGTGCGGTGGTCACGATCGGCGCGCCGAGCGAGGCCGCTCATCTCCGCGATACCCTCCTGCGCGCGAATCCGGAGCTCGAAGGCAAGGACGAAGCGGAGGTGGAGCTGGCGGGACGACGGTTCCGAATCCGTGGTGAGCTCCTCGACGACCTCGAGCGACAGAACGTCGACGCGGCCGTATCGGCGCTCGGCCGTCCGCTCCTCGTCCTCCACTCACCCGCCGACGAGATCGTGGGGATCGAGCACGCCGAGCGGCTCTTCGCCGCGGCGCGGCATCCCAAGAGCCTGGTGGCACTCGACGGGACCGATCACCTCCTGACCGGAGAGAACGCCGCCCGCTGGGCGGGAGAGATCCTGGCTGTGTGGGGCGGGAAGTACGCGTCTGGGGCCGGCGAGACCCCCCCGGCACCGGGGCTCGCGCGGGGAGAAGTCGTGGTGGCGGGCGGTGCCGTGGGCTACGCGGTCGAAGCCCGCTCGGCGGGCCATCGCTGGCGCGGGGACGAGCCGCTGGAGAACGGCGGGGCGGACACCGGGCCGACACCGTACGAACTCCTTCTTTCCGCTCTCGGGGCCTGCAAGGCGATCACGCTCCGGATGTACGCCGACCGCAAGGAATGGCCGCTGCGCGGGACCCGGATCCGGCTCCGGCATTCGCGGATCCACGCCGAAGATTGCGCGAACTGCGAGACCGAGGAGGGAATGCTGGACCGGATCGAGACCGAGCTCGAGCTCGTGGGGCCACTGGCCGACGGCCAGCGCGAGCGGCTGCTCGAGATCGCGGGCCGATGCCCGGTGCATCGCGCGCTCGAGTCCGAGATCGATCTCCCCAGCCGGCTCTCTTAGCGCCAGCGCTCTCCGTCCACCGTTGCGTGGACACGGTGGTCCACGCGGGACGCGATGTCGAGCACGTGGATCTCGCGTGATCCCTCGGGCATCGCGTGGAAGAGGAGTCGCCGACCGTCCGGCGACCAGCCGACGATGCCCTCCACCGGCACCCCCTCGGTCACCTGCTCGGGGGCGCCGCCGTCCGCGCCGACGATCCAGACATCCGATCGAGGTCCTCGCGCGCCGGGCTCGTCCAGCGATCGGACGAACGCGATTCGCTGTCCGTCCGGGGACCATGCGGGCGAGCGCGCCGCGCCGGGTCCGTCGGTGAGGGGCCGTGGCTCCGCCCCGTCTCCGTCGGCCAGCCAGATCTCGTCGTCCCCGTCCCGATCGGAGTAGAACGCGATCCGGGTTCCGTCGGGAGACCAGGAGGCGACCTGATCGTTGGCCGGCCCACCGAGGACGACGCGCGGGATGCCGCCGACCACGGGTATTTCGACGATGTCCCAGTCCCCCGCCTCGTACTCCGTCGAGGAGCGGCGCTGGTACAGCAGCCGGGCGCCGTCGGGGGACCAGACCGGGACACCGTTGAAGTGGTCGTCATCGGTCAGGCGGATGAGACCGGTACCGTCCATCGCCATCGTATAGATCTGCACCCGGAGGGGATGGTCGCCGCCGCGGGGAGACTGGAACGCGATCCGGGCGCCATCGGGGGACACCGACGGGTGCGCGTCCCTGCCGGGAGCGTCCGTCAGCCGGCGCGGGTCCGAGCCGTCCGCCCCCATGATCCAGATCTCGGGATCGCCGGTGCGGCTCGAGGTGAAGACGATCGAGCGGCCGTCCGCCGTCCAGGCCGGGAAAACGTCGTCGTAGGTCGATCGCGTGAGGCGGGTCACCGACCCGGACTCGACCTCGATCGTCTGGATCTCGAAGCGGCCGAATGCGTCCGAGTACCCCGCCAGGACACGACCGTCCGGAGACCAGTCCAGCTCGTACCATGTGGCGCCGTCGAGCACCAGAGGTCGCGGCTCTCCGCCTCCGAGATCGGCGATCCATAGCCCGCGAACGGAGTCGCCCTCGGAGAAGAACGCGATCCTGCTCCCGTCGGGCGACCACGCCGCTCCGCCGTCGGGCCCGGGCCGGCCCGCGACCCGTCGCGCGCCGCTCCCGTCCGCTGCCATCCGCCAGAGGTCCGGATCGCCGCCGCGCTCGGACGTGAACGCCAGCTCCGATCCGTCGGGGGACCACTCCGGGTGCGTGTCCCACCCCGAGGTCTCGGTGATCCGGCGCTCCGCGCCGGTTTCGAGGTCCAGAAGCCACACGTCGAGATCCCCTCCTCGATCCGAGTCGAATGCGATCCTCGCGCCGTCGGGAGACCAGGAGGGATGGCGAGCGTAGGCCCCCGCGCCGGGCGGGCCGCCGGTCAGGGGACTGGCCGTGCCGGTCTCCAGGTCGAGGAGATAGAGGTTCCAGGTGGAATCCCGGAATGCGTCGAATGCGATCCGGGCACCGTCGGGCGACCAGGCCGGGTGGGTCTCGTCACCTGCGTCGGTGGTCAGTCGTGTGAGGGACCCGCTCGCGGTGTCCAGGAGCCACAGGTCCGCTTCGCCGTCCCGTCGGGATTCGAAGGCCAGGCGCCGGCCGTCGGGGGACCAGTCCGGGTTGATGTTCAGGAAGAGCTGGCCGTGGACGGTCGAGGGCCAGATGAGCGAGACGGCGAAGAGGGCGAGAGACCGCACCATCGTCCTACGAACGCCGGGACCGGGAATCGCGGTTTACGCGCGGCTCGGAGAGCGGAGCGCACCGGGCCCCTAGGGTTCACGGGTGCCGATCCCAACGGTTGCGGCGCCCGGGAAACGGCCCCGCTTCATCGCAGAATGCGGACGGCCGTCGCCGACCGCCCACCCCCGGTCAACCGAACCCGTTGAAGCGCAATGGGTTGGGTATGATGGGGACAGGTGGAACGCGTCTTGCAACTTCTGGAGGGGGACGCTGAGTTGGCGCTTTCTCCGCGCGCGAGGAGCACACGATGGACATTCCCCTCCCCTGGATTCCCGCGGCGAGCTCGCGGCGTGGGGTGACCCTCATCGAAATCCTTCTCGTCATGACCCTGGTCGGGATCCTTGCGGCGATCGCCATTCCGCGCGTGGCCGGAAGCTCCGACCCGTACGAAGCGGCCGACGAGGCGCGGCGGATCCACGCCGCGATCGCGGACGCCCGCGCCCGCGCGGTCGCCACGCAGCGGCAGCAGCGATTCATCCTCGGGAGCGGCGGGCAGTGGCGGGTCGAGGAGGACGTTTCGGGCACCTGGACGGTGCGCGGAGACTCTGCAACCGCGAGAGGCAGCGTGTCGATGAACGGCGCCTCGACGGGGACGATCACGTTCTACACGCGCGGCCGGGTCGACGCCGCGAAGACGATCCGGGTATCCATCGACGGACATGAGAAGGTGATCCGCGTGCTGGCCAGCGGGCTGGTCCGGTGGTGAGGGTGACGCGCTTGCGCGACAGCCGGGGTTTCACGCTCATCGAGATCGTGGTGGCGATCGTGATGCTCGCATTCGGTGTGCTCGCGTCCGCGTCCCTCACCGCGGCGCTCATGGCGTCGAACCGCGGGGTGACGAATCGGACGCGCGCGAACGAGACCCTGCGGCTCAAGGTCGAGGACCTCCAGTCCAAGAGATACGCTCAGATCACGAATGGAAGCGACACGGCGACCGTCGGCGGCGTGACGTTCAACCGCTCGTGGACGGTTACGGCCAATTCCCCGGTGGCGAACACGAAGACGGTCACGCTTACCGTCGCGTGGACGGACCGGCAGGGAAACCACTCGCTATCCAATCAGACCATCCGGGGGCAGTGACGATGGGAAACCGCGGCGTCACGCTGATCGAGATGCTGGTCGCGATGGTGATCCTCGGGATCATGGGGATCGCCCTCGTCGGGTTCCTGCGCGCGCAGCACCAGACCGTCCTGCGGCAGAACGACGGGGTCCTGGCCACGCAGAACGCCCGCGCCGCGATCGACATGCTCGCACGCGAGCTGCGGAACGCGGGGTTCAATCCGAGGGCATCCGCGTCCGGCGGTGCGCTCAGGACGATCGACGCCGACAGCATCTCGTGGACAGCGGATCTCGATCTCGATGGCGATACGCTGAGCTCGAGCACGAGCTGGGACGAGCGGGTCACCTACTACCAGCAGGCTCAAAGGGTGACTCGTGCTTCCGGCGGCGGAAGCGGGACGGCGGTGACCGACAACGTCGACTCGCTTCGCTTCACGTATTTCGACGGCGACGGAGCGACGACCGCAGATCCCGCGCTCGTCGAGCAGGTCCGGATCCGCCTGTACTACTCGACGCCGGACGGAGTCCAGTCCGGGATGATCGAATCGCAGGTCGCCCTGCGGAACAACATCTACGCGAACTGAGAGGAGTCATGCAGGACCCGAAGCATCCCGACCATCCGCGCTGCGACCCCAACGGGTTCGCGCTCATCGCGGTCATCATCGCGATGGTCGTTCTCGGGCTCATCGGCGGCGCGGCGCTCAAGCTCACGGCAGGTGACCAGAGGGTGACCCGGCTGTTCACCGACGCCAACCAGGCGGACGCGGCAGCGGCCGCAGGTATGGAGCACGCGGTCGCGACGTTCCAGGCCAGCGGCGCCTTCCCAGTCGCGGCAACGATCGACGGCTACAGCTACACGGTAACGAAGGTCGCCGATATCTACGACATCGACGGGAACAGCGTGGCCGATACGGTGCGACTGGCGGACGACGGCACGTTGAACGACTCGGGGAACGGCGAGATCGTCTGGGTGCTCGAGTCCACGGCGACGAAGGGCGCGTTCAAGGCCGTTCAACGGATCCGCGTGTCACGCCGCGTGATGAACGTCTCGGCTCCTGCGGCGCTGACCAGCAACTCGTCGAGCAATCTCAGCGGGAACATCACGATCGACGGCCGGAACCACACTCTTAACGGCACGCTCGACTCGGACAACGGTAACACCGGGGCGTGCGACGAGAACAAGCCCGCGGTCACGCTCACCGACTCGACCGAGAACGTGGACGCGCAGGGGTCCGTGGCGCTGAACGGCCACACGGACTACGCGTCCGGGAGTCCGGCCTATACGACGAAGGACGAGAGCATCGTCTATGTCACGCCAGAGCACGTGCTGGGGCTCGATCCCGGCGACCTCGATTCGGTGATCCAGGACGCGGCGACGTACGTCGCCCCGGATACGATCACGGGCCTCGTGTACGTGAACGGGGATTACGGGTCCGGCGCTGCCGGCGGGAACAACGTGACGGGGACGGGGATCCTGATCGTCCACAACCCGCTCTACAACCCGCGCGAACACGACCCCGGCGATCCTCTGTACGACTCCGCCAAGGCGTCCGACCCGGCGTACGCGCCCGCGAATCTCGGGAACATCAATGGCGGTACGTTCCACGGCCTCATCATCGCGGACAAGATCGAGCGCATCAACGGGAACATCGACATCATCGGCGCGGTGGTCTCGCTCTCCGAGATCGACATCACGCTGGTCGGAACCGGAACCGCCGAGATCCTCTACTCGTGCTCCGCGTTGCAGCAGGCGGGAAGCGTCTCGCCCCTGCCGCCCGCCCGCCTCAGCTGGTCGGCGGACTGAGCGTTTCCTGATCTCTCGCGCGCCGCCGCTGCGCGGCGCGCGCTCTTCTGCGACCGATCTACCATTCGACCGCGAGCAGATCCCCGGTTCGTTCGGCGAACCGAAACCGGATCGTGAACGGCGTCCAGGTCTCGGCCGTCGGGACAAGCGTGCGGCTGTAGCGCAGGTCGCGGAGCGTCACGATCGCTTCGCCGCTTTCCCGCTCGGTCACGGCCACCGGCGCTCGGGACCACCACAGATACGCCTGCCCGGACCGCGTGGCGAACGCCGCCGCTACCCACGGATCGTCGAACCCCCGTTCGATCCGTCCCACGGGCGCCACGGCCGGCGGGATCCCCGAGATGCGATAGACCGAGACCCGCGGCTCCGGCGTCGATCGCGGAGCGGCCGCCACGCCGCTCCAGCGCCAGGGCGCGCCCGGCCGCGGGAACACGAATGCCTCGGCGACGGCGCGGCCCGCCGAGCGCTCGGCATCGATCACCGTGACCACGGCGCCCCGGTGGACGAGGCCTGCGCCGGCGGCGTAGACCAGGAGCGCGACGAGCCAGGCCACGGTGACGGCCCGGGCGCGGGTGGGCCACGCCCAGGAAGCGACGAGACCCGCCACCGGCAACGCCCAGGTGACGAGGTCCACGATGAAGAGCCAGTCTAGAGAGTAGCGATCGGCGGAGAAAGGATAGAGGAGCAGCGTGCCCCAGGGAGTGACGACGTCGTACAGGATGTGCAGCGCTACCCCGCACGCGCACACTAGCGCAAGCCAGCGGAATTCCGTGCGCCGGCCGTAGCCCCACCACAGAGCCGCCGCGAGCGCCAGGGGGAGGAGCGCGAGCCCAACCAGGGAGTGGGTGACGCCGCGGTGGAAGAGGAGGTAGGTCGCCCCGGAGCGAGCCTGAAGTACGATGTCGATGTCGGGAAGATTGCTCGCCAGGACGAGCCCGAGGGTCGTGCCACGTGGCCGCTCCGGACCGGCCGCGCGTGACAGCGCCCAGCCCGCGAGCGAATGGCTGATGTTGTCCATCCGTCCGAGCGGTCGCGCCGCTCAGCTCACGACCGGGAGTCCGGCGTTCCTCCACGCCCGCATTCCGCCGGGCACGTTCCGCACGTCTTCGAAGCCGGCCCGCTGCAGGACGCTCGCCACGACGGTTGAGCGGTAGCCGCTCCCGCAGATGACCGCCAGGGGCTTGCCGTTCTTCGGCAGCTCGTCGATGTGCTCCTCGACCAGACCGCCGTGCATGTGGATGGCGCCTTCAATGTGGCCGCTGTCCCACTCTCCGTCTCCGCGCACGTCCAGCACTTCGATCGAGTCTCCGTTTCCGGTCTCCCGGGCGAGCTCCCGCACCGACATCTGGGGGAGCGTGACGAACGGGAGCCCGCGCTGCCGCCACGCGTTCATTCCGCCCTCGAGCCACCCGCGAACGTCGTCGAGGCCGACCCGGACCAGCGCGCGGACGGCGGGATCCACGGCGAACGGATTCTCCGCGACCAGCAGGATCGGCTTGTCGTAGGGAACCACCCACGCCGCCCACGTCGAGAGGCTGCCGTCGGCTCCGATCCCGAGCGCGTCGGGGATGTGGCCGCCGCCGAACGCCAGGTGATCCCGCAGATCGACGACCACGTGCCCGGCTTCGGCCAGGGCGTGGAACTCGACCACCGGGATCGGGCTCTGGCCGGGGAGGCCGCCCAGCACCCGGGGACCGGCCGAGTTCAGCGTCTTCATGCGCCGGTAGTAGGGCGGAAACGGGGGCGCCGAGCCGAGAATCCTCTCGACGAACGCCTCCTCGTCCAGACCCGGATCGAGGTACGGGTTCGCGATGCGCTCGAAACCGAGAGTCGAGAGCGGCCGCGCGCTCATCCCTGCGCCGCACATCGAGCCCGCACCGTGTCCAGGATGCACCTCGAGGCCGTCCGGTAGCCCCGCGAGCTTGCCGCGGACGCTTTCGAACAATTGCCGCGCCAGGCCGCGCTTGGCCTCCTCGCCGAGCAGATCGGGCCGTCCCAGCGAGCCGACGAACAGGAAGTCCCCCGAGAGCAGAAGTTCCGGGACGTCGGAAGAGCGATGGGTGTCGTATACCAGGAAGGACAGATGCTCCGGTGTGTGGCCCGGCGTGTGGAGGGCCTCGATCCGCACCGAGCCGATCTCGATCGAGTCGCCGTCCTCGAGCTCCGAGTGGGGGAACGCTACGTCGTACTTCTCGCCCGCGTCGTACGCGGAGAGGCAGAGCTTCGCGCCCGTGCGCTCGGCGAGCTCGTGAGCACCGCTGGCGAAATCGGCATGGATGTGCGTTTCGAGGATGTGGGTGATCGCGAGCCCCTGATCGGCCGCGAACTTCTCGTACACATCCACGTCGCGCCGCGGATCCACGATCGCGACCGAGCCCGCGCCCGGACAGCCGACCGCGTAGCTGAACTGGGACAATCCCGAATCCTCGAATCGCTCGAACAGCATCGGCTCCTCCTGCGGACCAGGGGTTCGGGCTCGAATCTAGTCCGCGGAGGGTCGAAGCGCCGAGGCGCGGGGCGGCGGGCGTCGGAACGCCCGCCGAGCCGGGTTCAGCTGGCGAGCCGGGGGTCGATCGCCGCGATCGGGGCAACGGAGGCCGCGACCGGCCGGGCCTCGTCGATGTAGGCCTCGATCTGCCCGCGGGTAGGCATCGTCATGCTCAACAGGATGCCGATCGCGAGGGTGTAGATGGAGGCGACGAGGATTCCAGCAAGAATGGCACGCATTGTATCGCTCCTTTTCGGGGTATGGGGAACCTCTTCTCGTCCGTGCATACGATGGGACCGCCGAAACGGTTTCAGGGTTGCAAACGGCGGCGATTTTTTCCTGTCATGGCGCGGCATACGAGAGAACAGACGACGCGATGCGACGTTCGTTCAAAACGATGACTGTGTGGTCAGGACCCCAGGAACTCCGCGATCGGGGGGCCGAATGCGTCCGGGTGGATCAGGAAGGAGTCGTGCCCGGTCTCGATGTCGAGCACGTGGAGCTCGGCCGGGTTTCCCGATTGAACGAAGGCCTCGGCCAACTCGTCAATCTCGAAGGTCGGGATCAGGACGTCGGTGGTGACGCCGATCAGGAGCGCACGAGAGCGGATTCGACGCACGCCCTCGATCAGTCCGCCCCGCCCTCGGCCCAGGTCGTGAAGGTCCATTGCGCGCGACAGGTACAGGTAGGAGTTCGCGTCGTAGGATTGCGGGTACTTCTCCCCCTGGTGCTGCAGGTACGACTCGATCTCGAAGCGGCCGGAGAAGTCGAACAAGTCGCCGCTCTGCCATGCGCGACCGAATCGGTTCGTCCATTCGATGTCCGAGCGGTAGGTGATCGTCCCGATCTCACGCGCCAGCGACAGGCCCGCGGCGGGCTGCCCTATCTCGTAGTAGCGTCCTCCGCGCCATGCGGGGTCGAGCATCACGGCGCGGCGCTGGACGTGTCGCAGTGCGATCGCGAAGGGATGCGTCATACCGGACGCGCTGATCGCGATCAACCGATCGACCGCTTCCGGGAACAGCGCCGCATACTCGAGCGCGAGCATCCCGCCCATCGACGACCCGATCACCGCATGCAGCCGCTCCACCTTCAGGTGCGCGAGCAGCTCGTGCTGGAGACGCATCATGTCGCGCAGGGTGACGATCGGGAAGTCCAGCGCGTAGGGTTGGCCGGTCTTCGGATCTGGAGACGAGGGCCCGGTGGATCCGTGGCAGCCGCCGAGCACATTGCAGCACACTACGAACCAACGCTCGGTGTCGAGCGGCTTCCCGGGCCCCACCATGTCCTCCCACCATCCGGGATCGTCCTCGGGGCCGTGACGGGCCGCATGGGCGCTGGGGGAAAGACCGGTCGTAAGAAGGATCGCGTTGTCGCCGCGCGGCTCGCCCCACGTCTCGAAGGCCGTAACCGGCCGCTCGATCGAGCGACCCGAGTCCAGAGCGAACGACTGCGGGAGCATCCAGGTTCTGCGATATGGCTCGGCCATGGCGCACGAACCTAGCGCCAGCGCCGGCGCCGTGTCAGGGAGACGCGCGACCGATCAGGTCCTCCAACGCGGCGAGGTGATCCGTGAGAGCTGCGCGCCCCGCCGGTGCGAGCGCGTACCAGCTGACGGGCTTTCGCTGGACGAACTCCTTGTCGACGGTGAGATAGCCGGCATCCTCCATCCGGCGCAGGTGCGCTCCGAGGCTGCCGTCGGTCTCGCCGGTCAGCTCGCGAAGGCGGGAGAACGAGAGCCTGTCCCAGCGCGTGAGGAGGACCGCGACTGCGAGACGCACCCGGTGCTCCAGGAGCCGATCGATCCGACCGAGCCCTGCCCGGACGTCTGCGGGTCGAGGCTCCTTACCCGCCACCCGCGCCCCCGGACGCGCGTCCCGCGACGATCAGACCCGCGGCGAGGACGATCCCGGCGGCGGTCCACGGATACGGGAAGCCGTCGACGAACGCGAGGACGAGGTACGTTGCGGCTGCGATCCCGCCCATCCACTTGAGGGCCGGGATCAGATGGACGCCCGCGAGCCAATACCCGAGCGCGAGGAGGAGGAGGATCGCGAGACCGACCCCGCGGCCCTGCAGGCTCCCCTCCCACACCAGGGCGGGCAGGAGGAAGATCGCGACCAGCATGCCCCCCCAGTGGAGCTCGTGGCGTCGGCCCTCGGCGCGTGACACCTGGCCGATCTCGCGGGCGTGGCGGCTCCCGATCCAGGAGCTGACGGCAAACCCGGCCAGCGAAGCGACGAGCCAGTACCATCCGGCCCGATCGGGTGCGAAGTCGACGATCGCGAATCCGACGACCGAGATCATGGCCCAGAGCCAAGCGATCGCCGCCGGCATCGAGCGGTGCTCGGATCGCCGCACGACGTCTCGCACGTAGCCGAGGTCGTTGCGTTCCCCGCTCATCGAGCGCCTCCCGCCTTTCGACGGAGCGTCATCTCGAAGAAGGGTCGCCACGCGTCTCCACCGGCGGCGCGGAAGGAGCCCGCCTCGTGCCAGACGTCGCGCTCGGGCCGGCGGATCACGTACCGGACCTCGCCTCCGTCCGGGGTGTCGAATCCCCAAGTGACGGTACCGTCGACGGCGATCTCGGCGCTGGCGTCGACGAACCGCCCGCCCTGCCAGGCGGCAACGCGGTAGCGGCCCGGCGCGTCGCCGATCGAGAAGACGCCGAAGGCGCGGTACACCACCGGACCCCCGCCGCCGGCCGCGGGGTCGCGGCCGGTGCCCTCGACGATGAGGAGAGCGCCCTCGAGCGCGGTACGCACGTCCTCGGTCTGCTGGATCGTGCGCGGACCGCCGGGACCCTGGATCGTCGCTTCGCCGGACCATTGACCGGCCAGCCAGCCGATCGGTTCCATGGCGGCGATCGCCTCCGGGGGAACCGGCGCCTCCTGGGCGAGGGCGCCCGATGCCGGAAGCGCGAAGGCGAGCAGAACGAGAAACATCTCGAGGGGAGCGGGACGGATGAACAAGCGGACCTCCTCTGTCAAAGTTAGAGTACTCTGAATTCTAGAGTACATGGCCGTCCCTGTCAACACGATCGCGATTGACCCGCCCGGTCGGCCCTCCTAAGGTCACGCGGGATGCCGCCGTTTCGCCTCGCCCTGGCCCAGATCGACGTCATCGTGGGCGACGTGCGCGGCAATCTCGATCGGGTTCGCTCCGCTCTCGCCGCTCTCGAGCCGCTGGCTCCCGATCTGGTCGCGTTCCCGGAGCTCGCGATCACCGGGTATCCGCCCGAAGATCTGCTCCTCAAACGCTCATTTCTCGACGAGGCGCGGGAGGCGGTCGAGGCGCTGGCGCGAGAGGTGGGGGAGACGATCGTCGTGATCGGATTCCCCGAGCGCGTCGCCGACGTCTACAACGCCGCCGCCGTCCTCCGGCACGGCCGGGTGCGACACGTCTACCGAAAGCGTTATCTGCCGAATTACGGCGTCTTCGACGAGAACCGCTACTTCCAGCGCGGGGACTCGATCCCCGTCTACCGCCTGGGAGAACTCACGCTGGCCGTGAACATCTGCGAGGACATCTGGTATCCGGGCGAGCCGCTGACCGCTCAAGCGCTCGAGGGGGACGCCCAGCTCGCCGTGAACCTATCGGCCTCCCCGTACCATGCGGGAA
The DNA here is from genome assembly GCA_025931135.1 of Gemmatimonadota bacterium. Classification (GTDB taxonomy): domain Bacteria; phylum Gemmatimonadota; class Gemmatimonadetes; order JACCXV01; family JAHWKZ01; genus JAICNR01. Next base: position 9,381 of record JAICNR010000017.1, on the reverse strand, counting down.
AGGGGCAGGAGCGCGAGCGGATGATCGCCACGCGCGCGGAGGACAACGCGCTCGTCGTCGGGTATTGCAACCTCGTTGGCGGCCAGGACGAGCTCGTGTTCGACGGCCAGTCGCTGATCGTCGACGAGAATGGCGCGCTGATCGCACGCGGAGCCGCGTTCGGTGAGGACATGGTCGTGGCCGACGTACGGCTCGCGCGCGTGGTCGAGGAGCGCCTGCGCGATCCGCGCCGGCGGAAGGTCCGGGAGCCCGATCGCACCGCGCTCGAGGTCGAGCGGGTGGACCTGGGCGAGCGCCGTTCCGAGGCTCGACCCCCGTTGCCGGTTCGGCCGCCGATCCCCGAGCCTCCGATCGCCGCGTCGGGGCAGAGCACCGAGATCCTGGCCGCTCTCACGCTCGGGCTCGGCGACTACTTCCGGAAAAACGGGTTCCACGAGGCCTGCCTCGGCGTGTCGGGCGGAATCGACTCCGCCGTCACCGCGGCGATCGCTGCCCGCGCGCTCGGCGAGGACCGCGTCCACGGGTATTACCTTCCGTCGCGCTACTCCTCGGAGATCAGCCGGCGCGGAGCGCGCTCGCTGTGTGCGAATCTGGGGATCCGGCTCATGGAGATCGGGATCGATCCCATCCTCGACGCCTACCTCGAGATCCTCCGCCCGACGTTCGAGGATCGTGCGCCCGACGCGACCGAGGAGAACCTCCAGGCCCGGATTCGCGGGAACCTGCTGATGGCGTTCTCGAACAAGTTCGGCTGGCTCGTGCTCGCGCCGGGGAACAAGAGCGAGATGTCGGTCGGGTACTCCACCCTATACGGGGACATGGTCGGCGGATTCGCGATCCTCAAGGACCTCCTGAAGACGCGGGTCTACGAGCTTGCAGGGGAGATCAACCGCGAGGCAGGCCGCGACGTGATCCCGCGGGAGACGATCGAGCGGGCTCCGACCGCGGAGCTCCGGCCGGGGCAGAAGGACACCGACACCCTCCCTCCGTACGACGTGCTCGACCCGATCCTCGAGGCCTACGTGGAGCGGGATCTCGCGCCGGCGGAGATCGCCGGGCTCGGCTTCCCGGAGGAAACCGTGCGCTGGGTGATCGAGGCGGTCGATCGGAGCGAGTACAAGCGCCGGCAGGCGCCCCCCGGCCTCAAGATCACCACCCGCGCGTTCGGTAAGGATCGTCGCATGCCGATCACGAACCGCTTCCGGGGATAGCCCAACGCTAGGGCGCCCGGCCCCCGGGGAGGAGATCCAGCAGGTGGTGGCGGTAGTGCACGCCCCATACCACCGCCAGGGCGAGGTAGGCCCATGCGACCTCCACGCGCCAGTGGGGGACGAAGAGCTGGACCGCGAACGGAAGGAACAGTAGACCCGCTTGCCACCAGTTCAGCTGGCGGTCGCACAGCATGACGACGGCGAACAGGGATTGCGCCGCGGTCAGGAAGATCTCGTGTCGCTGCTGGAGATCGAGCTCGAGCGGGGCGATCCTGCCAGCCGAGATCGAGTACACCACCGAGATCGTCCCGATCAGGAGCGTCCACTGGTTCACCTTGGACGAGATCAGCGCCGACATGGCCATCGTGGCGTGCCGGCGCAAGGTCCACATCGCCGCGATGATGAACTCCGGGGCCTCGGACGCCAGCGGTGCGATCCACTGAACGAGCAGGAACTCGTCGACACCGAAGTGATGACCCGTCTCGATCAGCGATTCGGCGAAGGGCTCGGCGGCGAGGAAGATCACGCCGCCCGAGAACACGAACAGGGCGACGTTCGCGACGATCCGCCACTTGCGTCGCAGGCGGCTGATCATGAGCGCGGGTCCGACCAGCTCGGGCTCCTCCATCCCCATGGTGCCGGTCTTCGCCAGGTACCAGACGAAGATCCCGACCAGCACCACGGTGTCCAACCACCAGAACTTGCCGACCGCGGCGATCACGAACGCGTACAGTGTCGCGACGGCGAGGAACTGCACGGCCACCATGTCGCCTTCCGCCAACTGGATCGACTTGCGACGCCACCGGGCCCAGAACAGCCACACGATGACCGGCCAGCCTAGCCCCACCAGGAGCCGGTTTGCGCCCGTCATGTTCGCCGCGGCGTAGTGGCCGTAGATCGGGTCCTCCGCGGCGCGCCAGGCGAAGTAGAGGTCGACGGCGTACTCGGGCAGGATCGCGATCAGCGCGAGGATCGCGAGCGCGAGCGCCTGGCTCATCTCGAGCTGCGCGACCTCGGCCGCCCACGACAGGAGGAAGGACGCGCCGAGGACCGCCGCGCCAAAGACCATGGCTTCGACGGGAGGGCTCGCATGGAGTCCGGCAAACTTGAAGATGAGGCTGGGGATGGTGAGGGCGATGGCGCCCACCAGCCACGTGATGCGGCCGGCGCTCGTCATTCCTCGTCCTCCCCCGGGACGGTGCCCTCGCGCGCCCACCAGTCGAGGATCTCGCCCGCCACACGGTCCGGGGCGTCGAGATGGGGCCAGCGCGCGGTGCCGGGGACGACTTCCTGCTCGAGGTCGGGACGCACGGCATGGTACGCGTCGGGTGCCGCGGGATTGTCCCGGGCCTCGGCTCCCCAGAGGACGAGCGCCGGCGCACCGAGGCGGGACAGCGACGCGCGCGGATCCCACGCCAGGTCGCCGGCCCAGAGGGACCAGAGGGGCCACCGCGAGTCGCGCTGGCGCGCGTACCGGTGGAGCCGGTCGGCGTGCGCTTCGATGTCGAGTGGCGGGACGGCCATGTCACGATCCAGCACCTGGCGCCGCCGCGCGGCGCTCGCGCGCCAGAGGTGGTAAGCGTCGCCCAGCGGTGACCGCAGCGCTTGATACGCCAGCGGCCGCCAGGTCGGCGTCTCGATGACCCCGATCCCGCGCGGCTCGGGCGGAGCCAGCAGCACGACGCCGGACGCCAGCCGGCCGAGCCGGATCGCGGCCTCGGTGACGTACGCCGCCGCGAGCCCGCTTCCGACGAGCAAGGTCGGACGGTCGATGGCATGCCGTACGAACTCGACGATCGCGTCGAAGAAGAGATCGGGCCCGTAGCGCATGCGAGGAATGCCGGAGCGGCCGAATCCCGGAAGGTCGAGCAGCAGGGTCTCCATATCCGAGCCGAGTCGCTCGGAGAGCGGAGCCATCTCCTCGCCCGAAGCCCCGGCGTAGAGGTCGTGGATCAGTAGCGCGGGCGGGCCGGAGCCGCCGCGCGTGAAGAACATGTCGGCATGTCGCCACGCATGGCGTCCGGACGCGCCCGACGGGGGAGCGGGGAGTTCCGGCGGGGAGGCCCGGCGTACGCGTGCGCTTGCGGCCGCTAGCGCCGCCGTCGCGGCCACGACGCCGGCGAGCAGCTTCCTGGAAGGACCCATGGGCAGCACAAGCCTAGAGATCGCGGGCCCCGGGGGCAACCGCTCCCCCAGGTCGCTCCGCTAGTCGCTCTTGAAGGCGTGGATGGCGACCGAACGCGTGTGGTGGCCGGCGAGGAAGATTTCGAACGCGTAGGTGCCCGGTCGGGGCAGCTGGAGGTTGTTGATGTCCATGATCGTCTGTGCGGTCATCGGCCGACCCGGCACGGCTCCCTGGAGCGACAGCTGCCCGTTGATGTCGAACATCTGCTGGCCGTCCTCGTCGACGAGCTGGATCTCGAGCGGGTGGACGCCTTCCTCCCCGATCCGCGCCTCCACGCGAAGGACGAGCGCGAGATGAGGGTGCGTGCACGGAAACTCCGCCGCGTGAATCGAGTTGAAGATCCCGAGCAGGTTGAGCTTCCCCTCGCGACTCACGTTCGCCGCGTCGCAGCAGACAGCCAGGGTCACGTCCATGCGCGCAAGCCTACGCCTGCCGCCGGTGGTCCACAAGCCGCGACCGAAGGATCGCGCGCGGGCGCGTAAGGGAGGGATAGGGCCCCCGGGGCGAGCTCGGAGGCAGGCTTCCGACAAGGAGGAAGGGATGGCGCGACCGATCCACTTCGAGATCCCCGCCGACGATCCGGCGCGCGCGATCGCGTTCTACTCCGAGGCGCTCGGCTGGCAGGCGCAGAAGTTCGACGGCATGGAGTACTGGCTCGTGAGGACGGGCGCGGAGGGAGAGCCGGGGATCGACGGCGGGATCGCACCGCGACGGGATCCCGGCGAGCGGGCGGTGAACGTGATGGGGGTGGAGTCCGTGGACGCCGCGGTGGACCGGATCGAAAGGGCCGGAGGTACGATCACGGTGCCGCGTACTGCGATCCCCGGCGTCGGCTGGGTGGCCTACGCGCTCGACACCGAAGGAAACCCGTTCGGAGTGTTCCGGGACGACCCCCGGGCCGCTTGATCGTGGTGGTTGAAGCGCGGCGCGCGCGGGCGTACCGTGGGTCTCCAATGGGCTCGCGCACGACGACCGGCAGCACGTTCCCCCCGACCCGACTCACCGTCCTCGAGCGCATCCGGAGCGAGGAGCCGGACGAGCGCCGGCGCGCGTTCGGCCCGCTGGTCGAAGGATACTGGAAGCCGATCTACGCGTACCTCAGGATCCGCTGGCGCCTGCCCCCGGAGGAAGCGCGGGATGCGACTCAGTCGTTCCTCGCCGCCGCCTGGGAGAAGCGGTGGCTCGAGCGCTACGATCCGGGGCGCGCGCGCTTTCGAACGTTCCTCCGCACGTGCGTGGATCGCCACGCGATGAACCTCGGGCAGGCCGCGAAGCGGCTCAAGCGGGGTGGCGGCGCCGCCATCGTAGGCCTCGATTTCGAGACCGCCGAGGGCGAGATCCGCGAGCGCCCGATCCAGGACCCGGTCGATCAGGACGAGCTCTTCCGACGCGAATGGATCCGCGATCTCTTCTCGCGCTCCCTCGAGGAAGTGCGTCTCGAGCACGTCACGACGGGGCAAGCCGGCCGCTTCGCGCTCTTCGAGCGTTATGACCTGGGCCCCGAAGAGGGCCTGTCGTACGCGGATCTCGCGGCCGAGCTCGGGATCACGGTCTCCCAGGTCACCGGCCGGCTCGCGGCCGTGCGGAGGGCATTCCGGGCGCGCGCCCTCGACAACCTGCGCGAGGCCTGTGGAACGCACGACGAATACCGGGTGGAGGCACGGGAGATCTTCGGGATCGAGGTCGCGTGATGGGCTGGCGGGGGTGACCGCGCTCTCCGACGCCTCCGTCCGGCGGCTCGCGGAGGTCGCGAATCTTCCCGACCTGTCCGAGACTCGCTACACACTCCTCGAAGAGATCGGGCGCGGTGGAATGGCGGCGGTGTACCGGGCGCGCGACGAAACGCTCGGCCGCGAGGTGGCGATCAAGGTGTCGAGCGCCCCGGGTGAACGGGAGGATCTGGACGCCCGCATGCGGACGGAGGCCGCGGTTCTGGCCGCGCTCGAGCATCCGGGCATCGTTCCCGTCCACGACGCCGGGATCCTGCCCGACGGACGCGCGTTCTACGTGATGAAGCGGGTCCGGGGTACGCTGCTGCGCGAGGTGGCGCGGGGAGCGGCCGGACTCGACGAGCGACTGCGCATCCTCGAGCGCGTATGCGAGACGATGGCCTTCGCGCACGCCCGAGGGATCGTGCATCGGGACCTCAAGCCCGAGAACGTGATGGTCGGGGGGTTCGGCGAGGTCCTGGTCATCGACTGGGGCGTGGCGCGGGTTCCGGGGGCCGTCGACGAGCCGGGCGCAGTGCTCGGGACACCCGGCTATATGGCGCCGGAGCAAGCCGCGGGTCGGTCGGGGGATGCGACCGAGCGCGCGGACGTCTACGCGCTCGGCGCGATCCTGAGCACACTCGTCACGGCAACCGAACCGCCCGCGGATCCGGGTGTCGCCCGGGCGGCGCTCCTCGCCGAGCGCGAGCTGCCGCGGCGGTTGCGCGCGATCGGAGCCAAGGCGCTCGCGGCCGACCCGATCGACCGGTATGCCGATGCCGGCGAAATGGCGGCCGACCTGGCGCGCTTCCGCGCTGGCAACCCGGTCGCCGCGCACCCTGAGAGCTGGCTGGAACGGACCGGCCGTTCCGTATGGGCGTACCGAGCCGCGGTGGGTCTCGTCCTCGCCTACCTCGTGATGAGGATCGTCGTCGCCTGGGTGACCGGCTGAGCGACGGATCCGCCCTGCTGCGTAACAGAACCATGAGAGGTCGTCGGATCCTTCACGAACGAGAGAAAGGAAGACGCGGATGAGCAAGCCGGTTCTGGGACTCGTGCTGGGAGGGATCCTCGGGATCTTCGACGGTCTGAGCGCTCTCCTCTCCGCACCCGAGACGGCGCCCCAGATCGTGGGCATCGTGATCGGCTCGACGATCAAGGGCCTGATCGTAGGAGTGCTGATCGGGTGGTTCGCGAGAAAGGTCGACTCGCTGCCGATGGGGATCCTGTTCGGGCTGCTGGTAGGCGCGTTCTTCGCCTTCCTCGTAGCGCTCATGCCCGGCGAGGGCGGAGAGCACTACTACTGGGAGATCGTCCTCCCGGGGAGCATACTGGGAATCATCGTCGGGTATGCGACGCAGCGGTACGGCAGGACCCCCAGGCCACAGACGGCCTGAGGGTGCCGGAGATCAGCCGGCGAGGATGTCCAGGTAGCGGGTACGAGGAGCGCTCGAGAGAGGCGGGTCGTAGCGCCGCACGAACAGGCGCTCCGCGAGCCGCGCCTGCTCGGTCGTCAAGTCCGCCACCCAATGGATCACCCGGGCGCTTCGCGCGTGGAGCTCCTTGACCTCCAGGAGCTCGAGCATCCGCTCGCGCAGGTTGGCGGCGCTGCCGACCATGAGGACGCCCTCCGGCAGCAGGCCCGCCCCGGCGGCGACCAGGAATACGCCGGGGGAGCGCGGGACGTTCATGCGCACCGACAGGCGGCTCCAGCGGGTTCGGTTCAGATCTTCCTTCATACCAGGTTGGGCTCCAGTTCCACCTCCGCGCAATCAGAAAGCTGCAAATCGCGTGCCGAAACAGCGCACGGACGAACCCTCCGCCCGGGCGCCTTGTTGCGACGCTACGGCGCGCGGTCGTGACCGCCCGCGCCTGGCGTCCAGATTTCGAGCGAGGCCGAACCGATCGACTGGTAGCGCTCGACCCCGCTCTGGCGAGGCGGCCCCATCCGCGCGCCCCGCCGTGCTCGCGAACCACGTCAGTTCCTGGAATCCCCCGGGCTCAGGATCGCTCCCAGCAGCTGCAGGATCGCTTCATCCTGCTTGAGCTCCCGGATCAGCGCGTCGGGGCCGGTCGGACCGTCGTAGACCCCGGGAATCCGATGCCACTTCTCGTCCGCCGCTTGGCGGTGGCGCTCGCAGAGCGCGACCATGTTCCCGCTGTCTTCCGCACCGCCGCAGCTCTCCGGCACCACGAGCCGGACGTCGATCTCCTCACCGGGCGACCGCTTTCCGCAGACTTCGCAGGCTAGCTCTCCCGCCACCGACAGCACCGCCCGATACAGCTCCCGATCCATCACCCGCGCCTCCGCGTGGTGGGAAGGGATGGCATGATCTCGCTATCGCGACTTCCTGGAGACCGCTCAGGATGAGTCGATTTCAATGCGCGCGACGAGGGGCCTCCGAGGCGTACGATTTGTACGCCGCAGGAGGACACGAGGAGCGCAACGAAGAAATCGGCCATCCTCAGCGGTCTCCCACCCTCAACACTTGGACCAGCCGCAATGTTTGCACAGCAAACACGCGTTCTCGTTCACCACCGGGCTGCCGCAGTCTGGGCACGACGACATCGGGCGGGCCGGCATGGCGCCCGGTCCCTGGAACTCCTCGCTTCGGGCTGCCGCCCGCACGACCACGTCTACCGTCGCCCCGCCGCCGTTGCCGTTCCCGTTCGATTCGAACTCGCCGCGCCGCTCCAGGTAGCGCTCCACCGCACGGCCGATCGCGTCCGGGGCCGACAGGATCAGCTCCCCATTGTCCCAAACGGGGTTCGGTCCGGAGATGCCCTTGAGCTGGTCGACGATCGCTCGAGGGTCGAGACCGGAACGGAGCGCGAGCGAGATCAAGCGGCACATCGCCTCCGACTGGGCGGCCGCGGCGCCGCCCGCCTTGCCGAGCGATGCGAACACCTCGCACATCCCCGCTTCGTCCTCGTTGATCGTGATGAACAGGCTGCCGTCCCCGGTCCGGATTCGCTCTGTCACTCCGCGCGTGATCGCAGGCCGCGGCCGCGGCTTGAGCCGGCGCGGGCGAGCGCCATTGGCGGACGGCGTAGCGGGAGTCAGCGCGTCGTCATGAGTCGATTCCCCGACCGGTTGGCCGTCGACCTGGTGGGCGCCCTTCGCGCCGCGTTCCTTGTCGGTCACGAGGATTCCCTCGCGGCTCCCCTCGCGATACACCGTGATCCCCTTGAGGCCGGCCTGGTACGCGGTCACGTAGATGTCAGCCACGGTCTCGACAGAGACGTCGGTGGGGAGGTTGACAGTGGAGGAGATCGACGAATCGACCCAACGCTGGATGATGCCCTGCATGCGCACGCGGAAATACGGGTCGATGTCGTGGGCAGTGACCACGTGCTCGGGGAGTTCCCTATCCCCACCCCACAGATCCTGGATCAGCGGGTGGTACACCGTGTACTCGGTGAACGACTCCCCGTCCTCCTGCTTTACGCGGCGCTTGTAGCTCGTGCAGAAGATCGGCTCGACTCCGCTCGAGCATTGCGCGACGATCGATCCGGTGCCGACAGGTGGAACCGTCAGCACGGTCGAGTTCCGCATCCCGAACTGCTTGATCTGCTCCCGCAGATCGTCCGGCAGGGCTTGGATGAACTTCGACTGCGATACCCCGTCCCACGAGAACAGCGGGTACGCACCCTTCTCCCGCGCCAGGTCGATCGATGTCTGGTAGGCTGAGCGGCAGATCGTCTCCATCATCCGATCGACCGCCTCGAGCGCCTCGTCGGTGTCGTACTTCACACCCATCCGCGCGAGCGCGTCGGCGAGGCCCGTGATGCCGAGCCCGATTCTGCGATCGGACGCCACCGCCTCCTTGATCTTGTCGAGCGCGTGGGCGTCCATGTTGTAGTCGATGACATCGTCGAGGAAGCGCGTCGCTGTCCGCGCGACCTCGGCCAGTTCCTCGTAGTCGAAGACGCCCTCGACATCCACGAACTTCGAGAGGTTGATGGATCCCAGGTTGCACGCGGTGTACGCGGCCAGGGGCTGTTCGCCGCAGGGGTTCGTGGAGACGAGCGGGTTGGCGTACTCGACGTTGTGGTACTCGCGCATCGTGTCCCAGAAGATGATCCCCGGCTCGGCGGAGGCGTGAGCGTTCTCGATGATCTTCCGCCAGAGCTCGCGGGCGCGGACGGTCTTGAACGTGCGGCCGTTCCAGCGCAGTTCGAAATCCGTGTCGTCCATGACCGCGCGCATGAACTCGTGCGTGATCAGACACGAGATGTTGGCGTACTGGACCTTGCGCCGGCTGTGGTCGTTCTT
>JAICNR010000056.1 GCA_025931135.1 Gemmatimonadota bacterium | reverse complement strand
GTCGTGATCCAGTGCATCCTGTTCGACACGATGGATCCGAACGCGCCGATGACCGAGGTCGAGTACATCGTCGCGAAGTCGGTCACGCGGAACGCGATCGGGCGCGAGGAGTGGAACCGCGCCTGGCACGACCACGCAATGGAGATCGCGAGCGGCCGGGTCCAGGTCCATGACATGCCCGCGGAAGAGGCCGCGAAGGTGGCGGAGCTCGTGGCGACGACGGACGGGCTGATCTTCCATCTCTGGCCCCCGGGATCCGAGATCCCGACCGGCGAAGTCTCGATCGCGCAGGCGGTGAGCCACGTCGCGCTCTCCCCCGAGGAGTTCGAGTCCCAGCGCGCGGCGCTCGGCACCCCCGCGGACTGACCCGGATTCGCGTTTTGACGAGGGCGCGCGGTCGGGCAACGGGCCCGGCCGCGCGCTAGATTCGATTCCCCCGTGACGCTCGTCGACTTCCATCCCGCGGTACGCTCCTGGTTCGAGCGCCGTTTCCCGCAGGGTCCCTCCGCGCCCCAGGAGCGCGGCTGGCCGGCCATCCGCACCGGGTGCCACACCCTGATCGCCGCCCCGACGGGATCGGGGAAGACCCTCGCCGCGTTCCTGTGGGGGATCGACGAGCTGGTCCGCCTCGGGCTCTCCGAGACGGCTGGGGGCAGCGGCGTGCTCCCCGACGAGACCCGGATCCTCTACGTCTCCCCGCTCAAGGCGCTCGGGAACGACATCCACAAGAACCTCGAGGAGCCGCTCTCGGGAATCCGCGAGGAGCTTCGCTCGCTGGATCTTCCCGATGTCGCGATCCGGACGGCAGTCCGGAGCGGGGATACCCCGTCCGCGGAGCGTCAGGCGCATCTGCGTCAACCGCCTCACATCTACGTCACGACGCCGGAGTCGCTCTTCATCCTCCTCACGACGCGTCACGGCCGCGCGATGCTCCAGACCGTCCGCACCGTCATCGTGGACGAGATCCACGCGGTCGCCGACGACAAGCGCGGCTCTCACCTGGCGCTCACGCTCGAGCGGCTGGAACACCTCGTCGTGCACGGTGTGGACGGAGACGTCCACCGCGTCGACGGCAAGCGCGAGACGATCTCGCGGGATGACGTGGGGACACGTCCCGCGGGACGGCCACCCGTACGCATCGGCCTTTCCGCCACCGTGCGGCCGATCGAGGACGTGGCGCGCTTCCTCGTCGGCTCACGCCCGGACTGCGAGATCGTCGACGAAGGCCACTTCCGGGAGACGGATCTGCGCGTCGAGGTTCCCCCTTCGCCCGTCGAGGCGATCGCGTCCAACGAGGTGTGGGAGGAGGTCTACGACCGGCTCGCCGAACTGATCGGCGAGAACCGGACGACTCTCGTCTTCGTGAACACCCGCCGGCTGGCGGAGCGGGTGACCCACCACCTCTCGCAGCGGATCGGCGAGGAGATCGTCACCTCGCACCACGGCAGCCTCTCGCGGGAGCGCAGGCTGGATGCAGAGGAGCGGCTCAAGCAGGGTCGTCTCAAGGCGCTCGTGGCGACCGCGTCGCTCGAGCTCGGGATCGATATCGGGACCGTGGACCTCGTCATCCAGCTCGGTTCCCCGCACACGATCGCCGCGCTCCTCCAGCGGGTAGGCCGATCGGGGCGACTCAAGGGGGCGATCGCGAGGGGTCGCCTGTTCGCCATGTCCCGCGACGAGCTCGTCGAGTGCGCCGCGCTCCTCCTCGCCGCTCGCGAGAACCGGCTCGACCGCCTGATCATCCCGCGGGCCCCGCTCGACATCCTGGCGCAGCAGATCGTGGCCGCCGCGGCGTGTCGCGATTGGCCGCTCGACGACCTCTTCGCGCTGGTGCGCGGAGCTTCGCCGTATCGGGACCTGCCGCGCGATGATTTCGACGCGGTCGTCCACATGCTCGCCGACGGGTATGCGACGCGTCGCGGGCGCCGCGCGGCGTACATCCATTACGACGGGGTCAACCGTGTCGTGCGCGGCCGGCGCGGAGCGCGTCTGGCCGCCGTGACCTCGGGCGGCGCGATCCCCGACGTCTCCGACTACCAGGTCGTGCTCGATCCCGAAGGCACGGTGATCGGCTCGATCAACGAGGACTTCGCGATCGAGTCGATGACCGGCGACATCTTCCAGCTCGGGAATGCGTCGTGGGAGATCCTCAAGGTCGAGACCGGGCGCGTGCGGGTGGCGGACGCCCGGGGGAAGCCGCCGTCGATCCCGTTCTGGCTCGGCGAGGCGCCGGCCCGGACGCCCGAGCTCTCGGAGCTCGTGAGCCGGATCCGGACGCAGGTCGCGGCGCGACTCGAGGAGGGCCGCGGCGTCGCCGCGCGCTGGCTGACGGAGGGGGTGGGGGTTCCACCGGAGGCCGCGCAACAGATTGAGGCGTACCTGGGCGCGACCCGGGACGTGCTCGGCGTGGTCCCGACACAGGAAACGCTCGTCCTCGAGCGGTTCTTCGACGAGGCCGGCGGCATGCAGCTCGTCCTCCACGCCCCGTTCGGCGGGCGGATCAACCGCGCGTGGGGGCTGGCGCTCCGGAAGAAGTTCTGCCGCTCGTTCAACTTCGAGCTCCAGGCGGCGGCGAACGAGGACGCGATCGTGCTCTCGCTGGGACCGCAGCACTCGTTCCCTCTCGACGACGTGTTCGGGTATCTCAAGCCCGAGACGGTCCGCGAGACGCTCATCCAGGCGCTCCTGCCGGCGCCCATGTTCCAGACCCGCTGGCGCTGGAACGCGGGGCGCGCGCTGGCGCTCCTGCGGACCCGCGGCGGGAAGCGCACTCCCGCGCAGCTCCTCCGCATGCAGGCGGAGGACCTTCTCGCCGCGGCGTTCCCGCAGGCGGCGGCATGCTTCGAGCACATCCACGGCGACATCGAGGTCCCGTGGGAGCACCCGATCGTGCGACAGACGGTCGAGGACTGTCTCACGGAGGCGATGGACATCGAGTCGCTCGAGGGGCTCCTCGAGCGGATCCGAGCGGGCGAGCTCGAGCTCGTGGCCCGCGACGTCCCCGAGCCCTCCCCCATGGCGCACGAGATCCTGAACGCGCGGCCGTACTCGTTCCTCGACGACGCGCCCGCCGAAGAGCGGCGGACGCTCGCGGTGTCGACGCGCCGGAACCTCGACTACTCCGCCGACGACTTCGCGTCGCTCGACCCGGAGGCGATCGCGCGTGTGCGCGCCGAGGCGTGGCCCGACCCCCGGGACGGGGACGAGACACACGACGCGCTGGACTGGCTCGGGGTCGTCACCGCGGGAGAGGCGGAACCGTGGCGGGAGTGGCTGGAGTCGCTGGAGGGCGAGCGCCGCGCCACCCTGGCGACGGCGGGCGACGTCGCGCTCTGGGTGGCCGCGGAGCGGCTCCCCGAGGCGCGCGCGGTCTGGCCGAGGCTCGCGCTCCGCGCTCCGATCGAGGCACCCGCGAGGGAGGCGGCGGTGACGTGGGACGAGCGGGACGCCCTGGCGGCGCTCCTGCGCGGACGGCTCGAGGGACTGGGTCCCGTGACGATCGGCGCCGTCGCCGCCCGGCTCGGCCTCGAGCCGCGGCGGGTCGAGGCCGCGATGATCGCGCTCGAGACGGAGGGGACCGTGCTCCGCGGCCGGTTCACGCCTCGCGGGACCGATGTTCACGGCGCCGCGGAGCCGAGCGCATCGGAGGCGGAGCTCGAGTGGTGCCACCGCCGGCTCCTCGCGCGGATCCATCGCTACACGATCGATCGGCTCCGGGCGGAGATCGAGCCCGCCACGCAGGCCGACTTCATGCGCTACCTCTTCCGCTGGCAGCACCTGGACCCTGCGGCACGGCTCGCGGGCTCGCGCGGCCTGCGCGAAGCGATCGAGCAGCTTCAGGCGTTCGACGCGCCGGCGTCCGCCTGGGAGGCCGATCTCCTGCCCGCCCGCGTCGAGGAGTACGACCCCGAGTGGCTGGACTCGCTGTCGCTCTCGGGGACGATCGCCTGGGGCCGGCTCATGCCCCCGTCCCCGGCTGCGCTCGACCGCCCGCGCTCGGGACCTGTCCGGAGCTCGCCGCTCTCGCTCTTCGTCCGGGCCGATCTCCCGTCCTGGATGGCGCTCGCCCCCGACCCCGATCCGGACGCAGCTCCGCTCAGCCACTATGCGAAGGAGACGCTCGCCGCCCTCCGCGCCGGCGGCCCCGCGTTCCATCAGGATCTGGTCGCCCGCACGGGGCTCCTTCCGATCCAGGTCGAGCGCGGGCTCGCGGAGCTCGCATCGTGGGGCGTCGTGACCGCGGACGGGATGGCGGGCCTCCGGGCGCTGATCGTGCCGGAGAGCGAGCGGCGCGCCCGGCGGCCGCGCGCGCGGCGGGGACGGCAGCCGCGCTTCACCGACGATACCCTGGCGGGGCGCTGGGCGCTGTTCCGCGAAGGGGCGTTCCGACTCGACGATCGGGAGCTCGCGATCGAGCGCTGGACGCGGCAGCTCCTGGCGCGGTACGGCGTCGTCGTGCGACGGCTCCTCGACCGCGAGCCGCCCCTCGCTCCGTGGCGCGACGTCGCGCGCGTCCTGCGGCGGCTCGAGATGCGGGGCGAGATCCGGGGCGGGCGGTTCCTTCAGGGCGCCTCGGGGGAGCAGTTCGCGCTTCCGGAGGCGGTGGAGGCACTGCGCTCGACACGGCGCCGTGAGCCCGACGGCTCGCTGCTCGCGGTCGGCGCCGGCGATCCGCTGAACCTGACCGGAGTCGTCACACCGGGCGAGCGCGTGCCCGCGGTGCCCTCGAACGTGGTCCTCTATCGGGACGGGATCCCCGTCGCGGCCCGGCTGGGGCGCGAGCGCCGGCTCCTCCGGGACGAGACGTCCCGCGACGAGCTCCGGCGAATCGAGACGGCTCTCGTGGGCCCGGCCGGCGCGCGCGAGGGATAGTCGGGGCTCCGAGAGCTCGCGCTAGGGAGCTTCTCCGGACGCCACAGCATCCGACCAGCGGAACGTCGACAGGATCAAGGACTGCATGTGGCGCTGGATTCCGGCCAGCGGGCTCTCCGGCTCCTCGGTCAGGCGGAACTCCACCACTCTGCCGCCCCGCTCCAGCCAGTACGACGCCGGGCCGGGCTCGCGCGACGCGGCGCCCGTCCGGAGTGCCGGCTCGCCGGCGATCGCGACCGTGACTGCCGGGGCCGCGCTCTCACCGCGCTCGGCGAGTCGTTCCACCACCCATGCCCCGAGATCGATCGAGTCCGGCTTGTCGTATGTGATCGCGTCGAGCCGGTAGGTGGGCGGGCCGGCCTCGCGCCCGCCCTCGACCTCGCGCACGAATCCCGGTCCCGCGAGGATCGAGCCCCACGTCGCAGGCGGCTCCGTCCGTCGGGGCACGATGTCGGCGCTCTCGGGAACGAGCATCGTGAATCCGTTCGCGCGCCACATCGCGAGCCCCTCGGTCGTGGCGCGCGTCTCGGGCGGCGCTTCCGCGGATTCCTCCGCTCCGCTCGGCACCCGCGCGGCCTCGCCGGGCCCGGCGTCGGGGTCGCGCTCGCACGCGGACGCGGCCAGCGCTGCGGCCAGTAGCACGGAGATTCCGGTCTTCATGGGCGGGCCCAAACCTATGAGCCAGGGGCCCCCGCGTCGAACATGCCGAGCTGGTCTCCCCTCGGGGGCCGGCGGAACGCCGTAGTCGACAGCTCGACCGGTACGGCGTTCAGACCGACACGTCGGCATGTCACCTCGAACACCTGCCGCACCTGCTCGGCGAACGGCCCTTCGCCGCGCATCCGGGCTCCGAAGCGCGGATCGTAGAGGACACCGCCGCGCAGGTCGCGCAGCCGGTTCAGCACCTTCTCCTTCCGATCCGGGAAGTGGCGCGCGAGCCAGTCCGCGAACAGATCCTTCACGGCGTGCGGGAGCCGCAGCATGATCCACCCCGCGCGCACCGCGCCCGCCTCCGCCGCGCGCTCGAGGATCTCGGGCATCTCGTGGTCGGTGAGTCCGGGGATGACGGGCGCGACCATCACGCCGGTCGGAATCCCGGCGTCCGAGAGCCGTCGGATCGCGTCGAGGCGGTTCTCGGGCAGCGCCGCGCGCGGCTCCATCGCGCGCTTGAGCTCCTTGCTGAGCGTCGTGATCGACAGGTTCACGATCGCCGCGTCGTGCCCGGCGAGCTCCCCGAGCAGGTCGGCGTCCCGCGCGACGAGGTCGCTCTTCGTGATGATCCCCACGGGATTCCGGAACTCGGCCAGCACCTCCAGGCAGCCGCGCGTGATCTTCATCCGCCGCTCCACCGGCTGGTAGGGATCGGTCACCCCGCTCATGACCAGGACCTTCGGCTCCCACGAGCGCGCCGACAGCTCCTTTCGCAGGAGTTCCGGCGCGTCCTCCTTCACGAAAATCTTCGTCTCGAAGTCGATGCCGGGTGAGAGGTCGAGGTATTCGTGGAAGGGACGGGCGAAGCAGTAGGCGCATCCCGCTTCGCAACCTCTGTACGGATTCACGCTCGCCTCGAACCCCACGTCCGGGCTGTCGTTCGTGGCGATGATCGTGCGGGTGGGGTCGCGGTAGAAGCGGGTCCGCGGAGCGGGGTCCTCCGCCTCGACCCACTCCTCGCGCTCGACCTCGATCTCGTGGAACCGGTTCTTCGGATTGAATGCGGCGCCGCGCCCCTGGATCGTGCGGTGGCCCATGGCCGTGTCCTTTCGACGGATAGGGGATGGGCCCTCCATTTTCGGTATTTCTTCGGCCCTCGTCAACCCCTCCAGCGGGGAAATGCTTCGGATCGACTCCGTAGGCGGTATCTTCCCCCCATGGCGGAACTGCAGCTCCCCACCCTCCGGACCGAGCGCCTGACCCTCGTCGCACTGACCCCCGCGGCCTACGCGGCCTGGGCCGCCGGCGACGCTCAGGCCCTCTCGGCCGCGACCGGCGTTCCGTTCGCGGACGCGAAGGCCCCACCCCTCCTCGACGAGGATCTGCCGAAGATCCGCGACCTCGTGAACGAGCGTTGGGATCCGGACGCGCCGGGCTGGTGGGGCTGGCTCGCGACCCTCACGGAGAGCGGCGAGCCGATCGGATCCGTCGGATTCGCGGGCCGGCCCGACGACGGCGTCGCTACGATCGGCTACTCCGTCTACGAGCGTCACCAGGGGCGCGGCTACGGAACCGAGGCCACGGCCGCGGCCGTGGGCTGGGCCCTCTCGCACGACGGAGTCGACGGCGTCCGCGCGACGATCCCGGGCTGGAACGGGCCGTCGGTCCGGCTGGCGGAGAAGATCGGGTTCGTGATGACCGGAACCGCCGAAGATCCCGAGGTCGGCGAGGTCCTCGTCTACGAGATCGGTCGTCCCTGAGGGCGAGGCGCCCGCCTCAGCCCGCGGCGTCCGCCGCGCTTCCCAGCCCCGCCGCGATCGGATCGAAATGGACGCGCTCTCCCCGGAACAGCCGCTGCTCCGGATCCCACGGGAAGAAGATCACCACCTGAAAGTCGATCGCGCGCCCGGTCGCGGGATACTCGAGCCAGTCCCGCTCGTGCGTGCCGGTCAATCGCGCTTCCTCGCACACCCCCTGCGGCCCGATCACGATGTTCTCGAGCTCGAAGCGCACGTCCGGAAAAGCGCCCAGGAGCGCCCGGTAGAACGCGCGTGCCCCGTCGTGCCCTTCCCAGCGGTGGCCGGTGGGGACCACTTCGTAGGCACAGTCGGGTGTCAGGGTCGCGACGAGTCCCTCCAGGTCCCGCCCGTCCTCGGCGATCGAATGCGCCTTCCAGAGCTCGCGCACGTCCGCGTATTCCTCCGGCGTGAACTCGCGTTTCAGGAGCTCACGGACATCGTCCATCCTGGCCCTCCCGGTTGCCGGTTCGTAGCCGATCGTTCACCCTTGGACGCACGATGGCCCGCAAGCACTGGCTGATCAAGTCCGAGCCGACCGTATACTCGATCGAGGATCTCGAGCGGGACGGCACGACCGAGTGGTCGGGGGTTCGCAACTACAAGGCGCGGAGTTACATGCGCGACGAGATGCGGCCCGGGGACGGCCTCCTCTTCTATCACTCGAACACGGATCCGCTCGGCGTCTATGGCGTCGCCGAGGTCGCCTCGCTCCCGCATCCGGACTCCACTCAGTTCAAGCAGGACGACCACTACCACGACCCCGACTCGAGCCCGGACGATCCCCGCTGGTGGTGCGTCGACGTCCGGCATGTCGAGACGTTCGCGAAGCCCGTCACGCGGGACGATATGAAGGCGACGCCGGATCTGGCCGGGATGGGCGTCCTCAAGCGCGGCATGCGGCTGTCCGTGATCCGTGTCACACCCGAGGAGTTCGAAATCGTGCGCCGGATGGGGCGCGACGGCGGCTGAAACCGGCTTGCCGCTCGTGAAACGCTCTCCTAGACTGCGAGCGTTCCGAGGCGGGGCCGACCGAACCGTTCTCCATGGAGGTGAGCGATGAGGGTGATTCCAGGGAAGGTGGGCTGGGTGCTCACCGCGACTCTTCTGCTCTTGCCGTCGGTCGCACGCGCGCAGGAAGCCGTCCCCGAAGCCGTATCGGATCCCACTGCGATCGCCATGCAGGTCGGCGGGGAAGAGGCGGACCGGGAAACGCTGCGCCGGTTCATGGCCCGCGAGGACGTGCAGCGCGTCGCCCGCATTGCGGACGTCGACCTCGAGGACGCGTCGGCGGGCATTATGGCCCTCGACGGCGAGCGGCTCTCGCGCGCCGCTGCCCAGGCCCGCGCGGCGGAGAGCCAGCTAGGTGCCGCCGACACGATCACGATTCAGGCGACCACCCTGATCATCATCCTCCTGGTCATCCTGCTGATCATCGTCATCGCGTCCTGACCGGGTACACACGTCGGATTTCCCGATCACCGCGCAGGTTTGCATCCCTCGAGTCAGCGCGTAGACTGAGGACGACATGCACAAACCGACCGTGATCTGCGTTGTCGCGGGTGCGCTTCTCGCGGCGGCGCCTCTCTTCGCACAGGAGCCCGCAGCGCAGGCGCCGACGGACTCGACTGCGCTAGTCCATGCGCGCGAAGTGATGCGCTCGATCCCTCTGATCGACGGCCACAACGATCTGCCGTACGAGCTGCGCGAGAAAGCCGGCGGGGATCTGGATTCGCTCGACATCGCAGAGGCCCAGGACTCGCTCATGACCGACATCGCCCGCCTCCGAGCGGGCCAGGTCGGGGGGCAGTTCTTCGTCGCCTACGTGCCGGCCGAGCTGATCGGGCACGGCGCCGCTCGCTTCGCCCTCATGCAGATCGACCTGATCCACCGCATGGCAGACCGCTACCCGGAGACGTTCGAGTTCGCGCGCAGCGCGGAGGACATCCGGCGGATCTTCGACCAGGGCAAGATCGCAGCGCTGATCGGCCTCGAGGGCGGTCACGCGATCGAGGGCTCGCTCGACGTTCTGCGCACCTTCTACGGTCTCGGCGTCCGCTACATGACTCTCACTCACTGGGCGACCCACGACTGGGCCGATGCCGCCACCGACGACCCCGAATGGCAGGGCCTCAAGCCCGGCTTCGGGGAGAACGTGATCCGCGAGATGAACCGGCTCGGCATGCTGGTGGATCTGTCGCACGTCTCGGACTCCACGATGGTCGACGCGATGAGGATCTCGCGCGCGCCTGTCATCTACTCCCACTCCTCCGCGCGCGCTCTCGACCATCACGTCCGGAACGTTCCGGACGACATCCTGCGGATCCTCGGGACGAACGGCGGCGTGGTGATGGTGAACTTCGCTCCGGACTATGTCAGCGAGGACCTCCGGTTGTGGTCGGTCCGCGCCGACTCCGTGCGGGACTCGCTGCGTGCCGCCTTTCCGGACGACACGGCCGGCATGCGGGCCGCGTACGTCGGCTGGCGCGACGCGAACCCGCGGCCCGACGCTACGCTGTCCCAGGTCGCGGACCATCTCGACCATCTGGTGGCGACCGCCGGGATCGACCACGTCGGGATCGGCTCGGACTTCGACGGCATCGGCTTCACGCCGGTGGGGCTCGAGGACGTATCGACGTTCCCGGACCTGGTGGCCGAGCTCGTGCGACGCGGCTACCCCGACGAGGACATCCGGAAGATCCTGGGTGGGAACCTGCTGCGCGCCCTCGACCGCGCGGAGGTGGTCGCTGCCCAGATGCAGGCCGAGGCGGGGCCGCTCGTCGGCACGCTGCCCTCCCCGTACGGCGAGCTCCCGGAAGACTAGCGGCGGCCGAAGTGCCCGGAAGCAAGCCCTACACCGACCTCGACCGTCTCTGCGTCAACGCGATCCGGGCGCTGTCGATCGATCAGCCGCAGGCGGCGAACTCCGGTCATCCGGGGCTGCCCCTCGACGCGGCGCCGATGGCGTACGTGCTCTGGCAGCGGTACCTGAGGCACGATCCGCGCGACCCCTCCTGGCCCGACCGCGACCGCTTCGTCCTCTCCGGCGGCCACGGATCCGCGCTCCTCTACTCGCTCCTGAACCTGACCGCATACGACCTGCCGATGTCGGAGCTCGAGCGCTTCCGGCAGTGGGAGGCGAAGACACCCGGACACCCCGAATCCGCGCTGACCTCCGGGGTCGAGGCCACGACCGGCCCGCTCGGCCAGGGGATCTCAAACGCGGTCGGCATGGCGATCGCGGAGCGCTGGCTCGCGAATCGCTACAACCGGCCGGGCTATCCGATCGTCAACCACTGGACCTACGTGATCGCCTCGGACGGCGACCTGATGGAAGGCGTGGCCCAGGAGGCGAGCGCGATCGCGGGTTTCCTGGGGCTCGATCGGCTCATCGTCCTCTACGACGCGAATCGGGTCACGCTCGACGGGCCGCTCGCTCAGTCGACCGACGAGGACACGGGCAAGCGCTACGAGGCCTACGGCTGGCAGGTGCTGCGGGTCACCGACGGCAATACCGATCTCCAGGCGATCGACGACGCGATCTCGGCCGCGCGCGCGGAATCCGGGCGACCGTCGCTGATCATCGTCGAGACCACGATCGGGTACGGCTCCCCCAACAAGGCGAACACCTCCAAGGCCCACGGCTCTCCCCTGGGAGAGGAGGAGGTCGTGCTCACGAAGCGGGCCCTCGGGTGGCCGCACGAGAATCGCACGTTCTACGTGCCGGCCGAGGTCCGCGAGCATATGAACGCCTCTGGTCGCGGGCGCGAGGCCCATGGAGAGTGGAGGGCGATCCACGAGGCCTGGGCCGCCGAGCACGAAGACCTGTCCGAAGAGTGGCGGCTGTCGTGGGCGAGCGAGCTCCCGCGCGGCTGGGACGCCCGGCTTCCCGTCTGGAAGGCCGGCGAGAAGGTGGCCACCCGCGTAGCGGCCGGAGACACGCTGCGCGCGATCGCGAAGACTGTCCCATGGCTGATCGGCGGCGACGCCGACCTCTCCGAGTCGACGATGAACACGATCGAGGATGCGGTCGCCTTCGACGGCCGGACCGGAGAGGGCCGGAACTTCCACTACGGCGTTCGCGAGCATGCGATGGGCTCGATCTCGAACGGCATGGCGTACCACGGCGGCGTCCGGCCGTTCTGCGCCACGTTCTTCGTGTTCAGCGATTACATGCGGCCGGCGACCCGCCTCGCCGCGCTCGCCGAGCTGCCGGTCGTCTATCAGTGGACCCACGATTCGATCGGCCTCGGCGAGGACGGTCCGACGCATCAGCCGGTCGAGCACCTCGCCTCGTACCGGGCGATGCCGAACTTCACGCTGTTTCGTCCGGCCGACGCGGCCGAGGCGACCGAGGCGTGGCGCTGGGCGATGGGCCACGTGCACGGGCCGACCGCGATCGTCTGCTCGCGGCAGAAGCTCCCGGTCCTGGACCGTTCCGAGCTGGCCCCCGCGGAAGGCACCCGGCGCGGGGCGTACGTTCTGGCCGACGCCGAGAGCGGCGAGCCGGACGCGATCCTGATCGCGACCGGGAGCGAGGTCGAAAAGGCGCTCGAGGCTCGCGGGATCCTCGCCAGAGAGGGCATCGACGCGCGCGTGGTCTCGATGCCGTCCTGGGAAGTGTTCGCCGCCCAGGACGAGGAGTATCGCGAGGCCGTCCTCCCGCCCTCGGTGGCGGCTCGCGTTTCGATCGAGGCCGCCGCCACGTTCGGCTGGGAGCGCTGGATCGGAGAGCGCGGGATCGCAATCGGAGTCGACCGGTTCGGCGCGAGCGCGCCCGGCGAGGTGCTCATGCGCGAGTACGGGATCACGGCCAAGGCCGCCGCCCAAGCGGCCGCCCGTCTCGTCAAGGCGGCTGCCCCCCGCTGAGGACCTAGAGCGAGCGCGGCGAATCGCGGTATACTCGCCCGGTGAGCGGTCTCGAATCCCTGGGCCACGCGCTGGCCTTCGCGGTCGGCGCGGGGATCAACCTCTACGCCACCGTCCTCGTCCTCGGCCTGGCCGCGCGCTTCGACTGGGTCGACGTCCCGGGCACGCTGGAGCCTGTGGGGAGCGCCTGGGTGATCGGCGGTGCCGCGGCTCTCTACCTGATCGAGTTTCTCGCCGACAAGATCCCGTGGATCGATTCCCTCTGGGACGCGATCCACACCCTCGTTCGCCCGATCGGCGCCGCGGTCATCGCGGTCGCGGCGCTGGGGCCCGCTTCGCCGGGGATGGAGGTCGCCGCCGGGCTCCTCGGGGCGGCGATCGGAGCGTCCACCCACGCCGCCAAGGCGGGCACCCGCCTCGCGGTCAACGCCTCGCCCGAGCCGGCGACGAACATCGCGGTCAGCCTCCTCGAGGACGGTTTCGTCGTCGGCCTGGTGCTGCTCCTACTGACGCACCCGCTCCTGGGTCTCGCCCTGGCCGTGGCCGCGCTCGTTTCCGTGGTCGTCCTGCTCGCGGTACTGTTCCGCCTCGTGACGCGGCGCCGGCGCAGGCGGGAGCCCACGATCTCCTGATCGAGATCGACGGGGCGGATCCCTACAGAAGCGGTCGACCTCTTCCCGACGGCCTCGCGTCACAGCCTCGCTAGCCTCAGGATCATGATCGGCCTCCGGACCGCCCTCACCGCGACCTTCGCGATGCTAACGCTCGTCTCGCCCTCCGACGGTACGGAAGCCTTCGTGTGCGAGGCGCCTGTCCTCGCTGCCGCCCGCGACAGCGTGCCTCCGCTTCGCTTCGTGCTCAACGTGCCCGCGACGCGCCTCGATATCCTCGAGGCGGGGAAGCCGACCCGCACCTACCGCGTCGCCGTCGGCACCGACGATCACCGCACGCCCATCGGGTCCTTCCAGGTCGACCGGATCGTCTGGAACCCCTGGTGGGTGCCACCGCCGTTCGAGTGGGCCCGGAAGATGAAAGTCACTCCTCCGGGACCCGACAATCCCACCGGTCGCGTCAAGCTGTTCTTCGGCTTCTATCACTTCCTGCACGGGACGCCCGACGAAGAGAGCATCGGGACGGTCGCGTCCCACGGCTGCGTGCGCCTCTTGAACCCCGACGCGATCGGGCTCGCGCGGATCGCGCACGCCTACGGCTCACCGGACCTCGACCCCGCCGTTCTGGATTCGCTGATCGACGATCCCCGGATGACGCGTACGATCCCTCTCGCGAGCCCCGTTCCCCTGAGCGTGCTCTACCAGCGGATCGAAGTCCGGGACGGCGCGCTCCTCCTGCACCCCGACCCGTACGGCCTCGACCCGATCGACCAGAGCGAGGTCCTCTCGGCGCTCGCCACGGCCGGGCTTCCGCGCGAGGTCGACCCGCTCCTGATCGAGGCAGCGCTGGAGCGCGCCGAAGTGGAGACGGTGAGGATCGCTGTGCGCGACCTCCGCGCTCCGGTTCCGAGGTGACGACGGGCTCGGGCCTTCGCTTCTCCTGACGCCGCCGGAAGGGATTCTCC
>JAICNR010000030.1 GCA_025931135.1 Gemmatimonadota bacterium | reverse complement strand
GGGCCGAAGACCCGCTCCAGCGTCTCGAGCTCGGCCGCGTCCCCGTTCGGCGTCGCCGTTCCGTGCGCCTCGACGAGGCCCACCGAGCCGGGCTCTCGGGGATCGATTCCCGCGCGCTCCCAGGCGCGCTCGAGCGACAGGACCTGGCTGTCCGCACTCGGATTCAGGACGCTCGACGCGCGTCCGTCGCTCGACACTCCCGTGCCGCGAATCACGGCGTAGATCCGGTCGCCGTCCCTCTCGGCGTCGGCCAGCCGCTTCAGCGCCACCACCCCCGCTCCTTCCCCGATCAGCAAGCCGTCCGACTCGCGATGGAAGGGGCGGATCCGCTGGCTCCGCGAGAGCGCGCCCAGCTGGGTGAAGACCGCCCAGAAGGCCGCGTCGTGCACGAGGTGCACGCCGCCGGCGAGGACGAGCTCGCAGCGTCCGACCGCGAGCTCCGAGCACGCCTGGTCGACGGCGAGGAGCGAGCTCGCACAGGCTGCGTCGACGACGTAGGCCGGGCCGTGGAGATCCAGGCGATTCGCGATCCGCGACGCGGCGAGGTTCGGAACCAGTCCGATGATCGTGTCCGGTCCGAGGCCCTCGACCTGCTCCTGGTAGCGGCGCTTGATCTCCGCCGCCTGCTCGTTCGTCAGCCCGGGGAGGAGCGCTCGCGCCGAGCGGGAGAGCTCCTCCGCGGTCCGCACCGCCTGGACGAGGCGCATCGTCGCCGGGTTCACGTAGCCACCGCGCCCCAGGATCACCCCGGTTCGCTCCCGCGGCGGCTCGCGATCGAGGTAGCCGGCGTCGGCCAGCGCGCGGTCGGCGGTCTCGAGCGAGAGGAGCTGGTCGGGCTCGCTCCCCTCGACCGCGATCGGCATCATGCCCCACCGCAGCGGGTCGAACTCGACGAGGCCGTCCACGAAGCCGCCGCGCCGGCAATAGAGGCGGTCCATTCCCCCCGCGGGCGAGTCGAAGAACACCGGGTCGATCCGCTCCGGCGGCGCATCGCCGATCGCGTCGCGTCCCGCCTGGAGGTTCTCCCAGAACGCGTCCAGATCCCGCGCTCCGGGGAACACGCATGCCATCCCGATGATGGCGACGTCGGTGGAGTCGTGGAGACGCATGGCGGAGGCGGCGTTTCCGCGCCGGGCTATCGTGGGTCTTTGGGAGACATGGGGCCCTACCCCGCGGCCCGGGGATCCGCGGCTCCCATGAGGACGATCCGCGCGGCGTCGGCCTTCGGGCGTTCGATCTCCGCGAGCAGGCCGGCCACCCCCGCGTCCAGCGCGATCAGCCCGATCCCGCGACGCGCGTACTCGCGACGGAGCTCCGGCGAAACCATCCCCGCCGAATCCCACGGGCCCCAGGCCACCGAGATCGCGCGCATCGGCCCGGTCTCGGCGAGATGCAGCGCCAGCCGGTCGAGGACGTCGTTCGCGGCCGCGTAATCCGTCTGGCCGACGTTGCCGTAGATCCCGGCCGCGCTCGAGAAGAAGACGACGAGTCGCGTGTCGGACCGCAGCCGCTCCACGAGCGTGAGCGCGCCCGCCACCTTCGTGTCGAACACCCGCTCGAACGACTCCGGAGTCTTGTGGACGAGGAGCTTGTCCTCGATCAGCCCGGCCGCGTGGATCGCTACATCCACCCGGCCGTGCACGCCGTAGATCTCATCGATGACGGCCCCGAACGCCGCTGGCACGCGGACGTCCGCCGAGTGATAGCGGGCACGACCGCCGGCGGCGCGGATCGCCGCGAGCGTCGAGCGGATCTCGCGCGCGGCGAGGACCTCGCGCACTCGCCGTTCGATCTCCGCCGGACGGGCGCCCGGCGAGAGCGCGATCAGCCGCTGCTTGAGCGTGCGCTCGTCCTCCGCCTCCGCGAGCTCCGGCGGATCCTCGCTGTCCGGCCGCGGCGAGCGGCCGACGAGCTCGAGCGCGCAGCCGTAGCGCCGGGCGATTCCGACCGACAGGTGTGCGGTGATGCCGCGCGCACCGCCGGTGACCAGGACGACCGAACGCGCATCCAGCCCCGATGCCGAGTGGGCCGCCTCGAGCGGGGCCGGCACGATCGCTAGCTCGCGACGCTCCTCGCCCGCGTACCCGACCTCCACCGGCCCGCCCGTCGACAGGATCTCCTCGACGAGCTGCGCGGCAAGCCGTCGCGCGTCCGCCGCGGGATCGAGATCCACCGCGCGCACGTGCACCTCTGGACGCTCCTTCGAGAGGCTGCGCAGGAACCCCGCCGCGCCCCCCTGCCCCGGCCTGCCCGAGCCGTTCCGCCCGTAGCCGAACGCGCCGCCCATCCCGGTCGCCGCGACGATCCAGCACGCGCCTCCCTCGAGCGCTCGCTTCGCGAGCCGGAACAGGGTCTTGACGTCCTGGGGCCCGGTGTCCGGCGCAAGCATGCCGAGGTCGACGAGGCCGTCCACCCGGGAAAGCGACGCGTCCGCGCCGACGATCTCGGTCCTCGCGCCGAGCGCGCCGAGAAGCTCGGCGAGCGCTGTCGCCACTCCGCGACCGTCGTCGGTGATGGCGAACGACCGGCCCTCGAGCCGCGCGCCGTTCCGCTCCGCGGGCCCGGTGGGACGCACCTCGAAGCGGAATCGCCGGAGAGCGCCCGGCTCCACCGCGACGGGCGTCGATCCGTTCGTGGCTTTCACCGCCGCCGAGCCGTTCGTGGACCGCGAGGCGGCGTCGACGACCGGAGGCGCCGAGCGCTCCTCGATCCAACCCACGATCCCGCGCAGGGTCTTGATCCCGGCCAGCTCCTCGAGCAGCTCGTCCCGCCGGTCGCCCAGACGCTCCGCGAGCTTTGTCTCCTCGTTCAGGGCGCCCAGGATCTCGATCCGTTTGATCGAGTCGATCGACAGATCGGCCTCGAGGTCGAGGTCGAGGTCCAGCATGTCCGGCGGGTAGCCCGTCCGCTCGCTGACGATCGCCAGCAGCGCCTCGGAGAGGGATCGGGCCGTGGCGACGCTCGCCATCGCCGCGACGGGGGCGCCGGACGCGATCCGCTCCGTGGCCGGCGCGACCGGTTCCGCGGCGGGAGCCGGGGGCCGTTCCTCGATCCACGCGACGATCCCGCGCAGGGTCTTGATCCCCGCCAGCTCCTCGAGCAGCTCGTCCCGCCGGTCACCCAGCCGCTCGGCGAGCCCGGCTTCTTCGTTCAGCGCGCCCAGGATCTCGATCCGCTTGATCGAGTCGATCGACAGGTCGGCCTCGAGGTCGAGGTCGAGGTCCAGCATCTCGGTCGGGTAGCCCGTCCGCTCGCTGACGATCGCCAGGAGCGCCTCCGAAAGCGGCCGGGCCGTGGCACCGGGGCGTGGAGCGGACATGGCCGGGGCCGCGCGGGGGCGGGCAGCCGCTTCCGGTGTCGGAATCGGCTCGACGGGCATCAACACCGGTGCGGCCTCTGCTTCGCGCCCGCCGTTCGGGCGCGGTGGGGGCTCCGCACCGAGGTACCGGAGCATCACGTCCCGCTGCGCTTCGATCGCCTCGCGCACTCCCCGCAGGTATTCGACCATCGCGGCTTCGCGGTCGTCGGCAGCGTAGGCGAAAGGTGCGGCGGCCGCCGAGCGTCCTCCGTTCCCCCGCTCCGTCTTGAGCGGCGGCTCGGTGACCGGCCGATACGACCCCGCGGGTACGACACCGGATGCGGGCCTCGCCCAGTGCCCGTCGACGATCCAGGCGGTTGGCGAGAGCGCCAAGGGCTCCAGCGACTCGATGTCCGCACCGTCTTCCACGCGCCCTTCCCAGAGCGCCGGCGGGTCGATCTGGACGCCCGCCACCGCGAGCCGTGCCAGCGCCCGGAGCAGACGCTCGATCCCGCCCTCTCCCTTCACGCCCGTCGGAACCGCCAGGTGCGACCGGTCGCCGAGGATCCGTCCCACGAGGCCAGCCTGGATCCGCCCCGGACCGACCTCGACGAACACCCGCGCGCCCGCCGCGTACATCGCCTCGATCTGCTCTACGAACCGGACCGGGCGCGCGATTTGTTCGGTGAGGAGCCGGATCGAGCTCTCGGCGTCACCCGGATACGGCGCGGCGGTGATGTTCGACCATACCTCGGCGCGGAGCGGCCGGACCTCGCCTGCGCGGAGCGCGGCTTCGAAGCCGGCCATCGCCCCCCCCACGACCGGCGAGTGGAACGCGCACGCGACGTTGATCCGTGACGCCTTGAGGCCCGAGGCCTCGAGCTTCGCGACGGCTTCCTCGACCGCCGGTGTAAGGCCCGACAGCACGGTCTGATCCGGAGCATTCCGGTTCGCCACGACGACGCCGTCGATCTCCGCGATCACGGGCTCGATCTCTTCCACGGTCGCGTTCACTGCGGCCATCGCCCCCGGATCGTCGCCGGCCGCGTCCAGGATCGCGCGGCCGCGCGCGCGGGAAAGGCGCGCGACGTCCCGCTCCTCCCATGCCCCCGCGCGCCCGAGCGCCACCAGCTCTCCGTAGCTGTGACCGGCGAGCATGTCCGGCACGATCCCGACACGCTCGAGGACGCGCGCCATCGCGCAGTCCGCGAGACCGAGCGCGACCTGCGCCACGTCCGTGCGCGTAAGCGCCGCCTCCTGAACCGCGCGCTCGCGAGGCGAGAAGGCCCGGGGCGGGAACATGCGCGCGGCGATCTCCGGATTCTCTTCCAGGAGATCGCGGAGGTCGGGGAAGGCGACGAACAGGTCGGCCAGCATGTCGACGTGCTGGCTCCCCTGCCCCGCGAAGAGGAACGCCACACGACCTGGGTCACCCGCTTCGGCGTCGGCAGCGAGCACCTCTTCGCCCTCGACCTCGCCGGCCAGCGCGCGCTTCAGCTTGGCGGCGAGGTCCTCGTGCGAGCGGGCGACGATCGCCCAGTGGACCGGTCCCTCGCCGCCGCACGACGTCGCGCGGGCGAGCTCCCGTAGCTCGCGCGGCCGCTCGTCCTCGGCGCGCGCCAGGAGACGCTCGGCGCGAGCGCGCGCGGCGCCCGCGTCCGCTCCCCGCACGAGGAACAGCTCCTCGGGCCACGCGGGGAGGGACGCGACCGGCCGCTCGTCGCCGTCATGCGAGGCGAGGACCGCATGGTAGTTCGTACCGCCGAAGCCGAACGCGCTGATCGCGCCAACGCGGGGTTCGCCGATCCAGGGGTGCGAACGGTCGCGGAACGAGAACGGGCTCGTGTCGGAGCTCCAGTACGGATTGGGCCGCTGCAGGTTCAGCGTCGGCGGGAGCACGCGATGGTGGAGGCAGAGCGCGACCTTGATCAGGGACGCCACGCCGGCCGCCGCCTTCGAATGGCCGATCGACGACTTGATCGATCCCAGGACGCACGCGCCGGGCTCGATCCCGCGGTCGCCGAACACCCGCTCCATCGACTGCAGCTCGGTCCGGTCGCCCACCACGGTGCCGGTCCCGTGCGCCTCCATCAGCCCCACGGACTCGGGCGGCAGGCCCGCCCGGTCCCAGGCGCGCTCGAGAGCGCGGATCTGGCCTTCGAGCCGCGGCGCGGTGAGGCCCAGGCTCCGGCCGTCGCTCGATCCCGCGATCCCCTTGATCACCGCGTAGATGCGATCGCCGTCGCGCTCGGCGTCCGCGCGGCGCTTGAGAACCACGACCCCGACGCCCTCGCCGATCGCGATCCCGTCGGCGGATTGGTCGAACGTGCGGCACTGGCCGCTGGGAGACAGCGCGTGCACGCTCGAGAACATGAGGAAGTCGCCGATCGAGCAATGGAGGTCCGCGCCTCCCGCCAGCACCATGTCGCAGGCGCCGGACTCGAGCCAGTGCATGCCGACCGAGACAGAGGCCAGCGACGATGCGCATGCGGCGTTCACGGTGTAGTTCTCGCCACCCAGATCGAGCCGGTTCGCGATCCGGCCGCTGATCACGTTCGCGAGCACGCCCGGGAAGCTGTCTTCGGTCGGCACCGGGAGCACCGCGTCGAGCTCCTGCGGCAACGCGCCGGCATAGCGCGGATAGAGAGCGCGGAACCCGTAGGCGTGCGAGAGATCGGACCCGCCCTCGGTCCCGAACACGACCGCGGCCCGCTCGCGGTCGAACTCGCGCCGGCCGTAGCCGGCGTCTTCCAGTGCGCGACGCGCCACCTCGAGCGAGAGCAGCTGCGCAGGGTCGATGGAGGAGAGCGATCGCGGCGGGATCCCGTAGCGAGTGGGCTCGAACGCCACCGGGTCCAGGAACCCGCCCCACTTCGACGGCGTGGTCTGCCCGGCGACCCCGTCGGGGTCGTAGTAGACCTCGGGGTCCCACCGCTCGTGCGGCACTTCGCGGATCGAGTTCACGCCGCGCACGATGTTGGACCAGTACGCGTCCAGGTCCGACGCGCCGGGGAACACGCACGCCATCCCGACGATCGCGACGTCGGACGCGCGCGGCTCCAACGCGCCGGAATCCTCGCGCGACGCGGCCACCGCTTCGATCAGGTCGGTCGCGCCTTCGGTCACCTCACGATGGAGTTCGGCCATGGAGCACGTGGCGGCGCGCAACGCGGCCGCCTGGCCGATCATGTACATCCCTTCCGCCCGCTGCTCCTCCTCGCCTATCTCCACCAGATGGTCTCCCAGGCGCCGCAAACCCTTCGAGGCCATCCGCAGCCGGCCCAGGTTCAGGTGCTCGAGCCGCGCCCACAGCTCCTTCGGGTCCGCGCCCACTCGCTCGAGCCGCTCGCGCTCGACTCGGAATCCGCGCGCGTACGGGGAGTCGGCGCAGCGGGTGGCGTGCCCCGGACCGGTCTCGAGCAGCACGGTCTCGCCGCATTCCAGTGCCGCCCGCTGGTACGCGGGCACGATCGCGCCCGTCTCCACCGCCTCGCGTGTGAACAGATACGCGGTCCCCATCAGGATCCCCACCCGCGCGCCGCGGGCCGCCAGCGGCGCCGCCAGCGCGGCGACCATCGCGGCAGAGCGGGCGTCTTGGATCCCGCCCGCGAACACGACCGACAGCTCGGCCGGGCGCTCGAACTCGAGCAACCGATCGACCTGGCTCTGCCAGAGGACGAAGCTCGAGAGCGGACCCACGTGGCCGCCACACTCCCGGCCCTCGAACACGAACCGGCGCGCGCCCTCCTTCAGGAACAGGTCGAGCAAACCGCGCGACGGGACGTGGAGGTACGTGGGGATCCCCCGTTCCTCCAGCCCCCGGGCCTGGGAAGGTCGGCCGCCGGCGATCAGGGCGAATGGCGGCCGGCTCGATGCGATCGCGTCCAGCTGCTCCGCGCGGAGCTCGGGCGGCACGAAACCGAGGATCCCGACCCCCCAGGGGCGGTCGCCGAGCCGGACCGCGGTCTCGTCGAGGAGCCCGCGCAGCGTATCGCCTCTCAGGAGCGAGAGGGCGAGGAACGGCAGCCCGCCCGCCTCGGCGACCGCCGATGCGAACTCGGCCCGGTCGCTGACGCGGGTCATCGGGCCCTGGAGGACGGGCAGATGCGTGCCGTGGTCGACCGCCAGCGGGGAACCGGGCGCGAGTGGACGGTGATCGCGCGCCGACTCGAGATGCGCGTCGATCGCCCGCGCGATCCCCTGCACCACGCCACCCGCGGTCACGAACCTCTCCGCCAGCGGCCGGGCGAACGCCGCGTCCTGGCCCGCTGGCACGAGGCGCCCGCGCAGGTCGTCGCCTCCGAGGCGCGCGGCCACTTCCTCCGCGCTCGCAGCCCGGAGCTCCTCGGGAAGCGGAAGGTCGGGACGCGAGAATACCCGCTGGCCGGCGAGGACCACGGTCTCGCTGCCGTCCATCGTGCGGATGGCGCGGGCGACGTCCGCGGGGAGCGTCGACTCACGAACCAGGGCCAGCTGGGAGTCGAGGACGATGCCGGCCGCGCCGCCCGCGGCGCACGCCGCCGCCGTGTGGAGACCGATCCCGCCCATCGCCCACACGGGCACGTCGAGGTTCGCGACGAACTTCTGAAGGAGGACGAACGTGGACTCCTCGCCCACCCGCCCGCCGCATTCGGCTCCCGCCGCGAGGATCTCCTGGGCGCCGGCGGCGACGGCCGCGCGCGCCTCGGCCAGCGAGACCGCCCGCGCCAGCACCGACCGCGGGCTCCAGCGCGCGACGTCCGCGCCGGCCTCTACGATCACGAACTCGATCGCGTCCGGGAGCTCCTCGGGTGACGGCTCGAAGCCGGAGTGCACGCGGACGCCGAGCCCGCGGAGGTTCGCCCCCGCCACCCGCGAGAGCGCCTCCCGCCCGGCCGTCGGGTCACGGCCGAGATCGAGCGCCCCCCGGGCCCCCGCGCGACACAGGGCCATGGCGAGTCGCGGATCGGGGCGATGGAATGGAGTGATGCCCAGGATGGCCGGGTGCAGTGGAGTCCTCCACATGTCGACTCGAGCTGCGCGACGTAGAAAGGAACCGTGGGCAGAGAGAAGCTACGTTCCGCCGGGGCGTGGTTCAAGTCGCCGCGCGCGCGTGTCCGCTCTCCCGCGCCGCCTCCGCGGCCGCGACGATCAACCCCTGGATGCGATCCGTCGGCACCGTCGCGTACGTGATCCGGAGCGCGTTGAGGTCCCCGCCGCGCCCGCCGAACGGGACGATTCCGATCCGTGGTCCCGAGAGCAGGCTCCGCGCCGCCTCTACGGCGTCTCCGCGGGCCAGATTGAGGAGCGCGAACAGTCCGCCGTGGAAGGGATCCGGGCGGAACGCCTCGCGCGCCCCGGCCGACTCGAGCGCGCGCGTCATCTCGTTGTGGCGCTGAACGAGCGACGCCACGAGCGGCTCGCGGGCAGCGATCAACCCGGCGGGGTCTTCGAGCAGGCGCGCGACCAGCGTCTGGACCGGCGTCGATGCCGAGGAGATCATGCCCCGGACGATCGCAGACACCCGGCTCTCCCATTCCGTCTCGGCCTCTGCGCGCGCGTCGGGCCCCGCCTCCGCGTGGAAGGCCGTCGTCGCCGCGCCCAGCCGCCCGCCCCAGAACAGGAGCTCCTTCGTGATCCCGTCGCATTTGATCGGGAGGAGCCGGCGATGGCGGTCGACGAGCCGATAGAAGAGCGACCATCGCGGGCGGTCGGCGTAGACGTATCCCTCGTAGGCGTCGTCGCAGAGGACGATCACCCGGGCCCCGACCTCCTCGGCCACGTCCGCGGAGATCCCGGCGAACGACTCGGCCTCCTCCTCGGAAGGCACGTAGCCGGTGGGGTTGTGCGGGAAGTTCACCACGCACACGACCCGCCCGCGCTCGCGGGCGACGCCGAGGAGCGCGGCGCGCCACCCTTCGAGGTCCCATCGCGCGCCATCAAGGAGCCGGACCGGGACGACCCGCGCGCCGCTCACCATTCCGAACGTGGTATCGTACCCGTCCCAGCGGCGGTCGGGGACGAGCACGGGGTCACCTGGATCGAGAACCAGATGTCCCACCGCGGCCAGGGCTCCGCTCACGCCCGCCGTCGCGATCGGAAGCGTGAGGCGCTCCTCGAGCGGCCCCGGCCGGTCGAATCCGCCCGCGGCCTTCATGCCGATCCACCGTCGCCATCCGGTCCGGAACGTGCGCGTTCCGGCGACGGGCGCGTACGGGAACACGTCCATCGGCGACCAGGCGGCGAACGCCTCCCGCACGCCCGGGAGCGAGGCAATCCCGTGCGCGTCCCCCATCCCCCCAAGCAGCGAGGCGGGAGCGGTGATGACGCCCATCGTGGCGTCCAGCGCGCCGGCCCGCGCCGCGCGCTCGCCCCACACCCGGATCCCTTCGGGCATGCTCGCGGCGCGACCGCGCTCGGACAGGAACGGGGTCAGCTCGCTCATCGGGCGCGCACCATCGCGATCTGCACGAACTCGCGGCCGAACGCGTCGAAATACACGTCGTAGGTGCCGGGCCCGGAAGCGGCAGGCACCAGGCGGTAATAGTCGGCGTCGGCGCGATCCAGCATGCGCGACACGTCGAAGGGATTCGAGAGTGGCAACGTTTCGAGCCGCATTCCCGAGAACGACTCCACGGGCGCACAGCGACAGGCCTCGATCTCCTGCTCCATCCCGTGGAGGTCCAGGGAGCGGTACGCGTATCGGGGGTCGTCGGTCCACCCCCGGTTCGACACGCCGACCGCGACGAACCAATCGCGCAGGAGCTCTTCGAACGTCAGGCCGGTCACGTGCTCCAGGTTGTCGACTCCCCGGAGGCCGCTCTGCGTGAGCGCGCGCAAGGCGCCCGGACCGAAGCGATCCTCCACGTACAGGACGAGCGCCATGTAGCGGTCGTCGAACGCCGATACGTAATCGAGCGGCAGCATCGAGAGCCCGCCGTTCTGCCCGTTCAGGAACGTCCATAGGCGGATCATCGAATCGCGCCAGTACCCGTTCAGCGCCTCGGCGGCGAACGAGAGGCCCTCGTTGAGCCAGCGGTCGTCCCCCACGCCCCCGTTCGTCTGCGAGTGGTGCCAGGCGTTCACGAGGTGCTGGTGCTCGTGGGCGATGACGGCGAGCGTCTGGTCGACGGAGTAATCGTGCCTCCATGTGACGAAGAACGCTTCCACTCCCACGCGCCGGATGGAGTCGCAGTACGCGCCATCGGCGCCGACGAGCTCCGGAGAGAGGATCACGATCACGACTCCGTTCCCGTCGACGTCCGACGTGACGCCGAAGAGCTCCGTGTTGCGGGGGAAGATCCGCTCGTCGAAGGCGCTGCCGATCGAGTCGATCCTCGCCTGCCCCTCGTCCGCCGGCCCGTCGACGTAGAGCGCCACCCGGCTGCCGAGGTAGCGGAGCGGTGCCTGCCGGCTGGTCGAGATCATGCAGGACCGGATGTCGATGCTCTCGGCGATGGTGGCGGGCGCGAGCCGCCCGCGGTGCGCGCCCTCGCCCTCGATCACGTCGCCCGACTCGGGCGGCGGCGCGAGCGACCGCGGGAGTCGTGGCGGGTCCGCGCCCGACGCGCTGGCGCCCGCGCCCGGAGCCGGACCCTGGTAGAGGAGGCGGTACGTGGCGCCGGTCCGGTCGGGATCCGTCTCGTACGGGATCAGGAGGACGTCGGAACCCGGCTCCAGCCGGAACCGCAGGATCGCGCCGCCCTTCGGCACGTCCACCCGGTCGCGGACTTCGCCCGGCGCCAGGTCCGCTTCGACGACCGGCGCGGTGACGACGTCGAACGGGAGGTACGACCCGGCGTCGCTCTCCATCCGGAAGACGACGCGGGTGAGGTCGGGCCCGCCCGGCACGGCCACGTCGACCGAGGCCAGGCCGTCCGGGTCCGTGACCGCGGCCGCCGCCGACAGCTGGCCACGCCCCTCCTCGCGCTCGACCGCGAGCCGGGCATCGGCGAGCGGTTCGAACGCGCCCTCCGCCGTCCGGCGCCGGACGATGAGCGCGATCCGGACCGTCGCGACCTCGCCCGCCGCCACGACGCGGAGCCGCGGCGTCGCGTAGGCGAGCTCGAGTCCGTCGCGACCTCCGGGGGCGCCCACCGGTCCGCCGCCGTCGCCGCACGCCAGGGCCGCCGCCAGCGTGAGGGACGCCGCCCACCACCCGCGCGCGGCTCGGATCGCCGTCACGAGACCAGCCGCTCCTCCCGCGCGGCGCGCCGCGACGCGAGCGCCATGCCGGTGCGCGAATCGGCGACCCCGGCGATTCGATCCGGCGGGCCCGCGGCGACCACGCGTCCACCGCCCGACCCACCCTCGGGGCCCAGGTCCACGACCCAATCCGCGCGGGCGATCATGTCGAGGTGATGCTCCACGATCACGACCGTGTTCCCGCGCGCCACGAGATCGTCGAGGACGCGCACGAGCGCGCGCATGTCGTCCCCGTGGAGCCCGGTCGTGGGCTCGTCCAGAAGGTACAGGGTGCCGCGCGCGGGCGCGCTGCGCCGTCGCGCCGCGGGGACCAGCGCCAGCTCGCGGGCGATCTTGAGCCGCTGGGACTCGCCGCCCGACAGGGTAGTCGCGGGCTGGCCGAGCGCGAGGTAGCCGAGCCCGACCGCTCGCAGGACGCGAAGCCCCCGAGCGGCCGCGGGTTCTGCCTCGAGGAGCCGGCT
The DNA here is from genome assembly GCA_025931135.1 of Gemmatimonadota bacterium. Taxonomy (GTDB): domain Bacteria; phylum Gemmatimonadota; class Gemmatimonadetes; order JACCXV01; family JAHWKZ01; genus JAICNR01. Next base: position 6,942 of record JAICNR010000030.1, on the reverse strand, counting down.
CGCCTCGTCGACCGTCATCGCGAGCACGTCGGCGATCGAGCGCCCGCGCCACTCCACCGTCAGGATCTCGGGCCGAAATCGACGCCCCCGACAGGCGTCGCAGGTGACGAACACATCGGGCAGAAAGTGCATCTCGATCCTCCGGTGGCCGTCTCCTCCGCACTCCGGGCAGCGGCCGTCCCGGGTATTGAACGAGAAGTGGCCGGGGCCGAACCCGCGCCGCCGCGCCGCCGGCGTCTCGGCGAAGAGCTTCCGGATCGCATCGAACGCCTTCACGTACGTGACCGGATTCGAACGCGGGGAGCGCCCGATCGGCGACTGGTCGACCAGCGCGAGGCCGGCCAGCCACTCGACGCCTGTGATCGCGTCGTGCTCGCCGATCTCCTCGCCCAGGTGCGCTCGCGTCGGGCTTCCTCCCATGCGGGCGGCGAGGCCACGGTAGAGGACGTCGTGCACGAGCGTGGACTTGCCGGAGCCGGACACGCCGGTCACCGCGGTCAGCGCGCGGAGCGGGATGTCGACGTCGACGTCGGCGAGGTTGTGTGCGCGCGCGCCCCGTACCGACAGCCAGGGGCCTGTCAGCACGCGGCGCCGGCGCTCCGGCAACGCTGCGTCCCCGGTCAACCATGCCCCCGTGCGGGTGCCTGCAGAGGCGAGTTCGGCGGGCGCGCCGGAGAACACGAGGCGGCCCCCGTCCTTCCCGGAGCCCGGCCCCAGCTCGATCACGCGGTCCGCCGCCCGCACGACGTCGAGGTCGTGCTCGACGACCAGCACCGTGTTCCCGCGCTCGGTCAGCTCGCGCAGGAGCGCCACGATCCGGCCCGTGTCGCGTGCGTGGAGCCCCACCGACGGCTCGTCGAGCACGTACACTCCGTCCGTGAGCGGACTCCCGAGCGCGTTCGCGATCCCGATCCGCTGCGCCTCGCCGCCCGACAGGGAGCGCGTCAGCCGGTCGAGGGTCAGATAGTCGAGGCCCACTCCGAGGAGGAGCCCCACCCGGCGCCCGAGCTCCCGGAGGACCGGCGTCACGATCTCGACGGGCTCCACGGAGGGGAGCGACTCCTCGATCCAACTGGCGAGTCGCGGCAGGGGCCAGGTCACGATCTCGGTGATCGACCGTCCCGCGACCTCGAACCACGAGGCCTCGGGGCGGAGCCTGGAGCCGGCGCAATCGGGACATCTCCGGTACGACTGATACCGCCGCAGGAAGAACCGGACCCAGGCCTTGTACTTCTTCCGCGTCAGGTCCTCGAGGAACGGGATCACGCCCTCGAACCGCTCCCCCCCGAACCTGCCACCGTGGATGAGGGCCTCGCGCGCGCCTTCCGGAAGCTCCCCCCAGGGCTTGTTCCACGGGAGGCCCGCGGCGCGCGCGGACACGCGGACCCGCTCGCGGCGCTTCGCGTAGCGCGGCATCGTCCACGGATCGATCGCCCCGTCCTTGAGCGACCGCGTCGTGTCGGGGACGATCAGGTCGGGGTCGAACTCGAGCAGGTTCCCGAATCCGCCGCACGTCGGACACGCCCCGTACGGATTGTTGAACGAGAACAGCGTGGGCCGAGCTCGCGGGAAGCCCCGCCCGCAGCCGTCGCAGCGATAGTGGCGGCTGAGCCGTCGGCCGTCTTCGGCGGCGATGCGTCCGCGCTCGAATACCACCGCCTCGCCCTCACCCTCCGTGTACGCGCGCTCGATCGACTCCGCGATCCGCGCCGCCGGCGTGCCCGGCGAGATCCGATCTACGACCACGAACAGGGGCGCGAGACGTGTCAGGTCGAGCCCTTCGGCCTCGTCGAGGTGGACCTCGCGGCCGGCGGCGACCAGCCGCAGGAACCCGATGGCCCGCAGGTTCTCGACCAGCACCTCGTGCGTCAGCGCGTCGGATATGGGGAGCGCGAACGTCACGTACCAGGCGCGTCCGCCCTCGGCCGCGAGCGCGGCCGCGGCCGCGCTCGGCGAGAGCGGTCGAACCGGCACGCGACACTGGGGGCAGACCAGCGTTCCTGCGCGCGCGTACAGGAGACGCAGATAGTCGTAGACCTCGGTTGCCGTCCCGACCGTCGACCGCCGGTTCATGATCGGGTTCGCCTGCTCGATCGCGATCGCCGGCGGCAAGCCCTCGATCGAGTCCACCTGGGGGCGCGGCAACCGCTCGAGGAACTGCTGCGCGTAGGTCGACAGCGACGCGACGTACCGGCGCTGGCCCTCGGCGTAGATCGTGTCCAGCGCGAGCGACGACTTCCCCGAGCCGCTCACACCCGTGATGACGGACATCCGCGAGCGGGGGAAGTCCACGTCGACGCCCCGCAGGTTGTTCTGCCGCGCGCCGCGGACGGAGATGAAGGTGGGGCGGAGCTTCGTCACGGGAGTCGAATCTAGCCGCGGGGACGAAGGACCGCAGATCCTCCCGACGCCTTCGGCTCCCTGCGCGACCCGTGCCGAGCTACACTTGGCGAATGGCGCGTCCCATCCCCTTCTTCCGGCTCGCCGGCATCCGCGTGACCATCGACCCGAGCTGGTTCCTGATCTTCCTCCTCGTCGCCTGGTCGCTCGCGACGGGCTACCTGCCGGAGCGACTCCCGGGGTCCCCGGCGCCCATCCTGTGGCTCCTGGCCGGCGGGCTCGCCCTGGCCTTGTTCGGGAGCGTGCTGGCGCACGAGTTTTCGCACTCGCTCGTCGCACGGTCCCGGGGGGTCGACGTCGACGAGATCACGCTCTTCATCTTCGGCGGCGCTGCGAAGCTGCGGGACGAGCCGCGCGACGCCGCATCGGAGTTCCTGATTGCCGCGGCGGGGCCGGCGCTCTCCGTGGCCCTGGGCGCCGCGGTTCTCATCCTCGGCGCCGTGCTCGAGCCTACGATCCCCGCCGCGCTCCACGCCGGCCTGTGGTGGCTCGGCATGATCAACCTCGCGCTCGCCGTCTTCAACCTGATCCCGGGATTCCCGCTGGACGGCGGCCGGATCCTGCGCGCGATCCTCTGGTGGCGCACGGGGGACGTGGAGCGGGCCACCGTGGGTGCCGCGCGCACCGGCCAGGTCATCGCCGCGATCCTGATGGGGGTCGGGGGCTTCCTCGTCCTGACGACGGGAAACTGGAGCTGGCTGTGGGAGGTCCTGATCGGCTGGTTCCTGTGGAGCGCCGCGGCCCAGAGCGTGCGCGTCGCGCGGCTCAAGGACGCGGTGGAAGGCGTGACCGTGCGCGAGATCATGACCGACCGGGTCCCGGCGATCCGCGCCGATCACAGCGTGCGGGCCGGGCTGGCCCAGGCGAGCGCGGTGCCCTGGGCGCCGGAGCTCGCGGTCGTCGAGCGCGACGGCCGGCTGGTGGGCCTCGTCAGCCGATCCGCGCTCCACGACGCCGCGCGGGACGCGCCGGACCGGACCGCGGGCGAGATCGCCGCGGCCCCGGACGACCATCAGCTGATCCCGCCGGAGGCGTCGGCCGGGGAGCTCGTCCAGCGCCTCGCCCAGCTGTCCGACCAGCTCCTCCTCGTCGTGCGGGAGGGCCGACTCCTGGGGACGGTCGACCCGCGCGCGCTGGTCTCCGCGGTTGACCGCGCAGAGGCCGCGGAGGGCGGCGCGGGCGAGCCTTGAACGGTCGCGCCGCGCTCCTGCGCGGCCCGCTCCTGAGCCCGCTGGACCCGCACCGGGCCGAGGCCTTCGAGGACGGCTTCGTCCGGATCGGCGCCGACGGGCGGATCGAGGACGCAGGACCGTGGCGGGAGGACCTGGATCCGCGCGCGGCGATCGACACGGGCGGCGGCCTTCTCCTCCCCGCGTTCGTCGACGCGCACGTCCACCTTCCCCAGCTCGACATCCGCGCCCGCTGGGGTCTCCCCCTCCTCGCCTGGCTGGAGCGGCACGTCTATCCCGCCGAGGCGGCATTCGCCGATCCCGACCTCGCGGAGCGCGCAGCGGGCCGGTTCTTCTCCGCGCTCGCGGCCGCCGGGACCGGGACCGCGGGGGTATTCGCGACCGTCCATGCCGAGGCGACCGATCGCGCGTTCGAGGCCGCCCGGGCGAGCGGCCTCCGCGCCGTGATCGGAAAGGTGCTGATGGACCGTGGCGCGCCCGCCGCGCTCCTCGAGCCCGCGGTCGACGGAATCGCCGCCACGCGCGCGCTGGCGGAGCGGTGGGAAGGCGCGGCGGGCGGGCGGCTCCACGTCGCCGTCACTCCCCGCTTCGCTCCCGCCTGCTCGGATGAGCTCCTGGCCGCGGCGGGGGAGGCCGCGCGCGAGGCTGGCCTGCGGGTTCAGACCCACCTGGCCGAATCCGCAGACGAGCTCGAGGAGGTGCGGCGGCTCTTCCCCGGGGCGCCCGACTACCTCGCGGTGTACGAGCGCGCCGGGCTCACCGGCGAGCGGTCGGTCTTCGCCCACTCGATCCACCTGGACGCGGACGCCTTCGGGAGGCTGGCGGGGGCGGGCGCGGCCGTCGCCTCGTGCCCGAGCTCGAATGCGTTCCTGGGTGCCGGCGCGTTCCCGCTCGCTGTGGCGCGGGCGTCCGGGGTCGAGATCGCCCTCGGCTCGGACGTCGGGGCCGGCCCCCAGCTCTCGATGCTCGACGCGGCCCGACACCTGGCGTACCTAAACCGGCCCGACCCTGCCGAGATCCTCTATCGCGCCACGCTCGGGGGCGCCCGGGCGCTCGGACTGGAGAGCACCACCGGGCGGCTCGCCCCGAGACTCGCGGCCGACGTCCTCGTCCTCGAGCCGCCGCTCGACGCATCCGGCGACCCGCTCGAGCGCTTCGTCCAATGCGTGTTCCGTCAGCCGGAGACCCGCGTCCGCGCGCTCCTCGTGGACGGTCGTCCGGTTTACGGCGCGCTGTAGGCCGGGTCCAGGAACTCGATCTCCCGCCCGATCGCCTCCCATGTCCGCGCGAGGCGCGTTGGCACGGTCACGGTCCGCATCGCCGCGTCCACCCGCCGCGCCGAGTCGACCAGCGCGGCCCCCGCGGCGACCAGGCCCTGCACGTTCCCCGAGGCGCGCACGACCTGCTCGTAGAGTCCCGCCGCGTCCGCGAACCCCGACAGCGCGAACCAGAGCTCTACCTCGTCCTCCTCATAGAAGCGTCGCGCGTCCATCCGGCCCCCGGTCGTCACGCCGATCGCGGCCTTCCAGCGCGCCGCGAGGTCCTCGGCCAGGCCGCGCAGGTAGGTCGCCTCGCTGGGAGTCAGCGCGCTCGCCAGGACGACCTCCAGCCCGAGGAGCTCGGCGGTCCTGCCGTCCAGATTCCCGGTCGCCAGCACGCCGTTGTCGATCTGGAACGCGAGCAGCGCGCGCTGGGTGTCGTCCCCCAGGCGGCCGTCCACCGCTCCCCGATAGTAGCCACGGGTGCGCAGCGCCACCTGCGCGGCGCGGATCGTCTCGGCCGCGGTGTAGATCGTGAACGCGTCGGGCCGGCGGGCCGGCGCGCCGAGCGCGGTCAGGACGACCGGCCGCTGGAGCTGGACGGCGGCCCGGGTGCCGGCCGGGAGCTCGACGTTCGATCCTTCGGACAGCAGCGCGCCGAGCGCGCCCAGGATCCCGGCCACCGGATCCCCGCTCTCCCCCGCCCCCATCGCGCCGATCGCGGCTCCCACGCCCTGGCGACCTCCGACCAGAACGACCTGAGAATCTCCCCGCGCGTCGATCTGCCGCCGCTCCGCGGGGTCGGTGCTGGTCAACTTGCCCTCGATCGCGATCGTTCCGTCGCCCACGAGCCGAAGCTCGTCGAACTCCACTCCCAGCACTCCGGAGTTCCCATTCCCGGCGCGCCGTACGAGCGTCACCACGCCCGCGATCCGGCTGCCGGCCGGAATCACCGTGTGCCCGTCCACGCGGACGGAGTCCTCGACCGTCGTCGTGAAGCGCGTACCCTGGTTCATCGTGGCCGAGCTTAGCCGCTGGTCGGTTCGGATCGTCAGCACCGTGCCTTCCGGCAGGAGGACGCGCTGCTGGGCGGCCGCAGGTCCCGCCCCGGCGAGCGCGATGAGCGGCGCTGCGAGGAGCAGGCCGCATGTCTTCGATATCCGAATCGCACGCATGTTCAGTCCCTCCCGGTGAGTGTCCCTAAAGGCATATAAACCGGGACCAGATCCGGAGTCTGTCAGCGATGCGACAGCGAGCGACGCTAGTTCCTGCGGGCGGCGACGATCTTCGAGTATCCCAGCCGGTTGAACGGCCAGCGACCGGCTATGCGGCGGTCGAGCCGGTGGAGGAAGCGGAAGGCGCGGGCGCGCCAGTCGTGGCCGCGCGCGTCGGTGGCGAGGGGGACGAGCAGCGTGAAGACGTGAATCCCCACCACGTCCTCCACGTGTAACCCGTGGCGTTTGAGGAGACCGATCAGCTCCGCATGGGTGAATGTCTTCAGGGAGAGACGGACGGAGCGACCGTCGTCGTCGTAGAACTCCCAGTCGCGTACCGCTCCCCCGCGCGAGACGGCGGCCTGGAGGAACAGCCGTGGACTGGCGACGGTCCGCACGTTCCACTGGTTGTCGACGGAAAGAACCGCCCGGCCGCCGGGACGGAGGACGCGGGCGAGCTCGGCCAGCGCGGCATCGGGATCCCCCATGTGGCTGAGCGGCTCGCCGTACGAGAGGGCCGCGTCGAACGCGGCGACGGCGAACGGGAGTCGGCCCGCGTCGGCGACCAGCACCGAGCCCCGCGCGTCCTGCAGCTTCCGGTGGGCCTTGCGCACGAGTCGATACGAGACGTCGATCCCGATCGTCCAGTCCGCGATCTCCGCCATCGCGCGGGTGTGGATCCCGGTCCCGCACCCCAGGTCGAGGACGCGACCCCGCCAGTCGGGCAAGCGATCGATCAGATCCTCGGCGTACGTCTCGTACTGTGTGATATAGAACGGCTGGGCATGGATCTCGTCGTACGTCTCGGCCATCGCGTCATACACGCTCGCGACGTCGCGATGAGAAGAGATCCGGGAAGCGGGGCGATCGCTCAGACGG
>JAICNR010000189.1 GCA_025931135.1 Gemmatimonadota bacterium | reverse complement strand
TCCGACCCCACCCGCGGGATCCGCCGTCGCGCGCCAGCTCGGGAAGTCCTCCAGGTTCACCTGTCCGGCCGCCTCGACCGACTGCATCTCGGGCTCTGTCCTGACTTCTCGATCCTCCGTCGTGCAGGCTGCGAACGTCCCGATCGTGGCGGCCGCGAACACTATAACCATGGATCTGGTAGCCATCGGTCTGCCTCCTTCGAATGACCCGCGACCCGATCCCGATCTTCCCACGAAGCCTCCGACGGCAGTAGTAGATGCCTGACAACCACTCCCGCGGGCGGAACCGGCGGCCCAGGGCATGAGGGCCCTCGTCCTGGTGATCGCCCTCTCCTCTCCCGGTGCCGCGCAGACCGTAGTGCCCGACTTCGATCTCCTCGTCCGGGGCGGGACCGTCGTCGACGGGACGGGCGCGTCCGGGATCTCCGCCGACCTCGCGATCCGGGGCGACCGGATCGCCGCCATCGGGCAGAACCTGGGAGCGGCACGCGACACGATCGATGCGACCGGCCTCGTCGTCGCGCCCGGGTTCATCGACATGCTCGGCCACTCCGAATTCCGACTCCTTGCCGACGGCCGCGCGATCTCGAAGATCTTCCAGGGGGTGACGACCGAGATCACGGGCGAGGTCTCGAGCGTCGCGCCGGTCAGCGAGGCCACGAAGGCCGAGCGCGGTCCCGAGATCCAGCCGTGGGACGTCGAGATCGACTGGGAGGATCTCGACGGGTACTTCGCCCGGCTCGAACGTCAGGGGACCGCGATCAATCTGGGGACATGGGTCGGCCTCTCGACGCTGCGGGTATACGGCGTCGGCTGGGAAGACCGGCCCGCCACGAAGGACGAGATGGCGGCGATGAAAGATGCGCTCGCCGGGACGATGGCGCAGGGCGCCTTCGGCCTGTCGAGCGGGCTCATCTACGCCCCCGGCCGCCACTCTCCCACCACGGAGATCGTCGAGCTGGCACGCGTGGTCGCCGATTCCGGAGGATTCTACGCCACCCACATGCGAAGCGAGGGAGCGCGGCTCCTGGAGGCGATCGACGAGGCGATCGCGATCGGCGAGCAGTCGGGCGCGCCGGTCCTGATCCACCACCTGAAGGCCTCGGGCAGATCGAACTGGGGCAAGATGGCGGCGGCGGTCGAGCGCATCGAGGCTGCGAGGGCCCGAGGGGTCGACGTGATGGCGAGCGTGTATCCCTACGTCGCCTCTTCCACGGGCCTCGACCAGGTGCTCCCGAATTGGGTCACCGAAGGCGGCACCGATTCGACGCTGGCGCGGCTCCAGGATCTCGCGACCCGGGACGCCGTCGAGGCGGAGCTGTCCGGCCGAACCCAGGCCGGCGACTGGACGCTCGGCACGAGCGCCGGCGGCCCTTCGGGCATCCAGATCTCCGATGTCCTCAACGAGACCTACGAACGATACGAGGGGATGCGTCTGGACGCCGTCGCCGCCGAGCGCGGGCAGTCGCCAGCGGCCGCCGCGATCGACCTCCTCGTGGCCGACTCGCTCCGCACGTCCGCGATCTACTTCTCGATGAGCGAGGACGATCTCGTCCTCGCGATGCGACAGCCGTGGGTCATGATCGGCGGCGACGCCGGCATCCGCGCGCTCGACGGGCCGCTCGCGACCGATCAGCCGCACCCGCGCGCGTTCGGCACGTTCCCGCGCGTCCTCTGCCGCTATTCCCGCGAGCTCGGCGTCTTCCCGCTCGAGGAGGCGGTGCGCCGGATGACCTCGCTCCCGGCGGAACGCGCCGGTCTAACGGAACGAGGCCGCCTCGGCGCCGGGCAGTTCGCCGACCTCGCGGTGTTCGATCCCGATTCCGTCTGCGACCAGGCGACGTACGAGGCTCCGAAGCGTCTCCCGGTCGGCATCGCGCACGTGCTCGTCAACGGCGTGCCGGTGCTCCGCGACGGCGAACCGACCGGGGAGCTGCCGGGCCGCGCGCTGCGGCGGGTCCCGGTCTCGCGGGACAAGTCGGAATAGCCTGTTGTTCCAGCTCCGCGAGGAAATGAACTTCCGCCCATCCCTCTTACCGATCTCCATCCACGGAGGTGCCGAATGGTCCGGATCTCCTTCCGCTCGCTGATCCCCTACACCCTGGTTCTGACGCTGGCCTCGGGCGCGCGCGGACAGACCATCCACTACGGGCCGGAGTCGCCGCTCGGCGACGGCACGGCCCGCTCCTACATCCTCCTCGACGGCGACCGCCCGCTCGAGCTCGGCTTCGCGCTCAGCGAGTCGGCGCTCGAGGGTCTGCCGGAGCTCGCCGACGCGCCCGACGAGGAGGCGTTCGTGCTGCTCGACCTGGAGCCACCGGCAGAGAACCCGACGCCGTTCCGCCTGACCGCTATGGACTGGAACCCGCGAGGGCACACCCCCGCCGACGTCTATGACGTGCCGCACTTCGATTTCCATTTCTATCTGGTGGACGCCGGCCGGCGGGACGCGATCCTTCCCGAGGACCCGGCGGACTACCCGGCGTTCGAGGCCCGGGGGTCGCGCGCGCCCGGATCGGGGATGCTGCCCGTCGACTACGCGTACGCGCCCGAGTCCACGGTGCCCCAGATGGGCGGCCACTGGGTCGACCCCGCCTCTCACGAGTTCCATGGCACGGCATTCGACAAGACGTTCATCTACGGCACCTGGGAGGGAGAGGTCATCTTCTGGGAGCCGATGATCACGAAGGCGTACATCGAGAGTCGCCCCAACGCCGTAGTCGAGGTCGCCGTCCCCGAGCACGTCGCGACGCCGGGCTGGTACCCGACCGCCTACCGGGTCGGCTTCGACGAGGCGTCGAAGGAGTATCGGATTGCCCTCGTCGGCTTCGTGGAGCGCTAGGTCCGGGGCATCCTCCCGATTGACAGTTCTCCCCGTTCGGGAGTAGAACCGGTGCCAGGGGGGCCGCGCCCGCGGCCCCCGGGTCGCCCACGCCTGAACCAGGAGACGTCCATGATCCGCACCCGCGTCCTCGCGGTGGGGCTCCTCCTCGCCGCCGCTTCGCCCCTCCGCGGCCAGGAGGCCCCCGCCTCTCCGGCCGACGGCTTCGTCGTCCACGTGACCGCCCCGCACGTCGTGAACGGGGAGGTGATGGGCCCGATCCACCACTTCTGCAAGCCCATCCGCCCGGAGCCCGTCGTGATCCAGTGCATCCTGTTCGACACGATGGATCCGAACGCGCCGATGACCGAGGTCGAGTACATCGTCGCGAAGTCTGTCACGCGGAACGCGATCGCGCGCGAGGAGTGGAACCGCGCCTGGCACGACCACGCAATGGAGATCGCGAGCGGCCGGGTCCAGGTCCATGACTTGCCCGCGGAAGAGGCCGCGAAGGTGGCGGAGCTCGTGGCGACGACGGACGGGCTGATCTTCCATCTCTGGCCCCCGGGATCCGAGATCCCGACCGGCGAAGTCTCGATCGCGCAGGCG
>JAICNR010000053.1 GCA_025931135.1 Gemmatimonadota bacterium | reverse complement strand
TAGTCGTGCCATAGGAAGTCGTAGACCGCCTGCGCGGCATCGTTCATCCGGAACGCCGCCAGCGCGCGGTCCACGGCCGTCGTCGTCCCGTCGAGCCGGTGGAGGAGCCACCGGTCGGGCGCTTCGAGCTGGGCCGCATCGGGCGCGGTCGCCTCGAAGCCCGCGGGCAGGTTCATGAGCACGTACCGCGCCGCGTTCCACAGCTTGTTCGCGAAGTTCCGTCCGAGCCGGAAGTCCTCGGGCGCGAGATGGATGTCCGTACCGGTCGGGGCGCTCGCGACGAGCGTGAACCGGAGCGCGTCGGCACCGTGCTCGTCGATCACCTCCCGCGGGTCGATCCCGTTGCCCAGCGACTTCGACATGCGTCGGCCCTGCGCGTCCCGCACCGTGCCGTTGATGATCACGTCGCGGAACGGGCACTCGTCCATGCAGTAGTAGCCCGCCATGACCATGCGCGCGACCCAGAAGAACAGGATCTCGGACGCGGTCACGAGCGTGTCGGTCGGATAGAACGTGTCCAGGTCCGCGGTCTCGTCGGGCCAGCCCAGGGTCGAGAACGGCCAGAGCCAGGACGAGAACCAGGTGTCGAGGACGTCGGGGTCCTGCTCGAGGACCTCCGACCCGCACCGGGGGCAGCGGTGCGGATCCTCGCGCGCCGCGAACGAATGCCCGTTCGCGCACGTCCATACCGGGATCCGATGGCCCCACCAGATCTGCCGCGAGATGCACCAATCACGCACGTTCTCGAGCCAGTGCGCGTAGACCTTCTCCCAGCGCGCGGGCGTGATCGAGAGCTTCCCCTCCCGGAGCGCCGCGAGCGCGGGCGCGGCCAGCGGCTGCATGCGGACGAACCACTGGTCGCTCAGGTACGGCTCGACCACCGTGGCGCAGCGGTAGCAGCGTCCGACCGCGTGGCGGATCTCCTCCTCGCCGACCAGGAGCCCCTCCGTCCGGAGCGCGTCGAGGACCGCCTCGCGCGCGGCCAGCCGGTCGAGCCCGGCGAATCGTCCCGCCTCCGCGTTCATCGTCGCGTCCGGGTTCAACACGTTGATCCGCTCGAGCCCGTGGCGCTCGCCTACCCAGAAGTCGTCCGGATCGTGGGCGGGCGTCACCTTGACGGCGCCGGTCCCGAACTCGGGATCGACGAAATCGTCGGCCACGATCGGCAGCTCACGTCCGACGAGTGGGAGGATCGCGCGCCGGCCCACGAGGTGGCGGTAGCGCTCGTCGGCCGGGTGGACCGCGATCCCGGTGTCGCCGAGGATCGTCTCCGGCCGCGTGGTCGCGACCTCCACGTGGCCCGAGCCGTCGGCGAGCGGATACCGGACGCGGTACAGTCGCCCGGCCTGCTCCTCCTTCTCGGCCTCCTCGTCGGAGAGCGCCGTCCCGCAGCGCGGGCACCAGTGGATGATGTATTGGCCGCGATAGACGAGGCCGTCGTCGAACAGACGCACGAACACCTCGCGCACCGCGCGGGACAGACCCTCGTCCATCGTGAAACGAGCCCGCTCCCAATCGCACGAGATGCCCAGTCGCATGAGCTGGTCGTAGATCTCGTCGCCGTACTTCTCCTTCCACGCCCACACCCGCTCGAGGAACGGCTCGCGGCCGAGCTCCTGACGCGACTTGCCTTCCTCCGCGAGCTCGCGCTCCACGACGTTCTGTGTCGCGATCCCCGCGTGGTCGGTCCCCGGCAGATAGAGAGCGCGCCGACCCCGCATCCGTTCGCGCCGGATCAGCACGTCCTGCAGCGTGTTGTTCAGCGCGTGACCCATGTGGAGGACGCCGGTCACGTTCGGCGGCGGGATCACGATCGTATACGGCTCCGGCCCTTCCCCCGCTTCGGGGTGGAAGTACCCGCGCCGCCGCCACTCCGCGTACCACCGGGTTTCGAGCGACGAAGGGTCGTAGCGCGGCGGCAGCGCATCGGCGGCGCCTGGCGCTTCGCGTCGGGCACGGGTCTCGGGCATGGTCCTCTCAGGGGGGCCTGGGACGGGACGGCCTTGGGGCTCGGGCGGCAGAGTCTATCGTGAGGCGGCGCGGCGCGTCAACGCGAGCGCGCAGCGACCGCCCAGTGCGCGAGGAGGAGGAGCGTCGCGGCGAGGAACGCCCACGGCGCGAGGCCGAGCCCCACGGCGCGCCCGCCCGTCGAGGCCGCGCTCGCTTCCGGGACGGGAAGCGGGGCCGGCATGGCGCCGAGGAGCCCGCCGCCGCTCGCGCGCGCGGCCGCGGCGAGGGAGCCCGAGTCGGCTTCCGTCCGCGCGAGATCCGGCGTCCACGCCTCGATCGCGAGCGCGCGGCTCTCGCGCCGGCCGGGAGCCGCGAGCTCGAGGCGCCAGGCTCCGGCGGCGAGCGGCCCGACTGCGATCGCCCGGTCTCCCACGACGACCGACCCGCTCGCCACCGGCCCGCCTCCGCTCGCGGGAACGATCCGCCACTCGAGCGGCGCTGCGTCCTCGGCGATCGGGATCTCGAATGGGACACCGGCGGGCGCGCGCCCGTCGGCCGGTAGCGCTGCCAGCGGCCGCTCCGCCGCGCTGGCCGCGGCGAGCCAGCGGGTCGCGCCCTCCGTCCATGCGCGCCAGAACCGGCGACCCGCGCCGTCCACGTCGCCGCCCTCGAGCGCGAGCCGGTACCAGCCGGCGCCGAGCGCCACCACGTGGCGGTTCCCGTTCCGCTCGACCGTCCAGGCGACCGGGATCCCGTCCGCCTGGATGAGCACGGTCGCGCCCGCGGGCAGCTCGGGCCGCGCCGCGGGAAGCCCCTCGAGCGGTGGATACGCGTCACTCCCGTCCGGCGCCGTCCCCAGCTCACCGACCACCGCTTCCAACCAGCGGCGCCCCTCGTCCGTCAGCGCCGGTGGCGCGGGCGCCCGGGCGCCCGCCGACGGCGCGCGGAGGCCCGCCAGCTCTCCCCCCGCGCGCCCCGGCGCCCAGAAGACCCCTCTCCCCCCGGCGGCCGCGAACCGTTCGACCCAGCGCCGGCCCGCCGCCCCCAGGAGCGCCGGGTCTCCCACCAACCAGAGCGAGCCGTATCGGACCGGCTCGAGCGCCTCCCACGACGCCGACCCTCCGTCGACGAAGCGGATCGTCCCCGCGGTCGCGCCCCACACGGCGTCCACCGGCCCACCCGCCGCGGTCTCGACTTCCCGTCGGAGGAAACCGATCTCCCAGCCGGGAGCGAGACCGACGAGAAGGGTCCGCTCCGAAGGGCTCGGCTTCCAGGCGCGGGCGCGCGCATCGTTCCCCGCGACCGGGTCCGCGGGCTGGGACAACCGTGCTTCGACGACCCTCTCTCCACCGCCCACGTCGGGGAGCGCGAGCGAAAGCTCGCGCCGCTCCCCGGCCAGGAGCGCAGGAACCCGCGCGCGCGCCACCTCCCTCCCGTCGACCATAACCGTCAGCGTGCGCGGTCCGGCAGACGTCCCCCCCACGGCGCCGACCTCGACGACCGCCCGCGCGGATCCGCCGTCCTCCTCCTCGATCGAGAGCTCGAGCACCGCCAGATCGGGAAGCGTCGCGGGTCCCGGAGAGAAGGCGTAAAGGGGTATCGACGGCGGGGAGGCGGCGCGTCCGCCGGTCGCCCGCCCGTCGGACACGATCAGGATGGCCTCGGGGAGAGCGGCGGACGCCGCTTCGATCGCTGCCGCAGGGTCCGTCGTCGTCCCCCCGAACGAGTCGACCTCGACCCGCCAGCCGGATGCGAGGCGCGAGAACGACTCGTCCCCCAGCCAGTCCCGCGCCGCGTCCCGCCGTGTCGATCCTCTGTCGTCCGCGACGGACATACTGGCGGATCGGTCGACGAGAACCGCGAGCAACGGCCGCTCGGTGGAGCCAGTTCCACGCCACCCGGCGTTCACCAGCGTGAGAACCAGCAAGATGGCGGCGGCGACTTGGAATCCGGCGGAGAGCCGATCCGCCCGTTGTGGAGGCGAGAGGACGAGCCAGGTCACCAGCGCCGCAGCGCCGAGCGCCACGAGAGCCAGGCCAGGCGGTGACCAGACCGGGCTCACGCGGACTCGACCCCGAGGTACGACGCGGGCACGTCGGCGGCGTGCCAGTGGGCTCGCAGCCATCGCGCCAGGAGCGTCGGACGGAACGGCGCGTCCGCGAACGCGTCCCGGTCGAGCCACTCGACGCCGACGAGCGTGGCCGGATGGCCGGCTCCTTCCGGGTCGGTCCCAAGTCGCGGCCGACCGCTCCACGTGGTCGCGAAGAACGTGACGTCGAGGACGTGGCGATCCCGGCTCTGGAACTCGCTCACCGCCCAGAGCCGTCCGGCGGCGACGTTCATGCCGGTCTCCTCGCGCACCTCGCGGACGACGGCCTCCCACAGGGTCTCGCCCCGCTCGAGGTGCCCGCCCGGCAGCACGAGGTACTCGGACTCGCCCTTCCGGTGGCGGACGCAGAGGAGGTCGCCGCCCGCGAAGAGGGCGGCCTGTGCGCGCACGGTGAGAGGGTCGTCAGGCACGCGCGCGAAGCGACGCGGCGATCCCGTCCAGATCGGAAGGCCCCCAGACCGTCTTCCCCCAGCCGCCCGGCTGGCCGACGAGCGCGCCGGGATCGCTCGCACCATCCCCTTCCGGAACGAAGAGCGCGTCCATCAGCCCGACGATCCGACGGGCGGACGGCTTGATCTCCTTCTGTCCCGGCCGCGCGACGAGAATGGCCAGGTCCGGCGAGAGCCGCTCGACGATGCGGTTCCCCTCGACGAGCACACCGGGATGCCCTGCGAGCTCTCGGAGCGCCCGCGCGAGCCCCTCGTCCTCCTGTCCGCGCGCCCCGACCACCCAGCGGACGTCGGCCGCGCCGGCCGTCCAGTAACGCGCCGTGTCTTTCCCCGCCACCGCAGTTTCGGCGCGATCGCCGAAGACGCGAGGCTCGTCACCGAGGAGACCGCTGACGCAACATGTGTCGGGATCACGCCCGCAGCTCCGGTAGTGGCCGCGCGTCACCTTGACGGCCGCCCAGCCGGGCAGTCGCGCCAAAAGCTCGCAGACGAGGCCGGTCTTCCCGACCTCGGAGCACGTCCCGGACACCGTCACGACCTTCATGCCGATCAATCTACCCTCTTCCCCCGCGCGCGCTCAGCGGCCCACGATCCATCCGTCGTGGGTCAGCGCGAAGCACAGCGCTTCGAGCTCGATGGCCAGGTTCACGTCCCGGAGCGTCACGTTCTCGGGAAGGACGAGCTTGGCGGGCGCGAAGTTCAGGATCGCGGTGATCCCGGCCTCGACCATCGCGTCGGCGACCTCCTGGGCGGCGTCGGCCGGGGTGACGACGATCCCGATCTCCACCTCCTTCTCGCGCACCGAGGTTTCCAGGCACGCGACGTCCTCGACGGTCAGCGAGCCCCAGCGGCGGCCGATTTTCCTGGAGTCGGCGTCGAAGACCGCGACGACGTGGAACCCACGCCGGCGGAACCCGTCGTAGGCGTGGAGCGCCGCGCCCAGTTTCCCGGCTCCCACCAGCGCGACGTTCCAGCGCCGGTCGATGCCCAGGATCGCGGCCAGGCGCGCACGCAGCTCGGGCACGGGATAGCCGAGGCCGCGCTTGCCGAAGGAGCCGAAGTGAGACAGGTCCTTCCGCACCTGGGCCGAGGTCGTGCCGCCCCGGTCGGCGAGCTCCTCGCTGGAGACCGTCCCTCGACCCGCCGCTTCGAAGGCTTCGAGGAACCGCATGTAATGGCTCAGGCGTCGAAGGGCGGAGTCGGAGATCCGGGGGTTCATCGCGGGGACGGGAGAGTTTGTGATTGTTTTCACAAGCTTCGTCATTATACGGTTCGCGCTTCGAGGGGGTCAAGCGACGAAGTCCCCCCGAGTCGCTCGCAATCGGCGGGCGCGCTCCCTATCCTAGGGCCGCATGCGTCGACTCCTAGACCGCGTCGGGCTCGGACGCCCCGAGCTCCGCGCCTGGGCGCTCTACGACTGGGCGAACTCGGCCTTCGTGCTGAGCGTCGTCACCGTCATCTTCCCGGTGTACTTCGAGCGCGTTCTCACGGCCGGGGCCGACGAGGGCGTGGCCCTCCAGCGCTTCGCCTGGATCACGTCCGCCGCGCTCCTCGTCATCGCAATCCTCTCCCCCTTCCTCGGCGCGATCGCAGACTTCGCCGGCATCCGCAAGCGTCTGCTGGCGGTGTTTCTCGGGATCGGAGCGCTGGCCACCGCGTCTCTGTACTTCGTCCACGAGGGCGACTGGCTGATGGGAGCGCTCCTGTTCGCCCTCGCGAACGTCGGGGCCCAGGGCGCATTCGTGTTCTACGATTCGCTCCTCGGCCACGTGGCGAACCCCCACGAGGTCGACCGCGTTTCGACCGCCGGGTACGCCGTCGGCTACTTCGGGAGCGCGCTCCTTCTCACGGTCCAGCTCGCTTCGATGTTCCACCCGGAGTGGTTCGGCCTGCCGGCAGGGGCAGAACGCTCGCCGAGCGAGACTACTCTGCCTCAACGGCTCGCCTTCGTGACGACGGCGGTGTGGTGGGTGGCGTTCTCGATTCCCCTCTTCCGTACCGTGTCCGAGCCCGCTCGGAGGATCGAGACCGACGAACGGCCGGGACAGAATCCTGCGCGCGTCGCCTTGGAACGACTGCGCGAGACCTTCCGGGATCTGCGCTCGTATCGCCACGCGTTCCTGATGCTGGTCGCCTTCCTCGTCTACAACGACGGCATCGGGACGATCATCCGCATGGGTACGATCTACGCGAGCGAGCTGGAGATCGGGCTTGTCGCGATCACAGTGTCGCTGCTGGCCGCTCAGGTAGTGGGGATCCCGTTCGCGTTCCTCTTCGGAAACCTCGCGGGCCGGATCGGACCCAAGCGGGCGATCCTCATCGGGCTCGGCGTCTACGTCGGCGTGACGATCTATGCGTTCTTTCTGAACAGTGCGATCGAGTTCTTCGTGCTGTCGGTCGTCGTCGCCACGGTGCAGGGCGGGGCCCAGGCCCTAAGCAGGTCGCTGTTCACGAGCCTGATTCCCGCGCATCGGAGCGGCGAGTTCTTCGGGTTCTACGGGGTCCTGGACAAGTTCGCGGCCGTCACCGGCCCGGCCGTGTTCGGCCTCGGAGTGGCGCTCACAGGGTCCGTTCGGAGCGGGATCCTGCCGGTGCTTCTCTACTTCCTGGTAGGGGGACTCCTGTTGACCCGGGTCGACGTCGAGGCGGGCCGCCGGGCGGCGAGGGCGGCGGAGGACGATCTGGTCCCTGCCCGCTGAGATTTATCCACATCCGTCCACAGCCGTGCGTCAAACACAGTCCTGAGATCCGGGAGCCAGGTGGCCTTCGATTGACTCCGAACCGAGTCAGCGCTCGTCACGCGCCTTACAAACTTCCGTCACAGGGTATCTCTCAACATACGAAAGACTTGAGTTTCATCCATTTCGAATCCGCTCGAAGTCGGGACCCGTATCTGTCATGATTTTCGTTTATTGCGGCGAGGAGCCCGGGGGGCCTTCGAGGTGCCCGGCGGGGCTTCGGGTGTGGAAAAGGCCCCCTCTGGCTCGGGTCCCAGGACGAGCATCTCCAGGGCGTCATCGAGCGCGAGAAACCCCTCCGGCGAGAGGGTCTCGGGGCGCGCCGAGAGGTCCAGCCCCGAGCGCTCGGCCACCCGCGCCACCTCGACCGGATCGAGGCCCCGCGCGGGCAGGGTGCGGAGGGACTTCTGGATCTGCTTCCGGCGCTGCCCGAAGAGGTCGCGGACGAGCCCCCGGAGTCGTTCCCGCCGTTCGGGCGAGAGGCGAAATCGGTCGTGGGGCGTGATCCGGACGACGGTCGAGACCACCGTGGGCGGTGGGCGGAAGGCGCCCGGCCCGACGTCGAAGAGGCGCTCGACGTCCGCCACCAGCCGGACCCCCACCGTCAGCGCTCCGTACTCCTTCGTTCCGGGCCGGGCCGCGAGTCGATCGGCGACCTCGCGCTGGATCATGAACACCATGCCTGCGATCCCCGCGCGATCCACCTGGTCGAGCATTCGGAACAGGATGGGCGAGGTGATCGCGTAGGGAAGATTCCCGACGACCCACAGTGGTCCCGCTCCGACCCCCCGCAGGTCGACAGACCGCGCGTCGCCCTCGACGAGCTCGAACCCCTCCCGCCCGCCCCACCGCTCGCGCAGCTTCGCGGCGAGCCCGCGATCGAGCTCGATGGCCAGGACCCGGAAGTCGCGCTCGAGAAGCGGCTCGGTCAGGGCGCCTCGGCCGGGCCCGATCTCGACCACCAGGGCACCCTCCGGCGCGGAGACCGCGGCGGCGATCCGGGCTGCGACAGCCCGATCGTGGAGGAAGTGCTGCGAGAGCCGCGGGGTCACCCGGATAAGGCGGCGACCGCGTCCTCCACCCCGTCCGCAAACTCGATCGCCTCGTCGAGGAACAGGCTCTGGCGCATCTCCTCCGCGCCCGAAACGCGCCCCGCCACGACCAGTCGGCCTGCCCGCTCGGCGAACCGGGTCGCCAGCTGGACAAGGAGCGCGAGCCCGGAGGTGTCGACGTGGCTGAGCCCTCCGATCGCGATCACGAGCTTCCGCACGCCGCCCTCGAGCTGGGCCTCCGCCAGCTCCCGGAGCGACTCGCGGTTCGTCACGACGAGCTCGCCCGATAGGGCCAGCACGACGACCCCGTCCTCGCGCGGGAGCCGCTCGACCGTGAGCGCGGCCTCGTTGCTCATGCGCCTCCCAGGAGACGGCGGCCCGCGGCGGCCAGGCGCGCCGCCGCGTCCTGGAGAACGGGATCGGCGGCCGCGAACGACAGCCGGAGGTGACCCTCGACTCCGAACGCGGCGCCCGGCACGAGCGCCACGCCCTCCTGCTCCAGCAGGTCGAAGCACAGCGCAGTCGAGTCTCCCCCGAGCGCCTCGCACCACTCATGGGCGTCGATCCAGAGGTAGAAGGCTCCCTCGGGCGGCAGCGGCTCGATCCCGGGGATCGAGTCGAGCGCGCCCAGAAGGAACTCCCGACGAGCGGCGAACGCCGCCACCATCTCCCCCACCGCCCGATCGCGCGCCTCGCGATCGGCGAGCGCGGCCAGGGCCGCATACTGGCAGGGAAGCGCGGTGTTCGTGTTCACGTGACCCTGGAGGGTCGTCATCGACTCGATGACCTCGATCGGTGCGATCGCGTACCCCACGCGCCAGCCGGTCATCGCGTACGCCTTCGAGAATCCGTCCACGACGACGATCCGCTCGTAGTCCGAGCGCCGCGCCGCCAGCGAGGCGTAGTCGGGCCGGTAGCGGATCTCGCGGTAGATCTCGTCGGAGACGATCCACAGCCCGTGCCGGGCGGCGACCTCGACCAGCGCGTCGAGCTCGTTTCCGTCGTACGTCGCGCCCGTGGGGTTGGACGGCGAGTTCAGGATCAACCCGCGGGCGCCGGCCCGCGCGGCCTCGTCCAGCCCCGCGGCGGATACCTTCCAACCGTCCTCCGCGCGCGTCTCGAGCACGACCGGTTCCGCCCGCGCGAGCCGTACCATGGCCGGATACGACACCCAGAACGGCGCCGGGATGAGGACCCGGTCGCCGGGGCCGAACAGGATGAACAGGGCCTCGAACAGGACCTGCTTCGCGCCCGCGCTGACCAGCACCTCGGCGGTCGCGCACGCGCCACCCTCCGTTTCCATCACATGGCCCGCGATCGCCTCGCGCAGGGACGTCAGGCCCGCGGCCGGCGGGTAGTGCGTATGGCCGTCGCGGATCGCGCGGATTCCCGCCTCGCGGATGTACTCCGGGGTCGAGAAATCGGGCTCCCCGGCGGAGAGCGACACGATCGAGCGGCCCTCGCGGGCGAGCGCCGCCGCGCGCGCGGTCATCCCGAGGGTCGCCGATTCCTCGATCCCGGCCAGGTTCCCGGGGGCCGCGGCCACGCTCATCGCACCTCCCCGAACCGCCGTCCGAGACGCGCGGCCACAGCGGGCGAAACAAACGCGTGGACATCGCCGCCGAGGCGGGCGACCTCGCGGACGAGACTCGAGGAAAGGAACGAGTAGGTGGAGTCGGGCGCCATGAACAGGATCTCGATCTCGGGCGCGAGGTGCTTGTTCATGAGCGCCATCTGGAACTCGAGCTCGAAGTCGGAGACGGCGCGCAGGCCGCGAAGGATCACCCGCGCGCCGACCCGGCGCGCGAACTCGACCGTCAGGCCCGAGAATGCCTCGACGCGGATTCGCGGCTCTTTTCGCGTCACCTCGCGCACCATATCGACCCGCTCCTCCAGCGCGAACAGCGGCTCCTTCGTCGTGTCCTCCGCCACTCCGACCCACAGGGTATCGACGATCGTGAGCGCGCGCGCGATCAGGTCTTCGTGCCCGCGAGTGACCGGGTCGAACGTGCCGGGATAGAGACCGACGGCCGGCGGGCCTGGCGGGTTCACGCGTCGTCCTCCGCCGTCCGCCGCCGGAAGATCGTGACCCCGGTGTCACCGTACCGTCGCGTGTCGGCGGAAAGTCCTTCGGGCGTCGCCGGCGGCTGCGTGGCGGCGTGCTCGAGCACGGCCGCGGTCGTCCACCACGTCCCGCCCGCCACGTCGGCGAGGATGGGCTCGGAGGGATCGGCGTACGGGGGGTCGCAGAACACGAGGTCGAAGCGGTCGGCCTCCCCGCGGAGCCTGCGCGCGTACGCCAGGGCGTCGCTGCGGACGATCGTCACGCGGGCGCCCAGCCCCAGCTCCCGCACGTTTCGCTCGAGCGCCGCGAGCGCGGCAGGCGATCGTTCCACGCACGTCGCCGAACGGGCGCCGCGGGAGAGCGCCTCGAGCGCCAGCGCGCCGGTGCCGGCGTACAGGTCGAGCACACGCGCGCCACGAACGGCGGGTCCCAGGATGCTGAACAGAGCCTCCCGGACACGGTCGGCCGTCGGCCTCAGATCCCGCGCCCGCGCGCTCGCCAGGCGACGCCCGCGGAACTCCCCCGCGATCACCCTCACGAGCGCCCGTTCCCCGGCAGCACGTCGATCAGCCGCCCCTGGAGGGCCGAGCGGCCGAGATACGTGTTCTCGCGCAGCCGGCAGGCAATCGTCAGCGGTCCGCGGTTCAGATCCATCTCCTGCATCAGCTGCCCCATGTGGAAGCCGATCGTGTCGAGCGTGCGCCCGTTCCGGGCCACCAGGATCTTGAGGTGGTCGTCGCCCACGATACGCGGATAGCCGCGCGCGGACACCTCGGTGAGCGCCATCACCGGCTCCGGGTTCCCGGGGCCATAGGGACCGAACCGGCCGAGCGCCGAATAGAGCGGGGCGTCGATCGCCTCGAGCGGCAGCTCGAGGTCGATCGTCAGGGAGGGCTGGAGGCTCCGGGCGTCTAGACGCTCACTCGCGTATTCCTGGAACGCGGCCCGGAACGCGTCCACCCGATCATGACGGATCGCCAGCCCCGCCGCGTAGCGGTGGCCGCCGTAGGCATCCAGATGCTCCGCGCAGGCCGTCAAGGCTTCCAGCAGGTGGAAACCCGGAACGCTCCTCGCCGAGCCTCGCCCCCGGCCGTCGGCGTCAAGCGCGATCATGACGGTCGGGCGGTGGAAGCGCTCGACCACGCGGGAAGCGACAATCCCGATCACTCCGGGGTGCCAGTCCTTGCCCGCCAGGACGATCGCGCGGTCGCGCGAGGGATCGTAGCTCGACTCGATGATCTGGAGCGCCTCCGACAGGAGGTTCCGGTCCGCCGCCTGCCGGCTCACGTTCACCTCCTCGAGCGCGTCGGCGATCCGCTCCGCCTTCTCGGCCTCGTCGCAGAGCAGGAGCTCGACGCCACGCACCGCCGCGTCCATCCGACCGACTGCGTTGATCCGCGGAGCGAGGACGAAGCCGACCTGCCAGGCGGAGGGGCGACACCGGTCGAGCTCGGTCCGCTGGAGGAGCGCCTTGAGACCGGCGTTTCGCGTTCCGGCGAGAACGTCGAGCCCGAAGCGGATCAGGACGCGGTTCTCGCCGGTGACCGGGACCAGGTCCGCGATCGTTCCCAGGGCGACCAGATCGAGACCACGCCGCAGCGTACCGCGGTCGCGCCCGGCGGAGATCTCGAGCGCCTCGCACAGCTTGAACGCCACACCGACCGCGGCCAGGTTCTGGTCGGGGTACGCGCAGTCCTCGCGCTTGGGATCCAGGACCGCGATCCCGGGCGGCAGATCGGCGCCGCACTCGTGATGGTCGGTGACGATCACGTCGAGTCCCATGTCTCGCGCCAGCGCGACCTCCTCGACCGCAGTCACACCGCAATCGCACGTGATGACCAGCCGCGCGCCGCGCTCCGCCAATCCCGTCACACCGTCCTTCGAGAGACCGTAGCCGTCCTCGACGCGATGCGGGATGTAGTACTGCACGTCTGCTCCCCGCCACCGGAGATAGCGCACGAGCAGAGCAGTCGCCGTGATGCCGTCCACGTCGTAGTCCCCGTAGACGACGATCTTCTCGCTCGACGCGAGCGCAGCTTCCACGCGCGCCACCGCGAGGTCCATGTCGCGCATCTCGAAGGGATCGTGGAGCTGATCGAGCGTGGGGTCGAGGAAGGCCCGGGCGCGGTCCGGCGTGTCGAAGCCGCGCCGCAGGAGGAGCTCCGCCACAGCGGCCGGTACGCCGAGCTCGCTTGCCAACGCGCTCGCCGCGAGGCCGTCCACCGGAGTAGGCCAGGTCCAGGTCGGTCTCAGCACGTCCGTATCATGGGGGGTGAAAAGAAGATGCGGGAGCGGGCGAACGATAAGCCGGGTTCTGTACCGCGTGCTGCGGCGACGGCCATCGATCTGAGCGGCCTACCCGGAAGTCGAACGCGGCGGGCCACCGCATCCTTCCCTACATGGCCTTGCTCCGGACGGGGTTTGCCGTGCCGCCCCGCTCGCGCGGAGGCGCGGTGGGCTCTTACCCCACCGTTTCACCCTTACCGGTGTCCCTCGCGGAACCCCGGCGGTTTGTTTTCTGTGGCACTTTCCGTCACCCCGAAGGGTGCCTCGCATCCCCACGCCCGGAGGCGCAGTCTGCGAGCGTCCTGCCCTGTGGAGCCCGGACTTTCCTCCAGCGGCCCTTACGGACCACCGGCGACCGTCTGTCCGCCCTGCTCCCGCGGAGCTTGAAAATGCATGTCGATCGCCTGATTGGCCAGTTCGTCGGCGCGGGCATTCTCCTCCCGGGGGACGTGCACGACGCGCGCGCGGGCCGCCCGTGCGAGTGCCCGGCTCGCGGCCTCGTACCGCGGACGCAGGTCCGCGTGCTTGACGCGGTACTGGCCGTTGAGCTGTCGCACCATGAGCTCGGAGTCGGCCAGAATCTCGATGTGCGTCTCGGGCCCCGGGTCGACGGCGTCCAGCGCCAGAAGCAGCGCCTCGTACTCGGCCTGGTTGTTCGTGAGCTCGCCGAGGTACGCGCATCCCTCGACGACCAGCTCGCCCTCCATCGTCTCCACTACCCAGCCCGCGCCCGCGGGGCCGGGGTTTCCCCGCGCCGCGCCGTCGGTGTGGATCACCAGGACCGTCCCGGTCACTAGGCGTCGGCCTCGACGCCGATCGGCGCGTAGATCAGGACCCCGCACGCTTCGCACGGGTGGAGCGAGCCGTGGTGGGTGATCTCTCCGACCACCTGCGGGGGAAGCCGGCTGTGGCATGCGCCGCACGCGTGGCCCTTGAGCGGAACGAGCGCCGGGAACCGCCGGCCGCGACGCAACCGGTCGTAGAGCCGGTAGATCCCCGGCTCGACCTCGCTCACCATCCCCTGACGGCGCTGGTCGAGGGCCGCCAGCTCGCGCTGGACGAAGCCCAGTTCCTGCTCCAGCTCCGCGAGCCGGTCCGCGGCGGCGGCTCGCTTCAGCTCGAGCTCGGCGTCGATCTCGACGATCCGCGCTTCGATCCCCTCGCGGCGCTCCATCTCCGCCAGGATGTCGTCCTCGAGCTCGGAGATCGCCCGCTTCGTGCCCTGGATCTCCGTCAAGAGTGCGCTGTACGCGACGTTCGTCTTGACGTCGTTCAGCTGCCGCTCGTAGCGCGCGAGATGCTCCTGCTGCATCTCAAGCTCGCTCTCGTGCCGGCGCCGCTCGAGCCTCACGTGCTCGAGCGCCGTTCCCTGCTGTTCCCGCT
>JAICNR010000072.1 GCA_025931135.1 Gemmatimonadota bacterium | reverse complement strand
GGTGCGCGAAGAGGAGAGTACCGATTCCCCGCCCTTGCCAGGCGTCGAGCACCGTGAACGCGATCTCCGCCCGTCGCGGCTCCGTCCACGGGTCCACGAAGTAGCTGGCCAGACCGACGATCCGCTCGCGCCCGTCGATCCACACCGTCGCGACGACCCCGACGTGGGTTTCCGGATCGATGTCCGTCTCGGCGGCGATCTCGCCCGCCGCGAGCACGGCCTTCGCGCCGTGCCAGCGCGCGCGGATCGATTCGGGCGAGAGCCGCCGGAACGTCTCGATCAGGCCGTCGCGATCTTCCGGCGCGATCGTGCGGATCCGGACGAACGTGCCATCCCGGGCCTTGTCGGTGGCCGCATATTCGAAGGTGGGAGGTGCCGCCGTGGTCATGCCCGGATCGTACGCCGGGCACCGCGGGCCGTCCGTCGGGAGAACCGCGGCCGCCCGGGTCGGGGATCCGGACCGCCGTGTAGGGGTTTTCCCCTCCTAGAGGCGACCGAAGCGGAGGATGCTCGACCGCCTTCGGAACAGGCGTCGTGGCCCGTTCGTCCTGCCGATCTCGACCTGCCCCGGCGGCTCGCCCCGGTCACGCGGCGTCGTTTCCGACGAGCGTCCGGCGGGGTCGGACTCCGGGACGCCCAAGGGGCGGCCGCACGTCCCGCAGTGCCGCGTCGCTTCGCGCTCCACGCTCATTGGGACCGCCGGATCGGGGCCCGGTGCCCGCGACCGCTCGCCCGGCGCCGACCGTTCCCGTTGGTCGGCTTGGGCGCCCCGGTAAGGTTCGGTTCCTCGGCGGGCGAGCCGTAATCGAACCCTTCGACCTTGCGCCGCTCGATCGACCGACCCAGCACCCGCTCGATCGTCCAGACGATGCTCTCCTCTTCGGGCGCGACCAGGGTATAGGCGTCCCCTGTCAGCTCCGCGCGCGCGGTCCGACCCACCCGATGGATGTAGTCGTCGGCGGTGTGGGGAACGTCGAAGTTCACCACATGGTCCAGCGCCTCGACATCGATCCCGCGCGCCACGATGTCGGTCGCCACCAGGACGCGGGTGCGTCCGTTCTTGAAGGCGGCGAGCGCCTCCGTCCGCTGCCCCTGGCTCCGGTTACCGTGGATCCGCCCTGCGGCGATCCCCTCGGCGACCAGTTTCTTCGCGACGCGGTCCGCCCGATGCTTCGTGCGGCAGAACACGATCGCATTGCCGATCTCGCCGCGTTCCAGGAGCTCGATCAGAAGATCGAGCTTGCCCCGTGTGCTCACCGGGTAGAGCGCCTGCGTCACGCCGGTGGCCGGCGCCGACTTCCGCTCGACCGAGAGCCGCACCGGGTCGCGGAGAATGTCACGCGAGAGTCTCAGAATCTCGTCCGGCATCGTCGCCGAGAAGAAGAACGTCTGGCGCGGCTTCTTCGGGAGGTGCCTCAGGATCCGCTTGATGTCCGGCAGGAATCCCATGTCGAGCATGCGGTCCGCCTCGTCGAAGACGAGGACCTCTAGCTCGGGAAGCCGCGCGTAGTCGCTCTGGAAGTGGTCGAGGAGCCGGCCGGGCGTCCCGACGATCACATCGACGCCCTTCCGGAACGCCTTCTCCTGAGGCCCCGCTCCGACCCCGCCGAATACGGTCGCGACGCGCACATTCGTGTGAACCGCGAGTTCGGCCAGATGCTCCGCGACCTGCGATGCGAGCTCGCGGGTCGGCGTGAGGATGAGCGCGCGGGTCGCGCCGCGCGGGCGATCCAGGAGCCGCTGGAGGATCGGCAGCGCGAAGGCAGCCGTCTTGCCGCTTCCGGTCATGGCGCAGCCGATCACGTCCCGGCCATCGAGGGCGGGCGGGATGGCGGCGATCTGGACGGGCGTCGGCATCTCGAACCCCAGGTCCTCGATCGCGCGCATGAGCTTCGGGTGCAGGCCCAGCCCGTCGAATCCGGGCGTGCCGTCCTCGGGCGTCCCGTTCCCGTTCGTGTCCGGCCGCGTCGATGGACGCGACCCGTTCTTCTTCGACCGCTGATCGCGCGGTCCGTTCTTCGTTTCCGTCTTCATTCTGTCCCTTCATACAAGAAACCCCGGTGCCGGTCGGGCTCGAATGCCCGTTCCGTCCGGGGATCAGAGCTGCACGGGAGCTATCGGGGCTCCCGCGGTGTCCAATTGCGGGATCAATATACGCACATCCGGCTCCGGACGCCCGTTGCAACCGTTCGGCGGGTTCGCAAGACTCAAGGGGATAGAGCGATGCGCACGTTCCTCCTCACGATCCGAGGGGCCCTGCCGGCCTCGGCCCTGCTCGCTTTCGCGAGCCCGATGGTCGCGCAGGAGCCCGCCTCCCCGCACCTCGCGGACCTTCGCGAGCACGGGCAGGAACCGGTCGCGTTCGTCCTCGACCAGCTCGACCGGCACGACCTCGTCGTCTTCGACGACGCGCTCCACACGCTCGTCGAGCCGTTCGAGTTCTACGGCCGCCTGGTCCGCGAACCCGGGTTCCGCGACCGCGCGCGGTTCGTGTTCCTGGAGGCGGTCCCGCTCAACCAGCAGCGGCACATCGAGGCCTACCTGGCGGCGCCCGAGCCGGACTCCCGGCTCCTCTACCCGGCCTTCCAGAACGGCCTCGGGGGCGAGGGGTTTCCGTACGCCACCTACTTCGACCTCCTGCGGACGATCCACGACGGGAACCGGTCGCTACCCGACTCGGCGCGGATCCGTGTAGTCGCAGTGGGGAGTCCCTCCTACTGGTCGGAGATCTCGACCGCGCGCGACGTCGAGGTCTTCCGGCAGGGACTCGACGCTTACGACTACACGATGTACGCGATGATCCGCTCGACGCTGGGGTCCGGCGGGAAGGGGATCTTCCTCACGAACACGCGCCACGCCTACCAGGCGGTCCGACACGCGGACGGCTCACTCTACTGGAACGCGACCACGTACTTCCACGAGCGGGAGCCGGGGCGCGCAGTCTCGATCCGCATCCACGCGCCCCAGCTCGTGATCGAGCGAGTCCGCGAGGATACCTCCGCGGTGCGGACCACCGAGGGCCTCGACCGGATCGACTACCGCTGGGACAGGATGGAAGGCGGCGCCTGGGACCGCGCGTTCCGCGATCACGGCAACAGCCCGGTCGCCGTCCCGATCGCGGGGACCGCGTTCGGCCGCGCGGAGTACGCGGGGAACCACATGCTGGACGTCGCACCGGGCACCACGATGGCAGACGCGTACGACGCCCTGATCTTCCTGGCGCCGCTCGAAGAGCTCCGCCAGACCGCGCTGGTGGGCGAGCTGTATAGCCCGGAGTTCCGGGTCGAGCTGGCGCGGCGGCTCCGGCTCCTCTATCCCGAGGAGGCGCTGGCGCGGATGACCGCGGAGTCGGGCGCCGCTGATCTCGAGGCGTACATCGAGAGCGCCTACGCAGGCCGGCCCGAGGAGCTCCTCCCCCAGTCCCGCGACCTGCCACCGATCGAGTGACTGTCGAGGGTCGAGCTTTGAGTCCTGTAAACCGTTCCGTGCCATGAGGACCGCGACCAGGACATTCCTAGCCCTGGGTGGATCTCACGCTGTCGGTTGAGGGACTGAATCTGGCTGGAGGCGCGGCAGGCCGTAATAGGCACCCAGGGCCGCGAAGATGAAGACGAGTGCCTCGCTGAGTATTCGCGGCACGGCGACGTCCAGGATAACCAGGAGCTTGATGCCGAATAAATAGGCGACGGTAATCACTAGTCCGGTCAAGACCGCCTCGAGCATAAACAGCGCAACCTGCTTCCGCCTGTCTTGGATAACTCGCAGGCCTCCTCCGATCAGCGATCCAATCAGAACCGCCAGCATGAATCGCCAGGGCACGAGGTATTGAATCTCGACCGGATCGGATGCGAGGCTCCCGCTCACCGCCGTGATCGACACCGATCCAAGCCAGCCGGATCGGAGATTCGCCTCCGCACTCTTACCGGGCTCAACCGAAAGCGTGCTCGGCTCGGGACTGGCCACGCGTGAATCGAGCATCACCTCGACAGCGGATTCTCCGACTTCCTCAGGAACGACAACCCTAAGCGTGGTCTGTTCAAGTCCGAATCCCTGAATCCGATACGGCGACGCGTACAGAGACAGTCGTGGAGGCTCCTTGACTTGAATGTTTATGTCCATTCCCGACGAGATCGTTGGAGTGTAGACACGTAATCGAACTTCCTCCTCGGCTCTCGAAGATTGAAACGTCAATCCTTCATACACTCGATTCGTATGGGCTATGTCGATGAATGAAGGGGTGACCTCTCCACTGTCCATCGCGAAGACTTGAATGCGCACGGGATTCGGAAGGGTGTCGCCTTGTGCCGGTCGCGTGCTGTCTCGCAAAGCCACAAGAAACCTTCCGCTGAATCCCCCATTGGAATAGTGAATGCCACCTTGTATCGCAGTGATTTCTGGCGTCAAGGAGATTGCCCTGCCGGTCTCTCCGATCGTGAAGAAACCGGGGAGAATCACTCGGCGGTCACCAGCGCTCGCGCCTTCGAGCACGTCGAAGTACTTCGGAGTTAGAACTTGCGCCTCGGGAATCAAGAAATCCCCAGGCTGGGCGAATTGCGCTTCTGCCATGGAGACCGTGTCTCGCTGCCCGGTCTCAGCGTTCTGAAGAATCGCTCTGGCGGACGGAGACTCGAAGACTCTGCTCAATTCTCGATTGGAGACCTGAGCGTGGATCTGGGTCGCCGAGATCAGAAAGCAGGAACCGAACATGAGGCCGAAGGCTTGAAAGCGGCGAACGAGCGGTAGTCGCTGCACGGATCTCCGACTCTTTTAGGCTTCCATTCTGCTTATACCCGATGATCGGTACTAAATCAACTGTTCCGGCCGATGTGCGCGCCTGGTCGGTTAAGTCGTGCATTGAGTCTCGACGGCCACTTTCCGCCAGCCGCATTGGATCGTCCGCCGCCCCGTGATACCTTAGGGCCGGACCCCTGCGAAGGAGCGCGCGCATGGCCGACCACCAGACCCCGTCGACCCTCGAATCCCGCCTCTCCGAGGAGCGCGTCTTCGAGCCGCCGGCGTCGTTCGTCTCCCAGGCGAACATGACCGACGCCTCTGTCTACGAGCGGTTCGACCGCAACTACCCGGCTGCCTTCGCTGAGTACGCCGAGCTCCTCGTCTGGGACCGGGAATGGGACAAAGTGCTGGACGACTCGAACCCACCCTTCTACCGCTGGTTCGTCGGCGGTCGGCTGAATGCCTCGGTCAACTGCGTGGATCGCCACCTCGAGTCGCGCGGCGACAGGATCGCCTACCACTGGGTGGGCGAGATCGGCGACGAGCGGACGCTCACGTACCGGGAGCTCCACCGGCAGGTGAACGAGTGGGCCGCGATGCTCCGGGGACTCGGCGTCCGCGAGAACGACGTCGTCACGATCCACCTGCCGATGGTGCCCGAGCTCCCGATCGCGATGCTCGCGTGCGCGCGCATCGGCGCGCCCCACTCCGTGGTGTTCGGCGGGTTCAGCGCCCACGCGCTGTCGTCTCGGATCGACGACGCGAAGAGCCGCTTCCTGGTCACGATCGACGGCTATTACCGCCGCGGGCAGATGCTCGACCACAAGAAGAAGGGCGACGAGGCGATCGAGCGCGCGGACACGGACGTGGAGGCGGTCGTCGTCGTGACGCGGAACGAGGAGCCCGCGGAGACCCTCGAGCTCGTGCCGGGGCGCGACTGGCTGGCGAAGGACCTCCTCGAGAAGCACGCCGGCGCGACGGTCGAGCCGGTTTCGCGCGAGGCCTCGGACATCCTGTTCCTCATGTACACGTCCGGGACGACGGGCCAGCCCAAGGGCGTTCAGCACTCGACCGGCGGCTACCTGGCCTATGCGACCGCGACGTCGAAATGGGTGCTCGACATCAAGCCCGACGACGTCTACTGGTGCATGGCCGACATCGGCTGGATCACCGGCCACAGCTACATCGTCTACGGGCCACTCTCGCTCGGAACCACCTCGATCCTGTTCGAAGGCGCGCCGGACTGGCCGTCGAAGGACATCGTCTGGAAGATCGCGCGCGAGAAGGGCGTAAAGCTGTTCCACACGTCGCCGACCGCGATCCGGATGTTCATGAAATGGGGCCCCGAGCCGGTCGAGAAGCAAGCGAACGATTTCCGCCTCATGGTTACGGTCGGCGAGCCGATCCAGCCGCGCGCCTGGAAGTGGTACTACGACCACGTCGGCCACGGCGACGCGGTGATCGTCGACACCTGGTGGCAGACCGAGACCGGCGGCCACGTGATCGTCGGTCTGCCCGCGCTGAGGAACATGCGCCCCGGCCACGCGGGCCGGCCGCTCCCCGGAATCGACGCCCGGATCGTCGACGACGAGGGGAACGAGGTCCCGCAGGGATCGAACAAAGCCGGGAACCTCGTGCTCTGCCGCCCGTGGCCGGGGATGCTCCAGACCCTCTACGGGGCGGACGCGCGGTTCATCGAGGAGTACTGGGCGCGGTTCAGCGACACGTCGTCGAAGGACTGGAAGGACTGGCGCTACCGGACCGGCGATGGCGCTTACCAGGTCCACGGGGACTTCCGGATCATGGGCCGGCTCGACGACGTGATCAACGTGGCAGGCCACCGGCTCGGCACGATGGAGCTCGAGAGCGCGTGCCAGACGGTCGAGGAGGTCGCCGAAGCCGCCGTCGCGGTCAAGCGCGACGAGCAGAAGGGCCACGTCCCGGAGGTCTACGCGATCCTGAAGGAGGGCGCGAGCCGCGACGGGATCGAGGCGAAGATCGTGCGCGCGATCGAGGAGGAGATCGGGAAGTTCGCGCGTCCGTCGCGCGTCCACATCGTCGACGACCTGCCGAAGACGCGGAGCGGCAAGATCATGCGCCGGCTTCTCCAGAACATCTCGAACGACGAGGCTCTCGGCGACACGACGACGCTCCGCGATCCCACGGTGCCGGTGACGATCCGGGAGCAGATCGCGCGGGAACCGGCGAAGACCCGCGAAGAGGTCGCGACGGAAGCCTCGGACATCGAGCTGCCGTAGGCCTTCCGCTTCACCCGCAATGCGCTAGAGCGACTTCAGGTACTCGACGAGCTCCGCCTTTTGCTCGGGCGACAGGTCGAGCCCCAGGAACGCGTCGTAGTGGTCGACGACGTCGGGAAGCGTGGCCGCGCTGCCGTTGTGGAAATACGGCGGACGCTGCCACGCGCCGCGTAGCGGCGTCGTGCGGTACTGCCTCGAGTTCCCCCGCTGAGCGAGCCCGGGATCCATCCCCGTCTCCGCCGGATCGTGAAGCCGATCGTTCGCGTCGGTGAACGTGGGGCCCGAGTGGCAACTCGCGCACGTTCCCTGTCCGGCGAACACCGCCGCACCACGCTCCGCGGCAGCCGGATCGAAGCTTCCGGCCGGTGGGGTCGGTGCAGGCAGGCTCAGCTGGTACGCGAGGAGATCGGCGAGCTTCGGGGTCACCAGATCGGGCGATGCCACGATCTCGATCCCGAGGAGCGAATCGGAGAACGAGCCCTGGCCGTGCATCTGCGTAACCGCCACGTAGGCGTTCCAGTAGCTGATCGGCCCCTCGCCGGTGAACGTCTCGAGGTCCACTCCCTCGAGGCCGTAGGCGGGCGGGATCACCGTCGGGTCGTTCTTCCCGTCATGATTCCAGTAGGCATCGTACTTGCCCGGTCCCCAGGACGTCAGGACCGCCTGCGTAGCCGGGTCCTGGAGTGCCGGGGACAGGGACAGGATGAGGCCCGGATTCAGGTCGCGATTCGGATGGCCGTCCAATCGGCGGCCGATCCCTTCCTGAACCGAATCGTCCACGTCCGAGTGGCAGAGCGCGCACGTGATTCCGACGCGCGTGATCCGTCCGTCCTCGGTCACCTCGGCCTTGAGGCCCACGACGGCGTCGAGCCCGAGAAGCGCGACCGTCGTGGCGGGATCGCTGAGATCTGCCTGCTCGAGGATTCCCGGCGGGAGCGCGTCGGCGTCGACCTTGAGCCCGGCGCCGAGAGCCGTCATCGGATCGACGGAGGTCGCGATGACCTCGTGCATCCGCAACGTGTCAGTCCAGAAGCGTTCGTCCCCGAACGTGTCGAAGCGGAAGATCTGCTGGCCCAGAGCGACGTCACCTGCCGCCGAATCACTGGCCGCGGGCGACTCCGGCTCGGCCGGGCGATCCGCCTCGGTGTCCGCGCATGCGAACAGAGCGAGACAAATCAGTGCGCTGGTCATCCTCGACACGATCACGATTCTCTCACATATGGCGCCGTGTGTCCAACGTATCCGGCGGCCGATCCCCCACAACGCTCAGTTTGCGAGGGCCAGCCTCATGCGACCCTTGCGCTTCACGATCGCTTCGGGACCGGATCGTACGTGCCGAGCGGGACGTCGATCTTGCAGGCGCGGATCCGCCGCCCGCTCATCGCCAGCCCCCGCCGGAGCCCGAGCGTCCGGACCGCCTCGATCGAGTAGTCCGAGCACGTCGGCTCGTAGCGGCACTGAATCCGCCCTTCGAGGAGTGGTCGTCCCAGCTTCTGATATGCGTGGACACCCGTCACGTAGATTTCGGACACGAGCTGCCGCTCCGGAGAGCGATACGTGTCCGCGAAGCCGAGCCCGATGACGAGCAGGATCAGGGCGAGGTAAACGTCCGGTCGCCTCAGGAGTTGCCGCAATGCGGGCACTTTGCGCTCGCCTCGAGACGCTTGTTCCCGCAGCTCGAGCACAGGACCAGGTCTCCCTTGGGCCGCGAGTAGATATAGATGATGAGACCGATCGGTCCCGTGACCATGACGAGAAGCATCCACAGGACCGAGTTGTCGAGCCCGCGTGCCTTCGCGTCCCGCGCTACCCACACCAGGAGCGCGATGTTGATCGCGAGGATCGCCAGCAGGACGAAGATGATGACCCCGATCCCCACTCCGCACGCACCGCACGCCGCGCAACCGCCGGCGGCGTCGCCGGAGCCGTCGTACTGGGCGAGAAGGAGAGAGGCAGCGGGCAGCTGGCTCAGGAGCGCGACGATGAGACGGCTCGACGTTCTCACGCGGATTCTCCGGGGGAAGAGTCGGGGTCGACGTCCGGTCGGTGGCCGCACTATGGAACTGGTGAACGAGGAAGTCAACCGCGTCGCGACTACTGCGGGATCGGGCACTTCCAGGTCGTCAGGTAGTGGTGGACGAGGAGAACGAGTCCGACGCTCAGCGTGAAGCTCAGGGCGCCGAGTATCTTGATGGCGCCGGGGACGCCGTCGGCCCGGCTCGAGCGTGTCGGTCGGTCGCTCATCGACGGCATGGATATCCGGTTTCGCGTACGCCTGTCAATCCACCCCCCTTCATTCGGAGGCGCGCTCCCGCGATGCCCGTCCTCGTCAAGACCGCCCTGCTGCTCGTCGTATCCAACGTCTTCATGACGTTCGCCTGGTACGCGCACCTCAAGGAACTGAACGCGAAGCCGTGGCTCGTCGCCGCGCTCGTCAGCTGGGGAGTGGCGCTCTTCGAGTACCTGTTCCAGGTGCCCGCGAACAGGATCGGCTACTCGGTGGCGAGCGTCGCACACCTCAAGATCCTCCAGGAGGTGATCACCCTCTCCGTGTTCGTGCCCTTCGCCGTCTTCTACCTGCGCGAGCCGATCAAGCTCGACTACTTGTGGGCCGGTCTCTGCCTCTGCGGGGCGGTGTGGTTCATGTTCCGCGGCGGACTGGGGACCGCGTAGCTTGCGCCGCGCCATCTTCTTCTTCAGTTTCCGGCTCGTGCGATCCGCTCTCCTCTTCGCCCTCTTCTCCACCGCCGCCTTCGGCTGCGCGAACGCGCAGACGCCCGATGACGGCGCGCCCGCGGCCGCTCCTTCCGACACGACGCCCGTCGTGATCGCCGATGGCACCGCGCTGGGGCAGTACGTCGACCTCTCCGCCTGGACCTCCCCGGCGATGCCCCAGACGGTCGCCGCAGCCCGCGCTCACTGGCAGGCGCAGGACCCCGAGTACGAGGAGGAAGTGCTGGTGATGTCGGTCGCGGAGGGCGCGTTCACGGGACCCGGCGCCTCGCAGCAGGCGGTCCTCTACCTGATGAGCGCCTGGCCACGGTGCTGCCCCAAGATGGGGATCGCCGTGATCGAGGACGGCGCGCTGGTCCGGAACGTCGCGTTCGAGGCTCCCGCCCATGCTCTCGCGTCGATCCCCGATCTCGACGGGGACGGCCGCGACGAGCTCGCCGTGACGGGGTCGTTCGGGATGGGCGGCGAGAACTCGACCAGCGTGACGCTCGTCTCGCTCGCCGATTCGGGCCTCCGCACGTGGGGCGGGGCGATGATCCAGTACGACGCCTGCGGGGCCATGGAGGAGGGCGGAACCGCGGCCCGCATCATCGCGCTCCCCGGCCCCGCGTTCACGATCGAGCAGTTCTCGCGCGCGTCGTGCGAGACCGGCGAATGGCAGAGCGGCGGCCCGCCGCAGCCGTTCGAGTTCCCAGCTCCGGAGGAAGAGACCTCCGTGGAGCTGCCTCTGTAGCAGCGTTCCGCGCGCCCTAGCGGGGCGGCGCGGGCGCCGCCACGATCTCCCTCGCCCGCGCGACCGCTCGCCGGAAATCCGGAACCAGGTTCTCGTCGCCCACGCGCGTGAGAATTCCCGCCCGCTCCAGAACTTCGCGCGGCTGCGCCTGGACGGCGGTCATCACGATCCGCGTCCCGTCGTGCTCGGCCTTGTCGAGCAGGTCTTCCAGCGCGCGCAGGCCCGTCGCGTCGATCACCAGCACTTCGCGGAGCCGCAGGATCAGGACCTTGGGCGGCTTCTCGACCCGCCGCATCGCGTCCTTGAACTTGCTGGCCGCGCCGAAGAAAAGCGTGCCGTGGACCTTGAACATCTCGACTCCGTGGGGGAGGGGCTCCGCCAGCGCCGGGTCCACGCCCTCGTCGACGTCCTCGGCCATCATGTCCTGCACGTACGACGCCTCGCTGAGATCGGCCATTCGCCTCATGAACAGGAACGCGGCGAGAACGATCCCCGCCTGGAGCGCGACGACCAGGTCGACGAGGACGGTGAGGAGGAACGTCGTCAGGAGGACGAGGATGTCGCTCTTCGGGCTCCGGAAGAGTTTCACGAACACCCGCCACTCGCTCATGTGGTAGGCGACGAGGAGGAGGATGCCGGCGAGGGCCGCCATCGGGATCATGCCCGCTAGCGGGGCGAGCGCGAACAGGATGAGAAGGACGGTCAGCGAGTGCACCATCCCGGCCACGGGCGTCCGGCCGCCGCTCCGGACGTTCAGCGCCGTCCGCGCGATCGCACCCGTCGCGGGGATCCCGCCGAACACGGGCGAAGCCACGTTCGCTACGCCCTGCGCGACGAGCTCCATGTTCGATCGATGGCGACCGCCCATCATCCCGTCCGACACCACCGCCGAGAGGAGCGACTCGATCGACGCCAGAAGCGCGATCGCGATCGCCGACGGGAAGAGGGCGCGCATCTCGGCCCAGCTCACGCTGGGGAGCGCCGGCGAAGGGAGCATGTGCGGCACGGCTCCGAACCGGTCGCCGATCGTCTCGACCGGAAGGTCGAGCGCATACGCGGCGACGGTCGCGATCACGATCGCCAGGAGGGGCGACGGGATCCGCGGGTTCACCCGGGGCCAGAGGACGAGGAACAGAACCGCGAACGCGCCTACGCCGAGCGCCCAGGGATTCACGCTCCCGACATGGCCGCCGTAGGCGACGATCTTCTCGACGAAGTCCGCCGGTACCGACTCCATGTCGAGGCCGAACAGGTCGCGGATCTGGGACACCGCGATGATGATCGCGATCCCGGAGGTGAAGCCGATCGTCACGGGATAGGGGACGAACTTGATCACGTTCCCGAGTCGAGCGATCCCCATGAGGACCATGAGCCCGCCGGCCATCATCGTCGCGACGGCGAGCCCGTCGTAGCCGTACGTCTGGACGATCCCGTAGACGAGGACGATGAACGCGCCCGTC
>JAICNR010000216.1 GCA_025931135.1 Gemmatimonadota bacterium | reverse complement strand
GATGGAGCCCTGGATGGATCCCTTCGCCCGGGCGATCGACATGGCGAGGAAGTACGTCGTGTCGAGCACCCTGGACCGGGTCGATTGGAATGCGGAGCTCGTGCGCGGGGATCTAGGGAAGGCTGTCCAGGAGCTCAAGCGGGAGTCAGGTAAGGGACTGTTCGTGGCCGGCGTGAAGCTCGCGCTGGCGTTGACGGAGCTGGGGCTGATCGATGAGTACGAGTTCGTGGTGCATCCCAGGCTGGCGGGCCACGGGCCGACGTTGTTCGCGGGACTATCGAAGCACATCGACTTGGAGCTCGTGAGCCGGCTGGAGCTCGGCTCGGGGGCGGTGGCGCTGCGGTACGAGCCGAGAAGGTAGGCGGACTCGGTCCAAAGGAAGGTAACGGTGCCTGCACGCAACATGTTCGCCATAAAATTTTCGAAAGTTTATCCCCTGTATATCCAAAAGGCGGAGCGGAAGGGTCGTACCAAGGAAGAAGTGGACGAGGTCATTCGCTGGTTGACCGGCTATAGCCAGGCGGCATTACAGAAGCAAATCGCGAGCGAGAACGATCTGGAAACCTTCTTTGCTCAGGCACCCGCCATTCATCCCAAGAGTTCACTCATCAAAGGCGTAGTGTGCGGCATGCGCGTGGAAGAAATAGAGGACCCATTGGTGCAAAAGATTCGCTACTTGGACAAGCTGATCGATGAGCTCGCCAAAGGAAAAGCCATGGAGAAGATTTTGCGGAGCTGACTGGGCATCACATGAGCTCTGTTCACCGAAAAGCCGCGACCAATGAGACTGTGGTCTGTTCATCCCAAGTATCTCGACCCGCAGGGTCTGGTCGCTCTGTGGCGGGAGGCTCTACTGGCGCGCGCAGTCCTGACCGGTCAGGCCCGAGGCTACAGCCACCATCCTCAACTGCACCGCTTTCTATCCCACGCTACTCCGCGGCGCGCCATTTCTGCCTACCTGGGCGCCGTCCACTCCGAGGCGGTGCGTCGTGGCTATGCCTTTGACCGCAGCAAGGTCGGGCAGGTACGCCCGGTGCAACGGATTTCTGTCACGGAAGGGCAACTCGCATACGAATGGGAGCATCTGTTGAGAAAGCTCGCCCACCGAAGCCCACAGCATTATCGGAAGTGGCGGTCCTTGCGCACACCGGAGTGCCATCCGATTCTCCTGCGCCGGGAAGGTTCCGTGGAGTTGTGGGAGCGCGTCGGTGCCTGACGAGGAGCGAGCAGAAGGCAGCTAGTCACGACTGCGCCTCGCGTTCCGGCCGCCAGCGCACCGCCCGTCCCAGCGCGGTCGCGAACAAGGTGCAGCTAGCGTAGATCCATGGGGGTGTCCGGGCCGGAGGCTTCCACCCCGACGACGTTGTCGTCGCGCTGGCGGTCGATCAGCTTGCGGTAGGGATCGATGCCGGCGCGGGCGGGTTCGCGCGGCACGGTGATGCGGATCGTCTGCTCGCCGCGCCGGATGCGGTGCCGCTCGAGGTAGAGCGGCTCGCCAAGGTCACCGCCCTCGCCGGCCGCGAAGACGCCGATCTCGACCCACTCGTCCATCGGCACCTCGGTCTCGCGGCCGACGCCGTCGGCTCGCACCTTCTTCGCTCCCACCGTCAGCGTCACCCGGTATTCGCCGGTGCCCGTCGGTTCCACGGTCGCCTGCTCGGCGCGGACTTCCCAGAGGGTTATGGTCTCGAAGAGGTCCTCGAGCAGGCCGTCGAGCGAGTCGGGGGTCGCCGCGCGCAGCTCGCCATAGAGGTCGAGCGAGGTGGGGAACGGCGGCCCGGCCGCGCGGTATCTCTCGAAGTAGCGCCGCAGCGCCCCGTTCACCGCCTCCTCGCCGATCCGGTCCCGCAGCGTGTACAGCGCGATCGCGCCGCGCCGGTACGCGATGTACGGCTGGTCTTCGACCTCGAGCACCGGCACTTCGCGCGAGAACTCGGCCCGCCCGCGGAAGTACCGCTCCATCTGGAACTCGTAGACCCGGCGGGCTGCCTCGGGGCCGTAGGTCTTCTCCGTCACCATCATCGCGCTGTAGTTGGCGATCGATTCCGAGAGAAACCCAGCGCCGCGGACGCCGGCGCCCCGCACCAGCCCGCCCCACCACGTGTGGGCCACCTCGTGCGCGGTCCCGTAGAACGGCTGGTCGACCTCGCCATCCCGGACGCGGCTGAAGAAGACGTCCTCGGTGAAGGCGATGGCGTGGGGATGGGCGCTGCCGAAGCCGCCGTAGCGCGGGATCTCGACGATCTTGAGGTCGCTGTACGGGTAGGGGCCGAACTGCTCGGTC
>JAICNR010000175.1 GCA_025931135.1 Gemmatimonadota bacterium | reverse complement strand
TTCGGCAATCAAGGCGGACGTCACCGAAGTCGAGACCGCCGCGCTCGTCGTCAACCTGTATCAGGGCGTGCAGCGGCCCTCGGGTGCGACGGGCGCGGTGGACGCGGCGCTGGATGGCCAGATCTCGGAGCTGATCGCCGACGGCGAGATCACGGGCCGACCCGGAGAGATCACGATCGTGCACACGCGTGGGAGGTTGCCGGCGCGGCGCGTGGTCGTGGTGGGTCTCGGGCGAAAGCCCAATTGCGATCTCGAGACGCTGCGGAAATCCACCGGGAGTGTGACCCAGCGCCTCCTCCGCCACCGGATCACGCGCTTCCACAGCGTGCTCCATGGCGGCGGTGACCTCGAGGCGACGGGCGTCTCCACGAAAGACCTGGCCCAGGCGATCGCCGAGTCCGCCCTGATGGCCGGCTATCGGTACGATCGCTACAAGACCGTCGAGCCCGAGGAGGAGCCGGGCGAGCCGCGGGACCGCGAGAAGGAGGCGCTACAGTCGATTACGATCGTCGAGGCGGATGGCCGCAAGCTGGCCGCGATCCGCTCCGGCCTCGACCGCGGCGGGAAGATGGCCGACGCAGTCAACTGGACGCGCGACATCGGCAACGGCCCTCCGAACGAGATTTACCCCGCTTCGCTCGCCGAGAGCGCACGCAGACTGGCCGAGGAGCACAAGTTCGAATTCGAGGTGCTGACGCGCCGCGACCTGGAGAAGAAGCGGATGGGGGGGATCCTGGGCGTGGGGCAGGGATCGGCGCACGAGCCCCGGCTGATGGTGCTCCGTTATCGCGGAGGCAAGAGAAATGCCCCTCCGAGCGTGGTAGTGGGCAAGGCGATCACGTTCGACACGGGCGGAATCTCGATAAAGCCCGCGGCGAGCATGGAGGAGATGAAGTTCGACAAGATGGGTGGGGTGGCCGTGCTCGGAATCATGCGCGCGGTCGCGCTTCTCAAGCTGCGTATCAACCTCGTGGGAATCATCCCGTCGGCGGAGAACATGCCGGGTAGCAATTCCTATCGCCCGGGCGACATTCTGACGTCGTACTCCGGCAAGACGATCGAGATCATCAACACCGACGCCGAGGGGCGCCTCATCCTCGCGGACGCGCTCACCTACGCGTGCGAGCTCGATCCGAAGGAGGTCATCGACCTGGCGACCCTGACGGGGGCCTGCGTGGTCGCGCTCGGTCACTACGCTTCGGGGGCGTTCGGCGACGAGCGCATCGTGCAGCGCCTGAAGGAAGTGGGCGAGGCGACGGGGGACCGGGCCTGGCCGCTGCCCTTGTACGACGAATACGGCGACGATATGAAGTCCGAGGTCGCAGACATCAAGAACTCGGGTGGTCGCTGGGGTGGTGCCTCGACCGCAGCGGCGTTCCTCAAGTTCTTCGTGAAGCCGGGGATCGCCTGGGCGCACCTGGACATCGCCGGCAACGCGTGGACTACGAAGACACAGCCGTACCACCCTGTGGGGGCGACAGGCGCCGGTGTGCGCCTCGTGACCGAGTACCTCGCCCGCGGATGAGCGTCAGATGGCGTACGGCGGGAATCGCCGTCCGCGCCGAGGATGGGAACGGGAGGATTGCGAAGTGGAGCTCAGCGAGGCCTTGCGGGAAGAGAACCGGCGGCTGCGCCGACTGCGGATCCTGGTAGACCTCACGCTGGCTCGCCTGTATCAGGATCCGGATCTCTCCCTACTGGACGCGCTGCAGATGACGGAGCGCTGCCGCGATGCGGCCCTGACTCTTTTCCCCGGCAAGGAAACCGCGTTCGAGCTCATTTACCGACCGCGCTTCGAGCGCGTCCTGTACGCCCGCTGGCCCCACGATATGCCGGACGAGCTGGGCGAGTCGTTCGTGCTGGGGGAGCCCGGAGAGGGTTGATCCCGTGAGCTCCTTGAGGGGCGGTGTCGCCTACGATCCGACCGGTGTCTTCCCGCCCACGATCAAATGGCTTCTGATCGCCAACGTCGCGGTCTACGTGCTGGACGGCATCCTGCTGCCGGCGTTCCTGGGGATCCATCTGACAGGCATCCTCGGGCTCACGCCCGCATGGGTCATCGAGCGCGGCTGGGTGTGGCAGCCACTGACCTACATGTTTGTGCACGGCGGGTTCTTCCACTTGGCGTTCAACATGTTCGCGTTGTGGATGTTCGGCGGCGAGATCGAGCGACTGTGGGGGTCGGGGGAGTTCCTGAAATACTATGTGCTCTGCGGCCTCGGTGCCGCGGCGCTGTCGTTTATCGGCTTCTACCACAGCACCGTGGTGGGTGCGTCCGGCGCGGTCTTCGGAATTCTCATCGCGTTCGGGATGCTGTTCCCCAACCGCTATATCTTCCTCTGGTTCCTGATTCCCATCAAAGCCAAATATCT
Source organism: Gemmatimonadota bacterium (assembly GCA_025931135.1). Lineage (GTDB taxonomy): Bacteria > Gemmatimonadota > Gemmatimonadetes > JACCXV01 > JAHWKZ01 > JAICNR01. The sequence continues at coordinate 1,907 of JAICNR010000175.1, read as the reverse complement.
GATCGGTGGTCTGGCGGCGATCGAGATCCTGACCGGGATCTCGGGAAGCGGGGACGGCGTCGCCCATCTCGCCCACATCGGCGGGATGGTGGTCGGATTTTCGTACTTGCGCTGGTGGCGGGAGGGCGGGCCCGCGGATCGCCTCAGGACGCGTTGGCGACGCCGCCATCTCGAGGTGGTGCAGGGCGGTGCGGGGCGCGCCCCGCGAGCCCGCGAAGCGGAGATCGACCGCATCCTCGACAAGATCTCGGAGCACGGCCTGGAGAGCCTGACGGCGGAGGAAGAGCGGATCCTTGACGAAGCCAGTCGCCGTCCCGAACGGGACTGATCGAGTCGACCAGCGCGGTGCCCGCGAGCCGCTGGACGCCATCTTCCGGCCGCGGTCGATCGCGGTCATCGGCGCATCGCGCCGGCCCGGTTCGATCGGCCACGAAATTCTGCACAACCTGATCGAGCACGACTTCCAGGGCGTCGTCTTCCCGGTGAACCCGACGGCGCGAGTCATCCACTCGATCAAGGCGTACCCCTCGGTGCTCGATATCCCTGACCCCGTCGACCTGGCGGTGGTCGTCGTGCCATATCGCCAGGTGCTGGGTGTCGTGGAGGAGTGCGGCCGCAAGGGCGTTCGCGGCCTGGTCGTGATCACCGCCGGATTCCGCGAGGTGGGTGGCGAAGGGATCGCCCGCGAGGAGGCGCTGATCGAGAGCGTCCGCGCCTACGACATGCAACTCGTGGGGCCGAACTGCATGGGCGTGATCAACACCGAACCGACCGTCTCGATGAATGCGACGTTCGCGCCGACCTTTCCACCGCCCGGGCCCATCGCGATCGTCTCGCAGTCGGGCGCACTCGGTGTCACGATCCTCGACCACGCGCGCGAGCTCGGGCTCGGCGTGTCGATGTTCGTCTCGGTGGGAAACAAGTCGGACGTTTCGGGGAACAAGCTCATCGAGTACTGGAGCCGGGATCCGGGAACGAAGCTCATCGTCATGTACAACGAGTCCTTCGGAGATCCCCGCCGGTTCACTCAGCTGGCACGGAGGATCACGAAGGAGAAGCCGATCCTGGCGGTCAAGGCGGGGCGCACGCCGACAGGCGCTCGGGCAGCATCCAGTCATACCGGAGCGCTGGCCGGGACGGACGTGGCCGTCGATGCGCTGTTCGAACAATGCGGCGTGATCCGCGCCACGACCCTCGAAGAGCTGTTCGACTTCGCGATGGCGTTCTCCAACCAGCCGGTGCCGCACGGAGACCGGGTCGCGATCATCACGAACGCCGGAGGCCCCGGAATCCTGACCGCGGACGCGTGCGAGTCGCTGGGACTGGTTATCGCCCCGCTCGCGGAGGAAACGCGCAGCCGGCTGCGGGCCGAGGTGGCCGAAGAAGCCAGCGTCCAGAACCCGGTGGACCTGATCGCGAGCGCGGACGCAGCGGTCTACCGGGTCGCACTCGACATCGTGCTCCACGATCCCAACGTCGACGCCGCGATCGCGATCTTCGTTCCTCCGGTCCAGGTCGATACCGGCGCGGTGGCGACCGGGATCGCGGAGATCGTCGGCCGGCACGAGGACAAGACCGTGCTCGCCTGCCTGATGGGGAAGACGGGGGTGCACGGCGGAATGACCGAGCTCAAGCGGCACAACATCCCCGCGTTCATGTTCCCGGAGTCGGCGGCACGCGCGCTCGCGGCGATGGTTCGCTATCGCCGCTGGCGCGAGCGGCCGCTCGGCGATGTCGTCGAGCTGGAGGCTGACTCCGCACGCGCGCGGGCCGCGATCGACTCGGCACGGAGGGACGGTCGTGAGCACCTCACGTTGGGCGAGGTCGAGGAGGTGCTCGGCGCGTACGGAATCCCCCTCGTGGAGAGCCGGTTCGCGTCTTCCCCCGAAGCGGCGGTCGTGGCGGCG
>JAICNR010000103.1 GCA_025931135.1 Gemmatimonadota bacterium | reverse complement strand
GCCCCACTCTCGATCAGCACGGTACTCGTGCCCCAGCGCTGCATGTTGTCACCGAACGCGCGGGGCGTGAACGAGTCGTCGTAGCGCGCGATCCGGCCCGGGATCTCGTCCTGAAGGGCGGCCGCAATGACGCCCGACAGCCGACGGGCTCGCTGGCGCACGGGCCCCCACGAGCGCTCCTCGTCCGCCGCCGGGGCCAACAGGGCGATACCCACCAGCTTCCCGTCGGGACCGGCCGTGCGAGAGCCCTGATCGTGCAGGTTGAAACCGAAGTCCGCCTGTAGCGAGTCCCGGACGGCTTTCAGGATCCGCGCCTCCGGAGTGGCCAGCCGGCGCGCGTCGCGGTTCACGTCGACTCCGAGAGCGTCGTAGCGCATGAAGCGCTCCGCCCCGTCGGGATTCAGCATGGGAATCATCGTGACCGTGAGGCCCTCTGCAAGCTGACGGCGGAGCGGGTCGTCTTCCGGCGACGCCGCCCACCAATGGGTGATGTCGGCCAGCGACATCGAAGCGGTCGACTCGTCGCCGTGCATCTGCGACCAGAGCAGAACGGAGACCGGCCCCTCTCCCAGCGTCACCGCCTGGATCGAGCGTCCCTCCAGCGAACGTCCCAACTCGGTGATGGAGACCCGGGCGGTCGTCTCCCCGTCGTCGAGCACGGAGCCGACCGCCTCCCAGTACTTCTCGTGCGTGAAGCGCCGGTCCTCCAGACCCGGTACGCGATACTCGTCGGCGATCGCGAGGAACGCCTCCGGCGCCTTCGCCTCCGCCGCCGGGCCGGCCTGCCCGAGCATGCGGCCTGGTCCGAGGACGAAAAGCGAAAGCAGAACCGCACTGGTCCGGATACGCTGAATCAGCGCGCTACGGAGACCTGTGGGCATGCGGACCTCCTGAGTTCGCGTCCATTGAAGTGTGGGCGCCGATACGTCTCCAATCTACTCCCTCTGCTCCCCCTTCCACTCCTCGTCTTCCACTTCCCAGTACCGCTCCCACTCCTCGACCCCGAGCGAGTGGTCCTCCGGATCTCCCAGCGCCTGATCCTCGCGGCGCATGCGCTCCTCGATCTCGCGCCTGACCGAACGCCGGCGCCACCCGAAGAGCAGGAGCACGACGACGGCGAGCAGGATCCAGAGGCCCTCCTGCCCCGAGAGCGCGACCGCCCATCCGTACTGCCGTCCGAGCTCTGACTCCCATTCCGCGTAGAACTGATCCAGCGTCAGTCCGTACGTATCCCGGAGCGCACCGTCGAACGTGGCTCCCTCGCGGATCCGGGTCAGGAAATGGCCCAGCGCGAGATCACCTCCCCGCCGCTCCAGCGCGCGCACGGCCGCCATGCTCTGGACATAGGCGACAGTGGGGTCCCCCGCCTCGGGGATCGTGTCCCGGAGGTCGGACAGTGGTCGAAGGGTGCCCGTGGTCCGCGCCCAGGCCAGGCGATACGGATCCACCCAGCGCCATTCCTCGGCGTAGCGGGCCGCGAACCCTTCGTGGAACCAGCGCGGCACTTCCTCCCCTCCGCCCCGGATCGCCGCGCCCAGATACACGTGCCCAAGCTCGTGACGGAGAACGACCGCGGGATCCACCGCCATCTCGCCGGTCAGACGAGGAGATCGCATGACGACCCGCTGGAGCTGCGGGAAGGCCACGGCCAACCCCCAATCGGGGGCTCGCCCGCCCGTCGCGTCCCGGAACGCGGCCTCGGTCGGCGCCACGACGACGTCGACCGTGTCCGCGGGGAGCTCCATGGACGCCACGGGACCTGGAACGAACCCGGCCACGGCATTCGCCAGTCGACCGACGATCGCGGAGTCCGCAGGAACGAACAGGAACGCCACGGGGCGGTCCACGCCGCCGACGATCAGGCGCCGGAATGCGGTTTCCTGCCCGTGCGCCGCATCCGCGGCAGCGAACGTCGTCGCCAGCGCGATCAGCGCGACCGCGAACGCTCGTACCGGGGCCTTCACGTCATGCCGGATGTCGGCGAAGAGCGGCGCGGAGCGCCTCGAGGTCGTCCGGAAGCGGCGCCTCCACCCGCACCCGCTCGCCCGTCGCGGGACGATCGAACTCCAGCGCCCGGGCGTGGAGCGCCTGCCGGGTCGCGAGCGCCGCGGCCTCCCGCGCCCAGGCCTGTTGGGGTCCGTGGAACCCCCGCGCCCGGGATGGCCCGCCCCCGTATCGGGTATCTCCCAGCACCGGGTGCCCGGCCTCGGCGAGGTGGACGCGGATCTGGTGGGTCCGGCCCGTCTCCAGTGCGAGCTCGAGCCACTCCGCGACTGCGTACCGCTCCCGCACGTGCCAGCGGGTGATGGCGGACCGTCCCCGCCGGGTGCGGCTCGACATCCGCTGGCGATCGGACGTCGCGCGCCCGATCGGCGCGTCGAATACGCCCGCGTCGGCGCTCAGCCTGCCCCATGCGAACGCCCAGTACGTCTTCCCCACCGTGCGCGCGGCGAACTGGCGCGACAGCGCCTCGTGAGCGCCATCGCTCTTCGCCGCCAGGAGGCATCCCGAGGTGTCCATGTCCAGGCGATGCACGAGTCCCGCTTTCCGTTCGTCCCCCACGCCGGCGATCTCGGGACGCAAGTAGAGCAGCGCGTTCACGACGGTGTCCGAGGGGTGACCGGGAGCGGGATGGACGACCAGGCCCGCCGGCTTGTCGACGACGAGGCAGTCGGCGTCCTCCCAGAGGATCGGGAGCGCGATCTCCGCCGGAACGAGAGAGGTCTCGGACTTCGCCGGGACCTCGATGACGATCTCGCTGCCGGCTGCGACCGGATCGCTCGCCCGTCGGACCGGCTCTCCGTTCACGCGGACGGCGCCGGACTCGATCGCGCGCACGATCCGGGTCCGTGACAGCGGTACGAGCGCGGCTAGCGCCTTGTCGATCCGCGCCGCCGCATCGATCAGGCGGACGCTGTACCGCTCGCTTTCGTCTCGCTCGTCCCCGCGCGCGTGACTCTTCAGTCCCGGTCCTTGAACAGGTAGGTCCAAGCCAGGAGCGCCGCCCCGATCGTTACCGCGCTGTCGGCGACGTTGAAGATCGGCCAGAAGTGGCCCGCGACTCCGACTTGGATGAAGTCGACGACCATCGACCAGCGAACCCGATCGATGATATTCCCCAGCGCCCCGCCCAGGATGAGCGCCAGTGCGATCCGTTGGGTCCGTCCGTCCCGCGGAGTGGTGAGGAGGAGATACAGCACGAGCAGGGACGCGATCGCCGCCAGGACGAGGAACACCTTCGAGGAGTGCTGCCCGATCGAGAGCCCGAACGCGGCGCCCTCGTTGTGGATATATGTGAGACGCACGACGTCCCCGACGACCGGTATCGTCTCGTTGAGCGTCATGCTGGCCCTCACCCACGCCTTGGTGAGCTGATCGACGAACAACACCCCGAACGGGATCGCCGCTTCCGCCGTCAGCGCGATCCGTCGGGGCGCGCTCAGGGTCTCAGACGCTCCTTCCATTCTCCTCTCGCTCCTTGCATGCGATGCATAGCGTCGCGTACGGCAGCGCTTCGAGGCGCTCCCACTTGATCGGTTCGCCGCACACCTCGCAATTCCCGAACCCCTCGGGCTCCTTGTACAGGCGACGCAAGGCGCTGTCGATCTGATACAGCTGTCGCCCTTCCTTGGACGCGAACAGGAACGCCTTCTCGCGCTCCATCGCGTCAGTGCCCTGGTCGGCCATGTGGAACGAGTAGGCGCTGAGATCCCCGGACGCCGTCCGGGTCGTGTCATGGTAGTTCTCGTCGAAGAATCCGAGCTCCTTGAGCACCTGCTCCCGCTCTTCCAGCAACCGGCGCTCGAGCAGCTCCGCACGGTTCTTTTCCATCTCTCTTCCCTTCTCGTCCTTGTTGACCGGTTCGAAGTTTATGCCTCGGAGCCCGTCACCCGACGGACTCCGCGCACTCGGAACACAGATCGGGGTGGGACTCGTTCCCGCCCACGTCCGTGCGGTATCTCCAGCATCGCTGGCACTTTTCTCCCTCGGCGGGCGAAGCCTCGACGAGGAATTCCTCCTCGGTTCCAGTATCCCCGTCCCGGACGTGGACCGCCGAGACGATGAACGCCTCCTCCAGGTCGCCCGCCCGGGCCGCTAGGATCGCGCGCTCGTCGTCGTTCCTGGCGGCGATCTGGACGCGCGCCGCCAGCGAAGAACCGATGATCTTGCGCTCGCGCAGCGTCTCCAGCTCGGCCGTGACTGCCTGACGCGCGCGGAGCACGACCTCCCACTCCCGTTCCAAATTCGCCTCACGGCGTTCCGGCCGCGGCGGCGCGAACTCGAGAAGATGAACGCTTTCCGCCGCGGAACGGGCACCCATCGCGCCCCAGGCCTCCTCGGCGGTGAACGCCAGGATCGGGGCCAGCATCCGGACCAGCGCGTCCAGGATGGCGAACAGCGTGCTCTGGGCGCTGCGCCGCTCGGCGGATCCTGCCGGTCTGGTATACAACCGGACCTTGATGCCGTCCAGGTAGATCCCCGAGAGCTCGACCGTACAGTAATTCACGAGGCGCTGGTACGCGACATGGAACTCGTAGTCCCGATACGCCTTCAGGACATCTTCCGACGTGCGCTCGAGCTCGGCCAGGGCCCAACGATCGAATGGTAGCATCGCCTCGGGCGCCGCGCCGTCGCGCTCGGGATCGAAGTCCGCCACGTTGCCGAGCAGGAATCTGAGCGTGTTCCGGATGCGGCGGTACGCTTCCGAGACCTGATCGACAGCGTCCCAGCTGAAGCGGCCGTCCCGCGTGAAATCGTTGGCCGCGGTCCACAGGCGCAGGATGTCGGCTCCACGGGACTCCACCACCTCGGCCGGTCCGATCACGTTCCCGACCGACTTGTGCATGGCCCTCCCGAGGGCGTCCACCATCCAGCCGTGCGTCAGGACGGTGCGGTAGGGGGCGGCGTCGCGGCCGGCGACGGCCAGGATCAGCGACGAGTTGAACCATCCCCGGTGCTGGTCGGGCCCTTCCTTGTACAGATCCGCCGGCCAGGCCAGATCGGCCCGAGTCTCCAGGACGGCGCGCTGGGACGAGCCGGAATCGAACCACACGTCGAGGATCTCGATCTCGCGCCGGAACGAGGTCGCCTGGGGCCCGCAGCGCGGGCAGTGCATGCCGGCGGGAACGAGCTGGTCCACGCCCTCCGCGAACCACGCGTCCGCCCCGCGCTCGCGTACGAGAGCGGCCACGTGGCGGATCAGCCGGACGTCGAGGAGGGGTTCGTCGCAGGCGCGGCAGTACACGGCCGGGATGCCGACCCCCCACACCCGCTGCCGCGACAGGCACCAGTCGGGACGTTGCTCGACCATCGTGGAGATCCGGTTGATGGTCGCGGGGGGAATCCATTCGACCTTGCCGATCTCCTCCAGCGCGCGCGTACGGAGCCCCGCGTGGTCCATGGCGAGGAACCACTGGATCGTGGCCCGGAAGATGACCGGGTTCTTGCATCGCCAGCAGTGGGGATACGAGTGGACCACGTCGCTCGCATCCAGGAGAAGCCCGCGTTCCTGGAGGTCCTCGACGATCCTGGGATTCGCCTCCCAGACGTGGACGCCCGCGTATCCGGGCGTGCCGTCGAGGAAGACGCCGTCCGGCCCCACCGGGTTGTAGATCTCGATCCCGTGCTCCATTCCGACCGCGAAGTCCTCGGCCCCGTGTCCGGGGGCGGTGTGGACGACTCCCGTGCCCTCGCCGGTCGAGACATGCTCGGCCAGGAGGAGCGGGCTCGGGCGATCCTCGAGTGGGTGGCCGAACACCAGGCCCTCGAGCTCGCGACCCGGGAGAACGCGCACCACCCGCGACCGCTCGAACAGACCCGAGAGCTGCTCGTTCCGATCGGCGGCGTAGAGGACCGTCCCCCGGTCCGTGTCCACGAGCGCGTATTCCACTTCCGGATGCACGACCACCGCGCGGTTCGCGGGGATGGTCCACGGCGTCGTGGTCCAGATGAGGACCCCGGGCGATTCGGCTCCCTCGGGGAAGACCCCGCGCGGATCCTCGCGCAACGGGAACTTCACCGTGATCGAAGGCGACGTCTTGTCCTGGTATTCGATCTCCGCTTCCGCCAGCGCCGTTCCGCACACGGTGCACCAGTGGATGGGCCGCAGGCCGCGGTACACGTAGCCCGCTTCGACCAGGTCGGCGAACACCTCGACGATGACGGCCTCGTACTCGTTGGACATCGTCGTGTAGGGGTCGTCCCACGCCCCCCAGCCTCCGAGTCTGCGGAACTCCGATCGCTGGACCTCGATCCATTCCGCCGCGTACTCCCGGCAGCGGGCGCGGAGCTCCAGGAGACCGGGCTGCTCGCCTCGCTCCTGGAACTCGCGCTGGACGTTGATCTCGATCGGCATGCCGTGGCAGTCCCAGCCCGGGACGTAGGGCGCGTCGAGCCCCGTCATGGACCGGCTCCGGACGATCATGTCCTTCTGGATCTTGTCGATGGCATGTCCGAGGTGGATATGGCCGTTGGCGTAGGGTGGGCCGTCATGGAGGACCCATCGCTCCCTGCCGGCGCGCCGGCGGCGGAGCTCGCCGTACAGATCGTGCTCGCGCCAGCGAGCGAGCGTCTCCGGTTCCCGCTGCGGCAAGTTGCCGCGCATCGGAAACGGCGTGGTCGGGAGGTTCAGCGTGTCCTTGTAGTCCTTCTGCCGCGTAGCCTCCGACATCAGGCGACTTCCACCGGTGTGAGCCGCTCGGCCTCGTCCAGCCGCCCGATCGTCTCACGGATCACCCGCGTCATTCTCGGCTCGGCTTCGCCCGCCACGCGGATGATCGTCTCCACGTCGACCTGCTCGAGGGAGTCGGGAAAGCACTCGTCCGTCACGATCGAGATGCCGAGCACGCGCATGCCCGCGTGGCGGGCGACGATCACCTCCGGGACGGTGCTCATCCCCACGACGTCGGCGCCGATCGAGCGCAGGAACCGGTACTCGGCGCGGGTCTCGAGATTTGGCCCCGCCACGGCCACGTACACCCCCACGTGGAGCCGGATACGGGCTTCGAGCGCCACCCGGTCGGCGAGAGCGCCGAGGCCGCGATCGTACGGCTCACTCATGTCGGGGAAACGCGGGCCGAGCTCGTCGATGTTCGGCCCCCGGAGAGGGTTGTCCCCGATGAGATTGATGTGGTCGTCGATGCGCATGAGATCGCCCCGGCGGTAGCCGGGATTCATGCCCCCGCACGCGTTGGATGCAACCAGCGTGCCTACCCCCAGCCGCTGCATCACGCGGATCGGGAACGTCACCTGCTCCATCGAATAGCCTTCGTAGAAGTGGAACCTGCCCTGCATGACCGCGACCGAGCGGCCCTCGAGAGTGCCAAAGACCAGGCGCCCGCTGTGGCTCTCCACGGTCGAGATCGGGAAATGCGGGATGTCGGCGTAATCGATCACATCGTCGACCTCCATGTCCCGGATTAGGGCCCCCAGCCCGGTTCCGAGGACGACCCCCACCTCGGGAGACCAGTCGCCGCGCGCTCGCACATGCGCGACCGCCTCGTCGATCCGCTGCAACCGGCTGTCCTTCACGGGAGTCACTCCACTTCCGAATCGTCGTTCCGCCCGAGAGCGCGGAGGGGATGCGCTTCCAGCGTCCGCCGGTGTTCGTCCAGGAACGCCTTCAGCCGGCGCACGAAATCCCGCTCGGTCCCCTCCAGTTCCTCGATACGCTGCTCCAGCGCCGTTCTCCGCAACTCCGCCTCGGCCAGGATGCGATCGGACTCGACCTTCGCTTCACGTCGGACGAGGTCCGCCTCGCGCGTCGCCGCCTCGCGCGCCTCTTCGGCCTGGCGCTGCGCGCCGGCCATCGTTTCCTTCAGCGCCTGTTCCATCTGCCGGTAGTCCTCGACCGTCGACTGGGTCGTCAGCAATCTCTCCTCCAGCGCGGCGATTCGCATCACGAGCGCCGCCATCTCCTCCGAGACCAGCTCCAGGAAGGCCTCCACCGCCACCGGATCGTATCCGCGAAATACTCTCTCGAACTCCTGCTTCTTCACTTCCAGCGGCGTGAGCGACATCTCATCCTTCCTGCCGGGAGCCGAACAGGGCCGTTCCGAGACGGAGCATCGTGGAGCCCTCTTCGATGGCGATCGGATAGTCGCCCGACATCCCCATCGAGAGGGTGTCGATCGACCCTCGCATCCCTCCCGTCGACACGGTCATCCGCTCGAACAGCGACCGGGCCCGACGGAAGGTCGTTCGCAGGACCGTGAGGTCCTCCGTCCAGGGGGCCATCGTCATCAGGCCCCGCACCGAAAGCCCCGGGAGCTCGGCGATCTCGGCCGCCCGGTCGACCGCCTCGTCGGGACCGAAACCGTGCTTCTGCTGCTCTTCGCCGACGTTGACTTCGACCAGAACCGGGAGCGACTCGCGGCGCTCCGCCACCCGCTCGGACAGCGCGCGCGCGAGCCGCACCGAGTCGACGGACTGGACCCAGTCGAAGACGGTCACGGCCAGACGAACCTTGTTGCGCTGCAGGTGACCGACCATGTGGCGGGTGACCCCGTGGCTCTCGAGCGACTCCGCCACCTGGGAGAACTTCTGCAGCGCCTCGTCGACCCGATTCTCGCCGACCTCGTTCAGGCCCGCCTCGGTGGCGGCCGCGACGACATGCGCCGGATGACCCTTGGTGATCGCGACGATCCGGATCTCCGCCGGGTCGCGACCGATCCTCGCGCATGCCGCCGCCATCTGATCCTGGACCTCGCGCAGGCGAACCGGCAGGCCCTCACGAACCATAATAGCTTGAGAATCTACCCGCGATGCGGAGGCGGTTCAACTAGCGGGGGACGTCGCGCGCGCGGCGGACGCCGGGGCGGGGAGGGGTTAAACCCGCCCGGCGCGACCCCGGTTTGGCTGGAAGAAGCCCGATCCTCCGGACATATTCAGGAGCCATCATGACGAGGCTGCCCGCCCTTCCCTTTCTTTTCGCGCTGGCTCTCCTGACCCCTTCG
>JAICNR010000155.1 GCA_025931135.1 Gemmatimonadota bacterium | reverse complement strand
GAGCGCCAAGTCGAGCGCCAGCGCGCGGGGGTCGTCGGCGAAGAGCGTCGCGACGCGGAGCGCCCCGAGGGAGCGGAACGGATGAACCGGCGGCCCGACCAGCGGCACGCCTATGAGCTCGGCCGCCCGCAGGATGTCGGTCATCGTGTAGCGGCGCTTGACCCGCGTCTCGGCCGGTCCCACCAGATGGTTCGCGTCGAGGAGCGCGGCGTAGAAGACAGGCACGGGCTCCCACTCGACGCCGTACCGCGCGCCGAACTCCTCGAGCCGGGTCAGCGCGAGGTAAGAGTACGGCGAGACGAAATCGAAGTAGACGCGGACGCGCGTGGACATCGTCGTCAACGATACTCAGATTGCGTCCCCATGAGGTATACCGCCGCGCGATGACCCCCCTTCGCATCCTGACAGAGTCGATCTCCCGCGCCGAGCTGCAGTCTCTTGCGGAAGAGGGATTCGGCGACATGGTCAAGGCGGTCGTGGACGTCCGCCGTGAGGTCCTCGCGATCGGCGGCGAGCTACATTCGGACGAAGAAGCCGCCCTGCTCGAGGACGGCGCCGATCAGCGGGACCTGTGGGGGATCAATCTCCATCCGACGGAGCTCGGGGACGCGATGATCGAGTTCGATTCCATGATCAACGTCCGACCGAAGCAGGGAAATCGTTCCCGCGACGTCGAGGACGAGGGTCTACGCGAGCGGATCCGGTCGATCGTCGCGCAGTGGGTGGTCGGTTGACCGCGGCGCCGGTGCAAGAAACGCTCGCTGATGGACGCTGGCGCACGCTTACGATCCACGAGCAGATGGGCAACATCGGCAGCGAGGTCGAGCGTGCGATCCGCGCCCACCAGGCCGGTAGGCAGGACCGGTTCGATCGCGCGCTCGATCGCGCGCTCGAGCTTTTCGATCTCACCGCCGCGGACGACCGCTGGCGGGGCCCCCGCCGTCGCGAGATCCTGCGCGCGCGCGAAGAGTTCTGTCGGCTGTTTTTCGATCCCGACCCACCCGCCGGATCCGCCGACGGTTTGAAGCGCTACTTCCTGGCCTTCGCGACCGCCGCTCGTCGCTAGCGTCGCGCTTCTAAGGGAGGTGGACGTCGATCTCGACGCTCGGTGGAGGAACCGATGTCCGGACGAAGCCCACATTGTCGCGGCGCGCGGAATCGGCTTCCAGACCGGTGCTCGTGAACGGCTCGATCTGGACCTCGATGCAGCCCCGGAAGCTCCTGTCGGGGCCGGGCGAGAAGACGGAGATCCGTTCCGCGTAGCGCCCATCGGCATCGGGACGAATCGCGCTCAGAAGGGTCTGCCAGGCGCCCAGGCAGCCCGTCTCGTAGACGCGGATCGTGACGAACGCCCGCGTCACGGGCTCACCGTCGGACGTCAAGACTGTCCCTTGCACCAGAACGTGATCCATGGCGAACTCCCCGGTAGTGCCGGCGGGTCCGTCGTCGTCGCATGCCGCGGTGAGGAGAGAAATGACGATCAGGGCTCGGAAAGCGAGGATCGTTCGCACACGACAAGAATACTCGTTTCAGGATCGATGAGCGAGCCACGGAGCAAGTAGCGGAGCGCTCAGCGATCCCCGTCCACCGACAGGTACATGAACGGCGGGATCGTGAGCGCGGCGACGTCGTCGCCGCCCGTCTTCTCGCGCGCGATCGCGAGCGCGCGGTCGAGCGACGGAGCCCACGACACACCCAGGCGCTTCGCGGCGCGGTCGTCGGGGGGGCCGACGAGGATCGTGTCCGAGAGGTACTGGAGTGGATAGGTCGCCCAGTACCAGACCGTGAACGGGTGGAACCCGTGGTGGGCGAAGCGGTTCCGGTACGCGTCAACGAGGTCGGGGTCGCGCGCGAACTTCTCCTGGAAGCGGTCCCGCATCTCGAACGGGTCCCGGGTCTCGCGCAGCACCTCGTCGTAGAAGCGCCGGTAGGCGACGTGATACCGCTCGTGGAACACCTCGAACACCGGGTTCAGGATGATCACGACCCCGCCCCGCTTGATGAACGGCTTGTTCCAGAACCAGTTGAACACGTAGCCCAGGACGTCGCTGACGACGAGCACGGGATTCACCCGCGCGCCCACGCTGTACGGCGAGAGGTCGGGTAGCCCGAACACGAGCGTGTCGTGCTGGCGCGGCGCGGAAACCTCGAGCTGGGGCCGGATCGCATCGATCGTCCGGGCATGGACCGGGTCGATCGCGCCCGCGTGGATCGCGAGCGGCGCGTACTCGCTCTTGATCGAGCGGAAGATCCCGGCGCGGAGGCGCTCCGGCAGCGGCTTCATCGAGGTGGGCGTCGCCGCGCGGACGATGCGTTCGATCCGACCGCGTCGCTCGGGCGGCTTGGCCAGGTGCCGGAGATGCGCGGGATACGTGGCACCGTTCATCGCCGCCTCGATCACCATGATCCGGCAGTGCCGCTGAAGCTGGCGAGAGATCCGAGTGATCGAGTCGTGCATGCAGGATCCCTCGGGCTGCATGACGTGCGGGCTCTCGCGGGTCATCTCCGGGTTGTGGTGGGGCGCGATCGAGTCGTAGGTCCCGAAGCCGACCGCCACCGACTTGTGGCCGCCGTTCAGCGGGATCTGGATCGTGTCCACGTAGATCACGAGATCGGAGTCGACGATCGCACGGCTCGTCTGGACGGGCTCGCCATGCGGAGTGGCGCCCAGGTCGATGATGTCGGTGCGGTCTTCGGCATCGAAGTTCGCGAGCTGATGCGGGTGGAACTCCACCATGATCCGCGGCCCCAGCATGTGCTCGAGCTCAGCCACCTGCATCTTGCGGTGCAGCGCGATCGCGCAGCGGAGCGTGATGTCCCGCTTCCGCACCCCGTAGGAATAGAGGAGCTCGAGCAGCCGCTCGATCATGACCTGGCGAATGTCCGGCCGGCGCATGGGCGGGAACGGCTGGCAATTGTCGTCGAACGCGATCGTGACCTTCGATCCCAGCTTGACGAGCTCGGACAGAGGCTCCATCCCCAGCGGGTTCTCGACCGCGCGCTGGAGCGCGTCGGGGATCTCGTCGCGCGGGATTCCCGGCAGGATCGCGGGCGGGTAGTAGACCGTCGAGCTCTCGGGGAGCTCGGCGGCGACGAGCGCGTTTCCGCTATAGGTGAGGTATTTCACAGAGCGGGGGCGAACGCGGTCTTCATGACCCCGCTCGTGCCTGAATGCAGCGCCGATCGAAGCGCCGCGGGCCACTCCTCGAGCGGGAAGCGCGCCCCGACGAGGGGGGCGAGTGACGCGTCGATCCCGGCCGCGAGCGCGACCGCCCGTTCGAACGTGGGCTCGTCGCTCGTATAGCTTCCTCGCACGTCGATCTCCTTGTGCCACATCGCGGTCCAGTCCACTCCGTCAGGGACGCCCGGCATGCCAACGACGATAACGGCGCCCCGGGATCGGGTAAAGCGCATGGCGTCGTCCAGCGTCGACCCGCTGGCGATGCAGTCGAACGTGACGTCGGCGCCGCCCAGGGAGGTCGGCGGCCCGAGCTCTGTCTCGTGGAGCTCGACTCCCAGCTCCCGCGCCAGGTCGGACCGCATCGATCGGCCACCGCCGATCACGACGTCGGCGCCCAGGTTCCGCGCCGCCGCCATCTGATGCGGGTATCGAGCGACCGCAATCAGCCGACAGCGCGACCCGCTCGCGCGGAGCGCCGCGATCGTCAGCGCCCCGATCGTGCCGCACCCGAGGACGACCGCGGTTCCTTCCGACGGCACGTGCGCCCGCTCGACCGCGTGGAGGCAGCACGAGAATGGTTCGATCAGGACCGCGGCTTCGTCGGACATCCCGGCCGGCACGAGGTGGAGCTGAAGCTCGTGCGCGACCAGCGACCCGCTCCAGCCGCCGCCCGTGTCGCGGCAGTACCCGGTCTGGATCCCGGCCGACACGACGCCCCCCATCACGTTCCGGCAGTGTCCGGTCTCGCCCGCGCGGCACTCGGCGCAGAGCTCCGCGATTCCTCGAACTTCGCAGTGGAGCGGGGGCGAGAGCGCAACCCGGTCGCCGACCCGGACCCGCGCCACGTCGGCTGCCATCTCCACCACCTCGCCCACGACCTCGTGCCCGAACACGAACGGCGTTGAGACGAAGGGCGAGAAGTACGTCGTGCCCTTGGCGGTGATCGTGGCCAGGTCCGAGCCGCAGATCCCGGACAGAATGGGGCGGACTCGCGCCCAGCGCGTGCCCGGCAGCGCGGGAGGAGGCATGTCCACCAGCCGGACGGTGGAGAAACCGGAGGTGTAGAGCCGCTCGATCCGGCTCCCGACATAGCGCGACGCGAGGTAGCGCGGCACGCTCTTCACGTACTGGAGCGCCTTCACGCGTGCGTCCCGCGGAGATGGATCATCTTCAACGACCGAGTTCCCAATAGAGCATCTCCCACTTCCGCTCCAGCGCCCGCTTCCGCAGGCGCCCCCGGGGGTTCACCACCGCGGCGCGGCCGGCGCGCTCGAGCATCGGGAGGTCGTCGGCGCTGTCCCCGTAGGCGATCGACGCGCCGAGGTCGATGCCGCGCTCGGCGGCGTACGAGGCAATCCGCTCCGCTTTCCGCTCTCCGGCCACGGGGGGATCGGCGAGCTCGCCGGTCAGCATGCCGTCCCGAACCTCCAGCCGCGGCGCGATGACGCCGGACACGCCCAGCCGCTCGGCGAGGGGGGCGACGATCGTGTCGATCGATCCCGTGACGAGGACTACCGGCTCGCCCCGCGACCGATGGCGCTCGATCCGCTCGACCGCCGCGGGGTAGATCCGGGGCTCGACCCACGCGTGGAACAGGGCGTCCGCGCGCCGATCGAGCTCCGCCGCTTCGAGACCGCGATAGACCCTGTAGAAGGAGCGCTGGAACGCCTCCCGCCGCCACGCGTCGAGCGCGAGCAGCCAAGGAACGCGGGGGAGGAAGCCTGCGATCCATCCCAGCCGCCCCAGGCGCGAGCGGTCCATCGTGCGGATCTCCACCCCGTAGCGGACGATGTCGCTCGCGACCACGGTCCCGTCGACGTCGAAGAACGCCGCGCGCCTCATCCCTCGCGGCCGAGCCCGACGATCGTCTCGCGTACGTCGGCCGCGATCCGGCGATAGAGCTCGTCACGCTGGGGCGCTCCGTCGCCGCGGTACGCTTCCATGCTCAGCGGCTGGCCGAACGTGACTACGATCTTCCCACGGCGGGGGACGACCTTCCCGACCGGGAGCGCCGGGTGGGTGCCCTCGATCCGCACGGGGACGATCGGGACCTCGAGCTCGCGCGCGAGCAGTCCGAGGCCGGGCTTGAACGCGTCGATCTCGCCGGTCCTGGAGCGGGTCCCTTCGGGAAAGATCAGCGCAGACTCGCCGGACGACAGGATCCGCTTGACCATTCTGAGGCCGGCGAGCGAGGTCTCCTCGCGCTCGATCGGGACGACGTTCAGGAACGTGCTGAAGAACCATCGCTTGAGCGGCGTATCGAAGAAGTAGTCCCGCGCGCCCAGGACGTGCAG
>JAICNR010000095.1 GCA_025931135.1 Gemmatimonadota bacterium | reverse complement strand
CACTCTCGTCCGCCGGTTCCGGCAGATCGATGTCCGCGAGCCCCTGAGTCGCGGAACCTTCCACCCGCAGCCCCGCCCGGCCGAACTCGGCGAACGGGTGGCGGTCGAGCGGAAGAAGTCCGACCCCCGGCTCGCGGGCCCGGGCCGCACGGGTGGTGGGCCGAAGCGCGCGGCCCGATTCCCCGCCCTGCCTCCGGTGGAGTTCTGATCGTGGCAGCGCGCCTCCCTCGCTTCGCCGCGCTCCTCGGGATCGCCGCCCTGATCGCGATCTTCGCGTCGGCGTTCGTCGGCATCCGCTTCGCCGTCCGCGAGTACCCGCCGGGGGCGCTCGCACTCCTGCGCTTCGGCGTGGCCTCGGTCCTTCTCGCCGGCGTGCTCCTGGCCCGCCGAAGGAGGCTGCCGCGTCCCGCACTGCGGGACGCTCCCGGCCTGGCGGCGAGCGGACTCTTCGGCGTCACGCTCTACCACCTCGCGCTCAACGCCGGCGAGCGCACGGTGACCGCCGCGGTCGCGAGCCTGTTCGTGAACACGACGCCGATCTTCGCCGCCCTCCTCGCCACGGCTCTCCTCCGCGAACGGCCGCGCCCGCGCGTCGCCGCCGGGATCGCGATCGGCTTCGCCGGCGTGACGCTCGTCTCGCTCGGCGAGACCGGCGTTCTCGCGTTCGACCGCGGCGCGGCCCTCGTTCTCGCCGCCGCGCTGGCGTCAGCCGTCTACTACGTGATCGAGAAGCCGTATCTCTCCCGCTACCCGGCGCTGGAAGTCACCGCGTGGGGGTTCTGGTCCGGGACGCTTCTCCTTCTCCCGTTCGGCGGGCAGCTCGCCGGCGCGATCCGCGAGGCTCCCCCGACGGCCACCCTCGCGGTCCTCTATCTCGGCGCGTTCCCGGCCGCGATCGGATACGTCGGCTGGAGCATGGTCCTCGCGCGCATGGAAGTGGCGCGCGCGACCACGTTGCTGTACCTGATCCCGCCCGTCGCCGCACTGCTCGGGTGGGGCCTCCTGGGCGAGGCGCTGGGGCCCGCGGCCGCGCTCGGGGGCGCGGTCACGATCGCGGGGGTCGCCCTCGTCAACGCGCGGCGCAAGGAGACATCGTCGGCGCGACGCGCAGCCTTCGACCGGCACGGCCGGCGCGAGGGCGTAGATTGGGATCGGTCGCGCGAACGTTCCGTCATCCCGGGCAGCCGTCATGATCCGACTCCTCCATCTCGCCGACGTCCACCTCGGCGCCTCCATGTCGTCCTTCGGGGACGCCGCGGACGCGCGCCGGCGGAGGCTGCTCGAGGCGTTCCGGGAGCTGCCCGAGGCCGCGCGGGCCGATGACGTCCACGCGGTCCTCGTCGCCGGAGACCTGTTCGACCGCCCCGAGCCGGGCGCCGAGGAGAAGGCCGCCGTCGCGGAGACGTTCGCCCGGCTGATCCGCGACGGCCGACCGGTCTTCGTGGTTCCCGGCAATCATGACTCCGCGACCCTGCACCGCCATCCGTACTCCGAGCCCCTGGGCGGCGCGCGGGTCTTCCTCGGGCCGGTGTTCGAGCGACAGTCGACGGAGACGGCCGGTGGCCCGCTCCACGTGTACGGCCTCTCCTACGACATGGCCCGCGAGGACGCTCCGCTAGACTCCTACGCGCGGGCGGACCTTCCCGGGTTCCACGTCGCGCTGCTCCACGGCTCGGCGGAGTTCTCGCCGCACTGGAGGATCGGCAGGAACGCGCTGCGGCTCCCGCTCGCCGCCCTCTCGGCGCTCGCGTGCGACTACGTCGCGCTGGGCGACTACCACGGCTTCCGGCCGCCCGAGCGGTTCGGCGGGGCGTCCGGCGCGCCCGCCTGCTACCCGGGGTCCTTCGCCGCGCTCGATCTGACCGAGACCGGCCCTCGTGGCTGGGTCGTCGTCGAGCTCGAAGACGGGAGCCTGCCCCGGGTCCGCCACCGCCCGTCGTCCGTCCCTCCCCTCCAGGACCTCGGAACCGTGGACGTCGGCGGCGCGGCGCACAACGAGGCGGTCGTGGATCGGGTCGCCGAGCGCGTCGATCCGGGGGCCCTTCCGGTCGCCCGGCTGGTCGGCGTGCCGGACGTGGCGGTGGACGCGGAGCTCGTGAGCCGCCGGCTCGCGGAGCGGTTCGGGTTCGCGCGGATCGAGGACGCCTCCACCTTCCACGCCAGCGCGCGGCTCGACCGGATCGCGGAGGACGACACGGTCGCCGGCCACGTCGTGCGGCTCGGCCGCAGGCGGATCGCCCAAGCTCCCGATCAGGGTGCGGCGGCGATCGCCGAGCGCGCGCTCAGGGTCGCGCTCCACGCGCTCGGGGTCACGTGACGTCCACGGTCCGCTTCCTCCGTGTCGAGCTCGGATACGGCTGCCACGGAGCGGGGACGTTCGAGATTCCCGAGAAGGACGCGCCGGTCGTCATCGCGGGACCGAACGGATCGGGAAAGACCACGCTGGTGGAGGCTCTCGTGCGGACGCTGTTCGGCTTCGACCGCCGGCAACCCGCCGACCGGGACTGCCTCGCCGCCCGCGTTCCGTGGTCGGGAGACCGCTGTCGCGCCGAGGTCGAGATCCGCGGCGGGGACGGGAGGCGCTGGCGCGTCCGCCGGGAGTTCGACGACGGCCACGTGCGCGTGGTTTCTCTGGACGACGGTTCCACGTGGGCGGGCGACGGGAACCCGGCGTCCGCCAACCAGGAGGCGCTGGAGTACCGTCGGCGGCTGGCCGGGATCTTCGGGCTTGCCGAGATCGAGCACTACGAGAGCACCGCATGCGTCGCTCAGGGTCGGCTCCTCGACACCCGGCTCCGCGAGGAGCTGCTCCAGATCGAAGCCGGCGGATACGGGAACGTTGACGAGGCCCGCGCGCGGGTCGCGAAGGCGCACGAGGCCCTCACGTCGCGCCCGATCGACGGCGCCGGGCGCGGGAAGACGAAGCCTCGGCGGCTCGAGTCGGCGGACTCCGAGATCGCGCGCCTCCGCTCGCGACTCGCGTCGGCCGATGCGGTGCTGGGCTGGCGCGCGCCGCTCGAGCAGGAAGTTGACGCGGCCCGCGCGCGGGTCGAGGAGCTCGACCTTGCGATCGGACGGCTCGAGGCGGCGCTCGCCCCGCTGAACGGCCGCCGCGCGCTCGAATCGAAAATCCAGGTTCTCGTCGAGCGCCAGGGTGTGGTTCAGGCCTCCCGGAACCGCGTCGAGCGCGCGAGCCGCCAGCTCGCGGAGATCGAGGACGCTGTCGCGGTCCCGCTCGGAGAGCGCTACCCCGCGGATTTCCTAGAGCGACTGGGGCGCCTCGAGTGGCTGTGGACCCGCCAGGCCGCGCTGCGCGCGGATCGCGACCGGCTGAACGCAGCGCCGCGCGAGGCCGACATACCGCCGGTGTGGATCGCGCCCGCCGTGGCCGCCGTCCTGGCGGCGATCGGTGCCGTCGCCGCCGTCGGGATGGGATCCGCGATGCCCGCGATGGTGGGCGCCGCGCTGGCGATCGTCGTCGGCACCGCGCTCCTGCTCCATCGCGGGAAGCGGGCGCGGCGGCGGGAGGAGGCGCTGAGCCGGAAGCAGGTCGTCTATGGCGAGCTGGACCGGATCGGGGAGGACCTCTCGAGAGAGATGGACGGCATCCCGCGCGCGAGCACCCTGTCGCCCGCGACCCTCGACGAGCGCAGGCGCGCGTTCGAGGCGCAGCGCCGGGCCGCGGAGAAGATCGACGCGGCGCGCCAGGCGCTCGAGGAAGAGCTGCTGGACGCGGCGCGTACGCTGGACGCCGCTCCCCCGACAGACGGCACGCTCCAGGACCTGGCCGCTCTCCGGGCGGCGCAGTGCGCCGCGGCGCAGGAAGAGATCCGGACGGCGCTCGCGCGCGCGCATGTCGAGGTCGAGAATCTCGCGGCCGTCCACCTGCCGGATGGGGTGGACGCCACGCCCGAGGCGGTCGAGGCGGCGCTCGCCGAGCGGAGGAAGGAGCGCCGCGCGGCCGAGCAGCGCGCGCGGGCCGCCGAGACACGGCTGCTCCAGGAGGGCACGGGGCACGAGAGCCCGGTCGCGATCCGCGACGAGCTCGTGCTCCTCGAGGCCCAGCGGGCGGCGATCGAGCGCGAGGTGCTCGTCCACGAGGCCGCCCACGCCCTGATCCGGGACGCATACCAGGAGTTCCGCGAGCACGATCGGGACCGGCTCCTGAGCGCGGTGTCCCGCTCGCTCGTCGACCTGACCGGCGGCAGGATCGGGCCGATCGAGGCACCGGGCTCGCTGGCCGAGGCCACGGTGGGTGTTTCGGGGCGCCAGGTGGAGCTCAGGAGCCCGCCCCTCAGCTACGGCGAGTTCCACGCCGCGCTCTTCGGGATCCGACTCGGAGCGAGCGACTTCCACGCCCGTTCGGGGATCCGGCCGCCGATGATCGTCGACGAGCCGTTCGCCTACCTCGACCTCGAGCGGGCGCGCGATCTGTGGCGCCTTCTGTGTGCGGTGGCTCGTGAACGTCAGGTCTTTGTCGTCACGCAGGAGACGTTGACGCTGGACGCACTGGGGGTCGTGCCGGACATCGTGCTGCCCGCCCTCAGCGGATCCGCTCTCCCAGCAGGTACGTCGCCATCCGGCCCCGCCCCTTGACCTCGATCTCGCCGCGCGCGGTCAGCGCGTAACGCGACCGCAACCGCTCGCCGGCGCGCGCGGTGACCTGGATCCCGCTCTCGACGCCGTGGCTCTCCATCCGGCTCGCCATCGTGACCGGGTCACCCCACAGATCGTAGATGAACTTTCGCTCCCCGATCACTCCGGCGACGACCGGACCGGTGTCGATCCCGATGCGGACGGCGAGCCGGCGGTCGCCTGCCCCTATCGGAGCGGCGGTGAGATCCCGCATCTCGACGGCGGCGTCGGCGATCCGCTCCAGGTGGTCGGGCCGCGGCACCGGCACGCCGCAGACCGCCATGTAGGCGTCGCCGATCGTCTTGATCTTCTCGAGCCCGTAGCGGTCGGCCACCCGATCGAAGCCAGTGAAGAGCGCATTCAGGAGCGACACGAGCTCCTCGGGAGGCATGCCGCTCGAAAGGCTCGTGAAGCCGACGATGTCGGCGAACAGGATCGACGCCTCCGGGAAGCGGTCGGCGATCGGCGCGGGATCGGCCTTCAGTCGCTCCGCGATCGGCGCGGGCAGGACGTTCAGGAGCAGCCGCTCGCTCCGCTCACGCTCGATCTCGAGGCCCCGCCGGGCGAGGAAGCCCAAGCGCGCGTACCGCTCGAGGATCCAGCCCGCGAAGGCTCCGATCAGCAGGCACGTGACGAGGTAGAACGCCGACATCCACGCGTTCTCGTAGGGATACGTCCCTCTCGCGCGCACCGCCTCGTAGGCGATCAGCATGATAACCGCGGCGACGAACGCCACCGGGAACCGGATTCGGAACAGCGTGAACACCCCGATCATCGCGATCCCGATCCCGGGATAGTACGCGACCGAGGTCTCGACGCTGACCGTGGCCATCATGGCCAGCATCCCGAGCGCCGCCACGACACCGCCGACCGCCAGGATCTCTGAGTGGATCCGCTGGAACACCGGGCTCCAGGTGAGCGCGAGAACGAGGCCGAAGAACGCACCGACCGAGAGGCGCAGCGGCCACACGGTGCCGAACGTGCCCGACCGGATGTCCAGCGCCACGTATCCCAGGTACAGCCCGATGATCAGGATCGTCGCGGCCCGGGCCGGCCGGATGGCCGAGCGCGCGTACTCGGCGCGGAAGTCGGCCTCGAGCGCGTCGTCGCGAAAGCGAAGCGTGAGCGCGGACATTTCGGAGTTCATGGCGAATCCCGCCTGCCCTCCAGCAGCCAGGTTCGCATCGGGCCGCGGCCCTTGACGTCGATCTCTCCCCGCTCGACGAGTCGATAGTCGTCCGCCAGCCGATCGCGGACGCGCTCGGTGACCTGGATCGCGCCCGGGAGCCCGTGCGATTCCATGCGGCTCGCGGTCGTCACCGCGTCGCCCCAGAGATCGTAGATGAACTTGCTCTCGCCGATCACCCCGGCCACGACGTCTCCGGTGTCGATCCCGATCCGGATCGGGAGCGTCGAGCGGCCGATCATTGCGAGCGCCAGCTCGGCGATCCGCTCCACGTGGTCCGGCGCGGGCTCCGGCAGCCCGGCCACGGCCATGTACGCGTCCCCGATCGTCTTGATCTTCTCCACGCCGAGCTCGCGCGCGAGCTGGTCGAAGTCGGTGAAGACTCCGTTCAGCATCTCGACGAGCTCGCCCGCCGGCATGGCGGAGGACATGGCGGTGAAGCCGGCGATGTCGGCGAACAGGATCGTTGCCTCGGCGTGGTCGGCGATCGGACCCGCGCTCGTCTTGAGGCGCTCGGCGATCGGCGCGGGGAGCACGTTCAGCAGAAGGCGCTCGCTCCGCTCCCGCTCATTCTCGGCCTCGCGCCGGTGGAGGAACCCCCGCCGCGCGTAGCGCTCGATCGTGTACGCCGCGAGGAGGGCGATCACGTAGGTCTGGACGAGGGCCAAGGTGCCGCCGAATACCATGTCGGCGCGGAGGATCCCGCCAAGAGCGAGGGTCACCGGCCACGCGGCGAGGATCGTCGCCGAGAGCGCGAGGAAGGCGGGGAAGGTGAGGCGCAGGAGCGTGCCCGCGGCGAGGACGACGAGCACGAGCCCGACCCAGCGGAGCTCGAGCCACGGGCCACCGGCGACGATGAGCACGAACATCCCGATCGCTGCCACGAGCGCGACCACCCACAGGGCCTTCCCCCGGATCCGGCTCCACCACGGCGTGAACGAGAGCACCACGGTCCCCAGGAGCGCGGCCGACACTGTCATACGGACCGGCCAGGCGCGCGTTGCCAGACCCGGGTCCGCCCAGCGGTCGATGAAGATGAAGACCAGGAACAGGGCGCCGCCTGCGAGCAGCGTGATGCGCGCCTGCCGGGTCCCCGACACCCGGTACTCGCGGCGGAAGTCCCGCTCGAGCGCCGGATCGTAGAACCCCAGGGAAAGGGGGCGGATGTGCACGTCGACGTTCGACCGACCGCCCGCAGACGCCGTGGGGCTCGATGGGAGGGCCAAAGGCATTCGGACTCTAACGGCGTTGGGGACGCGTTCGTGGAAGATCTACTAATATCACCCGGTGGCTCCAAATGTGAAGGCGTCGTTCGAAAGGTCACGCGTGAGCCTCTGCGTCCGATGCGCCCAACCCCTCCCCGAGCTGGCGAGATTCTGCCCACTGTGCGGGAGCGAGATCACGGTGGAATTCCCGGGGTCTCCAGTATCCGTGATCGAGAGTGCCGTCTCCTCCGCTCTCCCGCTCCCTGCGGGACTCCGGGAGAAATTTGACGCCGTACGATCCGAGCTCCGGGGCGAGCGACGGGAGGTCGTGGTCCTGTTCGCGGACCTCAAGGGGTACACGAAGATGTCCGAGCAGATGGACCCCGAGGAGGTCACGATCCTGATGAACCGGCTCCTGCGGGAGCTGGCCGGGGCCGTCTACGAGTACGAGGGGTACGTCGACAAATTCATCGGCGACGCGGTGATGGCCCTGTTCGGGGCGCCGCTGGCTCACGAGGACGATCCCGAGCGGGGGGCCCTGGCCGGTCTCCGGATGCTGGAGATCGTCCGCGCCTACCCCGACGCGTCGCAGTACGACCTCGCGCTCCGTGTCGGGATCCACGTGGGCGAGGTCATCGCCGCCCACATGGGCTCCGAGATGAACCTCCAGTACACCGTCGTCGGAGACACGGTGAACGTCGCCTCTCGACTCGAGGGGGCCGCGGAGCCGAACTCCGTCCTGGTCAGCGAGGCGGTCTGGAACCGCGTGCGGCGCCGGTTCGAAGGGACGGAGCTTCCCCCGCTATTGCTCAAAGGCAAATCCGAGCCGATCCGGGGCTGGCGGATTCACGGGCTCCGGGTCGAACGCCGCCGCCGCGAGACGACTCCGTTCGTCGACCGCGCGCCCGAGCTGACGCGACTCATGGAAATCCTCGAACGCACGGACTCCCCGGAAGGCGCAGCGATCGTCATCCTCGCGGAGGCGGGCGTCGGCAAGAGCCGGCTCGTGCGGGAGGCGCTCGCCCGTGCCCCGCATAAGCGCGCGATCCGGCTGCAGTTCAGCCCGATCCGGCTTCCCGGCTACCGCCCGACTTCGGCCGAGATCTTCGCCCAGCTCGCCGACGACCTGGCTGCCGCGAACGCGCTCCTGGGAGCGGAAGCCGAGCAACACGCGCAAGGGCTGGCGGGTCTCGCGGCACGCGCCTACCCGGCGGCGTTCCCGACGGCGCCCGAGGACTTCGACCCCGAGACCGCGCGCCAGAACCGGTGGCTCGCCGCCGCCGCGCTCCTGCGCGCCGCGGACCGCGCCACTCCGCATCTGCTTGCGATCGAGAACCTGCAGTGGGCGGACGAGGCCGCGCGCGAATTCCTCGCCTTTCTCCTGTCCCGGGACGCGCGCGTCCCGGTGGTCGCCCTTATGACCGCCCGGGGGACCGACCTGGATTGGCTCCCCGAGTCCGTGGAGCGGATGCCGATCGGTCCGCTCGACTCCGACGCCTCGGAGTCCATGCTCGGTCAGCTGGTCGAGGACCTGCCGCCCGAGGAACGCCGCGAACTCATCCGGCGGAGCGCCGGGAACCCTCTGTTCATCGAGGAGCTGTCCCGGGCGCTGGCCGAAACCGGCGGGTCGGGCCGCACCGTCCCCAGCATGCTCCAGGGACTCATCATGTCGCGCGTCGACCGGCTCGATCCACCGCTCCAGCACCTGCTCCAGATGGCGGCGGTCCTCGGGCTCCGGTTTCCGCTGTCGCTCCTCGAGAGCATGTTCACGCTCGAAACCCAGGCGACGAGCTTCGCGGACGCGCTCTCCGGGCTGGAGGAGCGGGGCTTCATCGAACAGCACGGGGACCAAGGCGCCTTCGTCCACGCGCTCGTGCAGGAGGTCGCGTACGGAGGTCTGTTGATTCGCGTCCGCAAGGTTCTCCACGAATCGGCCGCCCGGCTGGGTGAGGAGCGCTTCGCCAATCGGCGCGGGGTCGAAGCCGCGTTCTTCGCCCACCACTACTGGCACGCCGATCTGCCGAAGGAAGCGGCACCCTACCTGTGGATCGCGGGCAGATCGTCGGCCGCGAGCTGGAACCTGCCGGCGGCCGAGCAGTTCCTCAGGCGCGCCGCCGAGGCGATCGAGAAGAGCGATCGCGCGCTCGAGCCGGAAGAGGGGGCTCGCTTCGAGGAGACCATGGGAAACGTACTCCTCCACCGCGGCTCCCTCGACGAGGCCCAGGTCTGGTTCCGGCGGCTCGAAGAGCGCGGTCGAAGACAGGGGCGCCCCGCCTGGGAGGCGCGCGGGGTCGACTGTCAGGGCCGGATCGCCTGGTACCGGGGCCGCCTGGAAGACGCCGCGACGCTGTTCGAGCGCGGGCTCGAGGTCGTTCCGCCGGATGCGCCCCAGGTCACGGCGGACCTCCACAACGACCTCGGGAACGTCTACTACTACCGGTACGACTTCGACCGCGCGTACGCGTGCCACTCCCGGGCGCTGGAGCTCCGGCGTG
>JAICNR010000082.1 GCA_025931135.1 Gemmatimonadota bacterium | reverse complement strand
TTCGTCACCACGACCTCGGAGGCGCCCGACCGGCGAAGGAGCCCCGCCGTGAGGTGGCCGAGCTTGCCGGTTCCAACGATGAGGAGCCGCCGGTCCGCGAGGTCTCCCAGAACGAAGCGCGCCATGCCTGTCGCCACGCGAGGAATCGAAGGAAGTCCGCGGCCGAGATCGGTCTCGCGTCGCGCGCGCCGGCCGACCGCGATCGCGCGGCGGACGAGCTCGCCCAGCACGGGGCCCAGGGATCCGGCGCCTTGCGCCTGGCTCATGGCGCGCTTGACCTGCCCCAGGATCTGAGGCTCGCCGATGACCATCGAGTCGAGGCCGGCGGCGACGGCGAAGAGGTGTGCCACCGCCTCGGCGCCTCGCTTCTGATAGAAGTCGGCCGGGTCGCCGCCGTCCACCGCGGCGAGCAGCGCCTCCCGCAGCGACTCGGCGTCCTGCAGGCCATAGAGCTCGGTCCGGTTGCAGGTCACGAGCAGGAACGCTTCCGGTCCCAGCTCACCGAGCATCCGCGTGGCGGTCGGAGAGTCGAGCGCGAAGCGCTCGCGCCGCTCCAGTGGAGCGGTCTTGTGGCTGATTCCCGCCACCGCGACGCGTCGGTCGCTCAAGAGGATGGGTCGGGACCTGCGTTCGAGGTGGTCATCCGAGGGGAGTCCACACCTCTCAGAGAAATTATGGCGGGGCGGACGGGACTCGAACCCGCGACCTCCGACGTGACAGGCCGGCGTTCTAAACCAACTGAACTACCGCCCCGCGCCATGGCAGCTGGAAGTAAGCGAAACGATGCAGGGGCAAGAAGGTACGGCCGCTCCCCCCGCGTGTCAAACGCGGGAGGAGCGATCGCAGATAGAGGCCTAGCCGCTCAGCTTCATGATGATCGCGTCGACGCGCGTGATATACTGGTTCGCGTTCCCGATCAACCCCTGGGCATAGCCGCTGTAATCGCCGCACGCGTTCTGCAGGTGGTTGATCGATGCCTGGAACATCTCCCGCGCGCGCTGATTTTGGCCGACCGAGTTGTTCTCGCCCTCGAGCGCCTTGCCCATCCGATAGTAGGCGTCGCCGCGGTAGTACGACACGGCGCAGGAGTTTGCACCCAGCGACGCGGCGCGCGAGAGGGATTCGAGCGCCGCCCCCGTACGCCCGGCCTGGAGCGCGGAATGCGCCTCGCGCAGGGCCATGTTGGCGAGGATCTCACCCGACCGCCCCTTACCGGCGCGCTCCAGATCGCGTGCGTACGCGGCCGTGTTGCCGGTCTCCCGATGGGACAGCGCGCGGTACAGATAGGCGTTCTCGAGCTCGGAGTTCAGCTCGATCGCCTTGTCGTAGTGCTGGATCGCCGCCGTGTGATTCCCCAGCTTGCTCTCCACGATCCCCGCATAGAGCTCGAGGTTCGCGTCGGTGGGATCGGCGGCTAGAGCCTGGACGATCGTCTCCTTCGCACCCTCGTACTGCTCCTCCGCGAAGTACAGGCCGAACAGGTACTGGAGCGCCTCCGGGTCTGTGGCCTTCCCCTCCGAGAGCTCGAGATAGCGCTTGAAGTTCTCGATCTTCTCCTCACGCCGGGTATCGGGGAGCGCGTAGGCAAGATACTGATAGGGCTGGGGGTCGTCCGGACACAGCTGCTGCGCCCGCTCGAACGCCGCGAGGCCCTTGTCCACCTCGAGGAGCTGATTCGCCATCACGTACCCGTAGGCAACCTGGATCTGGCAGTCCTGGGGCTTCTGGGCGACGAGCTGCTCGAAGAAGTTCTTGGCTTGGGTGGTATCGCCCTTCTCGAGATACGCCTGGCCGATCGAGTGATAGGCGTTGATGTAGGCCGGGTCGATCTCGACCGCCTTCTCGAGCGCCGCCAGCGCGGCGTTCAGGGAATCCATCTTCAGGTACGTGTCGCCCATGTAGTAATAGGCCGCTGCGAGGTCCGCGTCGTATTCGAGCGCCTTCTGGAAGTTCGTCAGCGCGCGCTCATAAGCTTCCGAGCGGGCGTAGTCGATCCCGAAGATGACGTGCTTGTCGGCCTGGTTCCGGGAATTGAACGACTCCACGACCTGCTCGCCCAGATCGTCGATGTCGCCGGCCGCGACCGATCCCAGCTGCTGCATGTTGCGCGTGGCGACCTCGACGAAGACGGGCTCGGCGACCCAGTTGCCGCCGTTCTGCGCCAGCGTCCCCCGCGCCAGGATCTTCGCCCCCAGCGCGCGCCCGACTTCGAGCGACTTCGCCTCGGGGATGTCCTGGCCGGGCTCGATGCCCGCGTCCTCCAGCGACTCGTTGACCTCGTCCTGCGCGATCAGGGTATAAGGCCCCAGCAGATCGAGCCCTTCGATCATGTTCTCCTGGAGGTCCTTCGACTTGCTGTCGTCGGCCGAGGAGAAGGGCAGGACGGCGACGACGAACGTATCGGAGTCCTGCGCCAAACCGACCTCCACGCCGGCGCCTGCCGAGAGCGCCGCGCCGATCGCGCCGACCAGCAGCGCGGAGCGCACGAACCTTCGTGAAAAATGCATCTCGTTCATCGTCTCTCCTTCTCGTCTCTACTGGCTAGCTCGTTCCTGATCTTCGAAACCACCGCCGGGCCTTTCCGAACCGGGAATCTCTCGTTCCCGTCCCGCGAAAACCAGCGGCAACTCTTAGACCCCTGGAGCGGGCACGGGTTCCCTTGACGGAGGCCGGCAGCCCCGGTACTCTAGCGCTCTTCCTGCGGGTTTTCGAGTGCTGGTTTCGATCCGCCTTCAGACTGCCGAAGCCGTGAGCCGCGAACGGTCGACCCTGTCAAAGACGCTCCTCGCGGCACTGCTCCTGCCGATCGCCGGCTGCGCCGCCGTGGAGTCCCCCGACTGGCGCACGCTGCGTCCGGTCTCCGATTTCGGCGTCCTGGTGCTCGACGTCTACGGCGACCTGTTCTGGTGGACCGCCGGGATCTTCGTCGTCGTCGAGCTGCTCCTGATCTACGCGCTCGTCCGCTATCGGAGCCGGAGCGGCGACTCCGAAGTCCCCGACCAGGTCCATGGCTTCACGGCCCTCGAGATCGGCTGGACGCTCCTGCCGGCCGCGATCCTGTTCTTCATCGCGATCCCCACGGTGCGGACGATCTTCCTGCTCCAGGGCGCGCCGCCGGACCGCGACCCGCTCGAGATCACGGTGATCGGTCACCAGTGGTGGTGGGAGTTCCGCTATCCGGAGCTGGGGATCGTCACCGCGAACGAGCTCCACGTCCCGGTCGGGCGGACGGCCTCGCTGACTCTCACTTCCGCGGACGTGATCCACTCGTTCTGGGTCCCTCAGATCGGAGGCAAGCGCGACCTGAATCCGGGCAGCGAGAACCGCCTCTGGTTTACGCCGACGGAGCCCGGCGTCTACCACGGGCAGTGCGCCGAGCTTTGCGGCACGTCGCATGCCAACATGCGCATGCGGCTCTTCGTCGACGACTCCGCCAGCTTCGCTCAGTGGTCCGCAGCGATGCGCGCCACCGCCGCGCCGGATTCCGCCGGGGTGATGACGTTTCTGATCTCCGGCTGCGCCGCGTGTCATACGATCGCCGGCACGCCCGCGCAGGGGAAAGTCGGCCCCGACCTGACCAGTGTGGGTAGCCGGACGACGCTGGCGTCGTCGATGATCCCCAATACGCCGGAGATGATGGCGGCGTGGTTGCGGTCCCCGGACAGCGTAAAACCGGGGGCCCTGATGCCGGACCTCAACCTCGACGAGCAGCGAATCGCGGATCTGGTCGAATTCCTGGAGGGATTGCGATGAGCGCCCACGCGACCGCGGCTCATCCCCCCCTGTACGCGGGTGGTCTGCGTTCCTGGCTGACGACGGTGGATCACAAGCGGATCGGCGTCCTGTACGGGGTGAGCGCCCTGTTCTACTTCGTGGTCGGCGGCGTGGAGGCACTGATCATTCGCCTTCAACTGGCTTCGCCGACCGCCGACGTCGTAGGAGCCGACACGTTCAACCAGCTGTTCACGATGCACGGGACCACGATGGTGTTCCTGGTGCTTATGCCCCTCTCGGCGGCGTTGTTCAATTACATGATCCCGCTGATGATCGGGGCCCGGGACGTGGCGTTCCCCAGGCTCAACGCGTTCAGCTTCTGGACGTTCTTCTTCGGTAGCGTCTTGCTCAACTTGTCGTTCTTCGTAGGGGACCCGCCCGACGCCGGCTGGTTCGGTTACGCGAACCTGACCTCCAAGCAGTACAACCCCGGGATGGGGATCGACTTCTGGCTGCTGTCGGTGCAGATCATGGGCATCGCCTCGATCGCCTCGGCGGTGAACTTCACCGTGACGATCCTCAACATGCGCGCGCCGGGCATGTCGCTCATGCGCGTGCCGCTGTTCGTGTGGATGGCTCTGGTCGTCCAGGTCCTGATGCTGCTCGCGTTCCCCCCGATCACGGTGGCATTCATCTTCCTCATGTTCGATCGCTTTTTCGGCACGCACTTCTACATTCCCTCGGCCGGTGGAACCCCGATCCTCTGGCAGCATTTGTTCTGGATCTTCGGACACCCGGAGGTCTACATCCTCATCCTGCCGTCCTTCGGAGTCGTCTCGGAGGTTCTGCCGACCTTCGCGCGCAAGCCACTGTTCGGCGCGCCGTTCATGATCTTCTCCGGGATCCTGATCGGATTCCTCGGGTTCGGCGTCTGGAGCCACCACATGTTTACGACCGGGCTCGGGGCGGTGGCGGATACCGCGTTCTCGCTTGCCACGATGTTGATCGCGATCCCGACGGGGGTGAAGATCTTCAACTGGATCGCGACTCTCTGGGGCGGCCACATCCGCTTCCGGACGCCCCTGTACTTCGCGGTCGGGATGGTCGGCCTGTTCATCATCGGTGGGCTGTCGGGGATCATGCACGCCTCGCCACCCGTGGACATCCAGCAGCACGACTCGTACTTCGTCGTCGCGCATCTTCACTACGTGTTCTTCGGCGGGACCGTGTTCGGCCTGTTCGCGGGGATCTATTACTGGTGGCCCAAGGTCACCGGGAGGATGATCGGCGAGGGCCTCGGCAAGCTGCACTTCTGGCTGATGGTCGTCGGGATGAACCTCACCTTCTTCCCGATGCACTTCCTGGGGCTGGACGGGATGCCCCGCCGGATCTACACGTACGCGACCGACCTGGGGTGGGAACGGTGGAACATGATCGCCACGGTCGGCGCCTTCCTGATCGCGGTCTCGGTGCTCGTGTTCTTCGTCAATGCGGCACGGAGTCTCGCCTCGAAGACGCAGGCTCCGGCCGATCCGTGGGACGCGGCCACGCTGGAGTGGACGGTCAGCTCGCCGCCGCCGGAGTACAACTTCGCTGTCGTTCCGACGGTCAACAGCGCGCGTCCCTTCTGGCTCCACAAGTACGGCCCGACGCGGGACATCTCGACGCGCACGAAGGCGCAGGGAACGCCGGCGCAACCGGATAACCCCCCGACGCGGATCGACCTCCCGTCGCCGTCCTCGTGGCCGATCCTCGCCGCACTCGGCCTCGCGCTCCTCGGCGGCGGCGCGCTGGTCGGCCTGTGGATGGTGCTGTTCGGAGCGGCAGTCCTCGTGTTCTGCGTCTATCGCTGGGCGTTCCAGCCTCTGGAGCGGACCGGACACCCGACCTTCGGTCCCGCGCCGTCGGGAGGGAGCAGCTGATGGACGCCCACGCTACGACCTTCGGCGTACCCAGTCGCAAGATGGCGATGTGGGTCTTCATCGCCTCCGAGTGCATGTTCTTCGGGTCGCTGATCGCGACATACCTCTCGTACGAGGGCAAGAGCCTCGTCGGGCCCACCCCGCGCGAGATCCTCAACATCCCGCTGACGTCCGTCTCCACCTTCGTGCTTCTCATGTCGAGCTTGGCGATGGTCCTGGCGCTGGAGGCCGTGCAGACCGGGAACCGGCGCGGCGCGCGGATGTGGCTGGGCGCCGTCGTCGTCCTCGGCGGTCTGTTCCTCGCCGGTCAGGTGTACGAGTTCCGGGAGTTCTACCATGAGGGTCTGACCCTGCAGCAGAACCTGTTCGGGGCTACCTTCTTCGTGCTCACCGGCTTCCACGGCGCGCACGTTACGGTCGGCGTAATCTGGATGGTCACGCTCCTGGTGATGTCGTTGCGGGGGCAGTTGGGGCCGGAGCGAAGCCTGGACGTCGAGGTCGCGGGGCTGTACTGGCACTTCGTCGACGTTGTCTGGATCGTGATCTTCACGGTCGTGTACCTCATCCAATAGCGGGAGCCATGGCCGAGCATCCGACGCACGAAACCGCACACGCCGGGGCGCACGCCAGCAAGGGCACGTACTGGCTGATCGCGCTCGTCCTCGGGATCCTCACGTTGCTCGAAGTCGCGGTCTTCTACGTGCCGCTGCTCCACTCGGTGATCGTCCCGATCCTGCTCGTCCTGTCATCGGCCAAGTTCGCTCTGGTGGCCATGTTCTTCATGCACCTGAAGTTCGACAAGCCCATCCTCACGACTCTCTTCGCGGGCGGGCTCGTCGTGGCGACGGCGATCATCCTCTCGATGATGCTTCTGTTCGGCACGATCGGCCCCGGCGCCCACATGTGAGCGCGCAGTGAGTGCGGAGAGCATGAAGGAGGAGCGAGTGGATCCCAGTGTCCCGGACCGGCAGGCTCTGCCGCCTCTGTCCGTTCCGACGACCCTGATGGAGGGGTTCATCACGGGGATCATCGGGGCCGGCGTCGTGGCGGCGTGGTTCCTGCTGCTGGACACGATCCAACACGTGCCCCTCTGGACGCCCTCGCTGCTGGGGACCGTCCTGTTCAAGGGGGCCGACGCGGCGGCGAGTCACAGCCAGGTCGACCCGGGCATGGTGGCCGCCTACACGCTCGTCCACCACGCGGCGTTCATCGGCGTGGGGATCATCGCCTCGTTCCTGGTCAGCGAGATCGAGCGCATCCCGCCTCTGGGGATCGCGCTGGTCTTTCTGTTTGTCTTCTTCGAGACCGCCTTCCAGATCTTTCTGCTAGCGATGGGAGAGCCGCTGCTGGGAGGAGTGTGGGGAGTAGCGATCGCGAACCTACTGGCCGCGGCGGCGATGGCCGCGTACCTCTGGTACCGCCATCCGGCGGTGCTCACCCACTTCAGCCGCATCTGGCACGAGGAATGAGGGCTCGGCTCTAGCCTCCCGCCCCGGGAACGCCTCGGGTTGTCAGTCCCGGTTCCGGTAGCCGAGCACGCGGCGCAGATTCCAGAGGTAAACGAGAAGCACGACGGCGAGGATCGCGAAGATCCAGCCCAGAGCGGCATACGGGGTCGAGCCGCCGCTTCCGCGCATCGAGAACATCCACCAGGCCATTCCCGCGCACAACGCGATCGCCGCCGTGATCAGGACGCGGTGGAACGGGATCAGCGAGGACCCCGGCACGGGATCTCAGGTCCCGCGGTCGGGAAGCCGCTCGTTTTCGCGGCCTCGTCTCCGCAGCACCAGGACCAGGACTCCGATCCCGATCGCGAGCGGGACGCCGACCATCATAGCGGCTGCCCAAAGCATCCCGGTCATGAGCTCGTGTCCCATGAGGTCAGCGAATCTCCATCATTACCACCGTCAGCGTGATCAGGATCGCGAGCGGGATCGGCGCGAGCACCATGACCACCAGCCTCGGCGGCTCGAACTTGAGGTGCATGTAGTACATCGCCACCAGCGCGGCCTTCCACACCGCCAGGAACAGCAGGATCAGGATCAGCCAGGTATCGGGGAGATGGGACACGAACGCCACCCCCACCTCCGCGATCGTCAGGATCAGCAGGTACAGCCACACCAGGTAGTAGTTCGGCTTCTTCGCCCCCACCGCGTGCGCGTGCTCCTCAGCCATCACTCCCTCCTCCTCTACCGATCCTGAAGGTTTTCAACGCTGGAGGCGCGTCAAAACGGTCCAGCACCCACCGGCGGCGGGTACCCGAGGCGCGCGACGAGTGAACTCGCGAGGCGTACGACTGTACGCCGCAGGAGGGCACGAGGAGCGCAACGCAGCAGATGGGCCGTTTTCACGCGCCGAATCAGATGAGGTAGACGATCGTGAACAGGATAATCC
Source organism: Gemmatimonadota bacterium (assembly GCA_025931135.1). Taxonomy (GTDB): domain Bacteria; phylum Gemmatimonadota; class Gemmatimonadetes; order JACCXV01; family JAHWKZ01; genus JAICNR01. The sequence goes on along the minus strand of JAICNR010000082.1, from coordinate 2,735 downwards.
AAACGAGATCGACGAAGTGCCAGTACAATCCCATGATCTCCACCCCGCCATAATCCGTCGCCGAGTACTTCCCGCGGAACGCCTTCACGGCCGTGAAGATGAGAGCCAGGACACCGATGGTGACGTGTGCCCCGTGGAACCCGGTCATGGTGTAGAAGGTGGTTCCGTACAGCGGCCCTCCCTCCGCCGCGTACGACGCCGCCACCGGAACAAACCCATGACCCGCCAGCTTGATGTACTCGTACACCTGGATGCCGACGAACGCGGCCCCGAGAATGATCGTGGCGATCAGCCACTTCCTGAGTCCGGCCTGGTCGCCGTGCTCGATCGCCGCGAACGCCTTGACCATCGTCACCGAGCTGCAGATCAGCATGAAGGTGTTGAAACCCGTCAGCGGGACGTTCAGCACGTGGTTCGGCTCCGCCCACTGCTCGGGGTGCGCGAAGCGGAGGATGATGTACGCCCCGATCAGGCTCGAGAAGAACATCACCTCGGACAGGAGGAACACCCACATCCCGAGCTTCAGGTTGTAGACCTTCATCCCTTCCATGGGCCGAGATGTGCTCAACGCCGCTGCGTGGCTCATGCGCGCACCCCTTCCCGTCCGCCGCCGCGCCGCCCGTCGGGGGGCTCGCTCTGCGGCCAGTAGTCCACGTCACGGCCCGGAGAGCTGTACTCGTAAGGGCCCCGGTAGACCGTCGGCATGGTGGCGAAGTTGCCGTGGGGCGGAGGCGACGGCAGCGTCCACTCGAGCGAGTTCGCGTTCCAGGGATTGGACGGCGCCTTCTTCCCGCGGCGCAGGGACCACAGGAAGTTGAACATGAAGATCAGCTGAGCGGCACCGAGCAGGAGCGCCGACACCGAGATCAGCGTGTTCATGGGCTGCAGCGGCTGCAGGAACTCGTACTGATTCGGGTCGTAAATCCGCCGCATCATCCCGTCGAGTCCCAGGTTGTGCATCGGGAAGAACACCAGGTTGTAGAACACGAAGGTGAGCACGAAGTGAATCTTGCCGAGAACCGGGTTCATCATCCGCCCGAAGAACTTCGGATACCAGAAGTAGATCCCCGCGAAGATCGCGAACAGGCTGCCGCCGAACAGCACGTAGTGGATGTGCGCCACGATGAAGTACGTGTCGTGGATGTAGATGTCGACGGGCGTGGAGGCCATGAACACTCCGGACAGTCCGCCGATCACGAACATCGCCACGAAGGCGATGGCGTTCAGCATCGGGGTGTGGAAGTGGATGTTGCCCCGATACAGTGTCCCCAGCCAGTTGAACACCTTGATGGCCGAAGGAACGGCGATGATCATCGTGGAGGTCATGAACGTGGCCCCCAGGTACGGATTCATCCCGCTCTGGAACATGTGGTGTCCCCACACGATCCAGCCGAGGAACGCGATGGCCACGATCGCGTAGACCATGAAGCGGTAGCCGAAGATCGGCTTCCGCGAGCCGTTCGAGAGAACCTCCGAGGCGATCCCCATCGCCGGCAGGATCAGGATGTAGACCTCCGGGTGACCGAAGTACCAGAACAGATGCTGCCACATGAGCGGCTGCCCACCGTCCGGCGGAAGGAAGAATGTCGTCCCGATGGTCTGATCGAACAGCAGCATGATGAGCGCACCCGTCAGGACCGGGATCGCCAGCAGGACCAGGATCGCGGTGATGAACAGCGCCCAGATCGGAAGCGGCAGGCGCATCCACGTCATCCCGGGCGCCCGCATGTTGACGATCGTGGTGATATAGTTCACGGCGCCCATCAAGGACGCGAAACCGAGCACGATGAGGCTGATGCACCAGAGCTTCTGGCCCATGTACACGCCGCTGTACTCCGGGACCGCCGATAGCGGCGCGTAGGAGGTCCAGCCCGCGGCCGACGCCCCTCCCGTCACGAAGAAGCTTGCCAGCATGATCAGACCTGCCGGAACCGCCGTCCAGAACGAGGCCATGTTCAAGCGCGGGAACGCCATATCGGCGGCTCCCACGTGGAGCGGGATCAGCCAGTTGCCGAACACGCCAACGAGCAGCGGCATGATCGCGAAGAAGATCATGAAGGTGCCGTGCATCGTTACGAGGCTGTTGTAGAACTCGGGGAGGATGATCCCGCCCGGCGCTTTCGCCTCGCCGAGGAAGGCGCCTCCCGGGACAGGGGTGCCCGGCCAGCCCAGTTGCCAGCGGATGAACATCGCCAGCGCCCCGCCCACCAGCAGGAAGAACAGGCTCATGAACAGGAACTGGCAACCGATCACCTTGTGATCGGTCGAGAAGACGTACTTCCGTAGAAACGACCGGTCGTCCGCATGGCCGGGCTCCGCCCAGTGCTGAACCGACGGGTGGCCGACTTCGATTGGCACCGTGCTCATGCCCGCTCCTTTCCTTCGCTGGCCGGTTGATGCGAGGAATGGTCCTCGTGCGCAGGCGGCGATGCTGCGCTCGCCGCCTCCACGTCCGCCGTCGAGGTGTCCGCCGGTGCCGGGGTCTCGACGGCCGGCGCCTGGACCCCTTCCTCGGACACCCACGTTTCGAACGCCTCCGCCTCGTGGACCGTGACCGAGGCGTTCATGCTGTAGTGCCCGAGCCCGCAGAGCTCCGCGCAGGCGAGCTCGTACTCTCCCGCTGTCGTCGGCTCGAACCACACGCCGATCGTCATGCCCGGAACCGCGTCCTGCTTCACGCGGAAATCCGGCAGGAAGAAGGAATGAATCACGTCGTCGCTGGTCAACTCGATTCG
>JAICNR010000226.1 GCA_025931135.1 Gemmatimonadota bacterium | reverse complement strand
GGACCGCGGGGACGGGGCGAACACCGCGCTCGCGCGGATCGACCCGGTCGGCGGGCGGCTCAAGGCGCTGATCGACGTCGCCGAGGGCGTCCAGGGGATCCGCCCAAGGAACAAGGAGCAGTACTTCGCGCTGGACGCGCTCCTCGATCCGACGGTCGTCCTGGTGACGATCATGGGAAAGGCGGGGACGGGGAAGACGCTCCTCGCGCTGGCGGCGGGGCTCGAGCAGGTGCTGAGCCGGACGACCTACCGCCATCTCCTCATCTCCCGACCCACGTTCCCCATGGGCAAGGACATCGGCTACTTGCCGGGCTCGGTCGAAGAGAAGCTGAACCCCTGGATGCAGCCGATCTACGACAACCTCGCGCTCCTCCTGGACGGACGGCCGGCGGGGAACGGCACCCGCACGGTCGACGACCTGGTATCGCGCGGCGCCCTCGCCGTCGAGCCCCTGACCCACATTCGCGGCCGCTCGATCCCCCAGCAGTTCATGCTGGTCGACGAGGCGCAGAACCTGACGCCCCTCGAGGTCAAGACGATCCTGACGCGCGTGGGCGAGAACACGAAGCTCGTCCTGACCGGGGACCCCTGGCAGATCGACACCCCGTACATCGACTCCTCCACGAACGGCTTCAACCACGTGGTGAGCCACTTCCGCACCGTGCCGCTCGCCGCGCACGTCGAGCTGAGGAAGGGCGAGCGGTCGAAGCTCGCCGAGTACGCGGCGAACCTGCTCTAGGCTGTGAATTACCTGTGGATAATCGGGGGACAATTCGTGGAGAATGAAGTCTCTCGTGTGGAGCCGACGTGTCCGCAATGTTGGCAGTCTTACAAACGGCTGAACGCACCCGAGTTGGGCCGATCAGTTGACCCGCGGGTTTAGCTCGCGGACTCCAAGCCGCCCCGCTTCAGCACCTTGCGCCATCCCGCAAGCGATCGTGTAACTCTTTTTGTCGCAATGGTTTGACACCTCAGGGAAGGGCCCGTATACTGGCGTCGAGGGTCGGATGACGGCCCGAGTCTGGCACCGACATTCCATCCGCGAGCCCTCCGGGAGAGCTCACGGACGTCCCATGGAACGGAGCTCCGGGACAGCGATGTTACCGGAACCGTTCGGCGCGAGCCCGGGACGCCTCAGCTCGAAGCGCGCGGAAGGGAAACGAGGTGCGAAAATCGCAGAAGGGTTGCAGCTCCGACCAATCTTCGGACTGAGGAGCGCAGCACCGCGAGAGCGGATCGAGACCCTGGGAGGCCGGTCGCCTCGGCGAAAGCCGAATCGCGAAGAAGCCTGAGAGGGGAGCCGCCGGGAAGCCGGGGGCAACGTTTTCGAGGAATGCCCTAGAGCGACAGAACCCCAGGGGAGCATCGAGCGGCCGCACGGCTAATCCCCGTGCGATCGTGACGGACTCCGGCGGGGAGCAAGGCCCTGAAGTCGGGTCTGCCAACGGTGGTACGTAGCTTCGGTTGCGTACGCCGAGTGCCGACAACGGCAGGAGGGCAGCGGGTGCCGAGAGGCGCCACGGCTCCGTCCGGAGGGAGAAGCTTCGAAGGGGAAAACCCCATGAGCGTCACCGGCCTTAAACGGTCGGAAGGACGCGGGAGACGTAACGCGGCAAGAGGGTGAGAAACCCTGCAGCCGCACCCGAACCGGGACGAGGCAAATCCCGGGTGAGTGGGCTCCCGCATCTGCATGCGCTGAAGGGGCAGGAACTCCAGGGAGGCGCCGCGCCCGAGAGGGCGTCGGCAAGCCGGCCCGGTAATACTCTGCAGGGGAGGCCAACCCTCGGAGAGGCGGTGCGCGGACGTCTTCGACATCCACGCGCCTCCGGCGAGCAGGGAAGACCCCATGGCCGGGGCCACTTCGGTGGCTGACGGCGGAGGGGGAGCGCGAAACCGATGCCCGCGCTACGGTTCGCCGGTACGACCTCTGAAAGGGACGTCAACCCCATGAGAGGAGTCGCCGACCGCGAGAGCGGCCGCGCGAAGCCGGAACCGGTCGAGTCTCCGAAGGAGAAACAGACTCGAAGCCCCGTCCGATCCTCATTTTTTGCTGTCTTCGTGCAGCGCG
>JAICNR010000005.1 GCA_025931135.1 Gemmatimonadota bacterium | reverse complement strand
CGACCACTCGACCCACATGAGGGGGATGCCGAGGAGGACGAGCGAAACGAAGTAGGGAATCAGAAACGCGCCGCCCCCGTTGTTCGCGGCTTGCACGGGGAAGCGGAGGAAGTTCCCGAGGCCGACGGCGTTCCCCGCCATGGCGAGGATCAGTCCGATCCGGGTCCCCCAGCGTTCGCGTCCGGCGCTCATGGGCGCGAATCCTATCGGATTCTGCGCAACTGGTCTAGAGGGATGCAGGAAGCGGGTCGGCCGGGCGGCAGTTGTTCCGGCCTGGCAGTGAGAGTATTTTCCCCGTCCTTCCGCACGGCCCCGTGGGCGGCTAGCTCAGCTGGTTAGAGTGCCTGCTTGACATGCAGGAGGTCACAGGTTCGAGTCCTGTGCCGCCCACCATATTATGCCAAGATTCCCGGCTTTTCTCTGAGAAGCGGAACCACTTCCCGATTTCACACCGCTTCTGTCCGTCGAGATGGATTCACCCCTCCGGATACAGATCGATACGCCATCGACGTGCGTTCGGGTAGGCTCGTGATCCGGACCGAGGGTGGCTAAGGACTCCTTTCGCGTGAGATCCTTCAATGTCCTGTCCACGCGGAAAAGTGTGATATGATGGGAATCCGGGATCGCCCTACCCGGAAACGAGTAATTCCCCCCACGTCCGCCGGCTGTGGCCCGGAAAGGCGATCGGGGTCCGATGGCATCTCGCAAGCTGGCAACCGTTCTCTTCACCGACATTGTGGGATCGACCGAGCGCCTTGCCCGGATGGGAGACCGCCGGTGGAGCGAGCTCCTGGAGGACCATCGCCGGACCGCGCGCGAGCAGATCGAGGCATCGGACGGTCGCGAGGTGACGACCACAGGCGACGGTTTCCTCGTCGTCTTCGAGGATCCCGGACCGGCGATCCGCTGCGCGGAGGCGATGCGGGAGGCCGGTCGATCGCTCGGAATCGAAACACGATCGGGCATCCATACCGGCGAAATCGAGTGGGCGGACGATGGCGACGTGGGCGGGATCGCGGTCCACATTGCGGCGCGTGTGATGGACGCGGCGAATCCGGGCGAGATCCTTTTGACGGGGACGGTCCGGGATCTCGTCCAGGGCGGGGGCTTCCGCTTCGAGGAGCGTGGCACTCGACCGTTGGCGGGGGTCCCCGATCGCTGGCCTCTGCTCGCGCTGGCTCGGGAAGGCAGCCAGGAGACTGCGGCTGGAGGCCTGCGCCGCCACCCTCGGGTCGCAACGGTCCTGGGTGCCGGCCTGCTCGTCGTAGGGGTAGTCGGCCTCTTCGCGCTGACGCGGGGTCCTTCCTCGCCCCCGCCCGAGACGGGCGGAGGGCGGATTGCCGTGGTGCCGGACTCCGCCTCCGAACGCGGGATCGCGGTCCTGCCGCTGGAGAACCTGAGCCCGGCGCCGGAAGATGCCTATCTCGCCGGGGCGATGACCGAGGAGATCACCTCAGCGCTCTCCAAGGTACCGGGCCTCCGGGTCGTCAGCCGGACCAGCGCCTCGAAGTTCGCGGGATCGGGCACCTCGGCGCGAGAGATCGCCGAGCAGCTGGGGGTCCGGTACCTCCTTGAAGGAAGCACCCGTCGGGCCGGAGAGCAGGTCGCGATCGTCGTCCAGCTGATCGACGCCCGGACCGACGAGCATGTCTGGACCCAGCGCTACGAGCGCTCGTTGGAGAACACGCTCGGGCTCCAGGTCGAGATCGCCGAGTCAATCGCGGAGGAGCTGCGCTCGTCGTTCACGGAGCGGGAGCGGCAGCGGATCATGGCCGGCATGACCGACGATCCGATCGCCTACGATCTGTTCCTCCGATCGATCGAGAACTCGGGGTTTTTCGTGCGGGAGGAGACGGAAAAGGAGATCGAGTTGCTGGAGGAGGCCGTGACGCGAGACCCCAGGTTCGCCGCGGCATGGTTCCGGCTGGGCGTCAACTATCGCTGGGCCGCTACCTATCGCGGCCCCACGTGGGCGGACTCGAGCCGGGCCGCCTTCGACCGGGCCATCGACCTGGTCGCGGAGCCGACGCGGAAGGCGACGTACGGCGCCTACCGCGCCTGGCTGACCGGAGAGGATCCGGCCGAGGCCATTGCGGCGATCCGGGCCGCGTTGCCGGCGAACCCGGGGGACCCGCTGCTCATCCAGCCTCTCGCCTTCCTGGAATATGTCCATGGCGATCTGGTAGAGTCTGCCCGCTGGTATCTGCGCGCACGGGCGCTCGATCCGATGAACGCCGAGATCTGGGCCTTCTTGGGGATGATATACTTTCGGCTCGGGCTCCAGGAGCGGGCGGACGAGGCGCAGGCCCGGGCGCTGGAGATCGATCCCGTGAACAGCCAGGCCTGGATCGAGCGTGTGTTTCTGCGGCTCGAACAGGGCCGCTACGCCGACGCTTCCGCGGTCCTGGACTCGATGAACGCGCGGGGAGCAAACCCTTGGGAGGGGATTGTGACCGGGGTCGTCCATCTGTGGGGGGGCGAAGTCCACCGCGCGCGGACCGCGTTCGATTCAAGCTTCGGGGAACGGCCCTGGGAGGAGGCGGTCGATTGGACGCCCTACCTGGTCCGGGTCCGATTCCTCTCCGGCGATTCGGCCGGGGCGTGGGAGATCGTCCGGCGAGCAGAGGAGTCTGTCGGGAGCTTCCCCCGGACCCACGACAGAGCCTACTTGCTCCTATCTCTTGCGGCCGCGCGGGGTGACGTGGAACTGGCCACCGCGCGACTCCGCGAGTACATCGAGCTTGGCGGTCGGGGAGGGGCCGGATTCCTCCGGAAGGACCCGGTAATGGCCCCCGTGCTCTCGGACCCGGAGTTCAAAGTCCTGCTCGACACGCTTTCGCAACGGACCGAAGAGGACCGCCAGCGGGTCGAGCGCCTGATCGAGTAGCTCAGACGCTCTAGCTCGCCCGTTTCTGCCTTGGGCCAGGCGTCTCGTCGCCTCCGTCCCTCGCGCAACCAGCGGCTGGTTCGAGTCCTGTGCCGCCCACCACCCTGCTGCCTGGTCTTGCTTTTCCATCCGACCCGCGCCGCGCTATCGTTCGTGCATGACTCGAACGGGGATCAGGATGCGCAGGGTCACACCCGTGTTGGGTGCAGAGATCGAGGGCGTGGACCTCGGCGCGGTGGATGACGACGACCTGCGCATGATACACGGTGCTCTGATCAAGCACGGCGTGGTCTTTTTCCGAAACCAGGACATCTCCATGGAGTCCCAGGTGGCCCTGGGCGCGTGGTTCGGGGAGCTGGTCGTCCATCCCAACGACCCCGGAGTGGAGGGTCACCCGGAAGTGATGATCATCCACGCCGACGAGTTGTCGAAGCGCGTGGCGGGCGAGACCTGGCACTCGGACGTTTCCTGCGACCCGGAGCCGCCGATGGGGTCGATCCTGCGCATCCATACGCTGCCGGAGACCGGCGGCGACACGCTCTTTGCCAGCATGTACGCCGCCTACGATGCGCTGTCGCCTGTCGTGCAGACGTTTCTAAAGGGCCCTACGGCCATCCATGATGGCGCGCCGTACTACCGCAGCGTCAACGCCCGCATCGGTCGCGACGACGGCGGCCGCGATTACCCGCGAGCGGAGCACCCGGTCATTCGGACACACCCGGAGAGCGGCCGCGAAGGCCTGTTCGTCAATGAGATGTTCACGACGGAGATCGTCGGGCTGGAGAAGGCGGAGAGCGATGCGCTCCTGCGCTTCCTGTTCGAACACATCCGGCGACCGGAGTTCCAATTGCGGTTCCGGTGGGGCCGCAATTCGATCGCCTTCTGGGACAATCGCTGCGTTCAACACCAAGCGATCTGGGACTACTGGCCGCAGACGCGGTCCGGATACCGGGTAACGATCAGGGGCGACCGGCCGGTCTAGCGCACGACTCTCGGCCTTCCCAAGGAAAAGGTCCAACATGAAGGCAGCACCGTATTTCACGGGCCGGTGATCCCGATCGACACGTCCCGGTGGGCGGCCCTCAGCCTACGGTCGCCGCCTCGGGCTCTTCCGTGATCTCGGGTCGACGGCCGGCTTCGATCGCGCGGTGCTCGCGGACGATCAGGAGGACCAGCCCCAACCAGGCCACGATGAAGCCCAGGTTCAGCGCGGCGAATCCTCTGGGACCGAAGGAGAAGATCACGGTGCCGAGGAAGACCAGGCTCGCCGAGAAGACGTCCCCGATCCGCTGGAAGAAGCTGTCCACGACTTGCTTGGCCTTGTACTTGATGTCCCGCGACGTGGGGAGGAACAGCATCTGGAGAGTCGTCTTGTTGACGGAATAGTCGGACGCGTTCTCGAAGGTCTTCCCGATCCGGATGTACCGGATGACGGGGAGAAAGAAGACCAGGGCGTAGGTGCCGAGAGCGATGACGGGGAGCCAGAGCAAGCCCGCCTTGATCCCGCCGTACTTGACGAGCCGCCCGACGACGAAGAGTTGGAGCGCCATCCCGAGCAGATTCATCCACGTCAAGAAGCCGGCGTAGAAGTTCGCGATCACCGAGCTCCGGTACTGGGCCTGGTTCTCGGCCGCGCCGGGGTCACCCAGCACGCGATTCTCGAACATCAGCGGGGCGCTCGTCGCTGTGGCGAGGTCCACGGCTTCCTGCATCTCCGTGATCCCGAAGTCCTCGACCAGGCTGCCCAGGATGTACTCGCCGTTGGTGTTGACCAGGTTCAGGACCAGCACGAGGAGGGCGATCGATCCCACGTATTTGTGGCGCAGTAGCAGGTCGAACCCGTGACTCTCTTTGGTTTCCTCGCTCCCGGCGGACTCGCGTCTGGCCTGGACTCTGGCGGTCAGCTCGCGCTGGCGCGCCTCCATGGCCGCCTTTCCCCACACCTTGCGACTGATCACGTTGGTGAGCGCGATGCACCCCGCCAGGAGCGCGGCGCTCCAGAGCAGCAATTCCATCACGCTGAAGTAGTCGAGTAGACGGTCGGCGATCCAGGAGCCGGCGAAGGCCCCGAGCGAGCCACCGAACGCGACGAGCGGGAAGAGGCGCTTGCCCGATTCGTTGGTGTAGACGTCGTTGGCGTACGACCAGAACTGGGCCACGACCATCACGCTGAAGATGCCCACCCAGAGGAAGAAGGCGTACCCCAGATAGGGCACGCCGGCCGTTCCTAGGGCCCAGAACGCGACCAGGCACCCGATGAAGATCCCCGTAACGACCGTGATCAGCCGCGTCCGCTCATACCGCGAGACGAGCTTTGCGTAGCCCCCGACGAGGAAGAAGAGAAGGATCGCCATCCCGCCCGCCAGATAGCTTTTGGCCTCGGCGCCACCGGGACTCGAGAGGATGAGCGCTTCCCGGGTCGGCCGGATGAGATAGTAGCTGGTCAGGAGCAGGAAGACGTTCAAGGACATGAGCAGGGTCAGTGGTCCCTCGCCCGTCTTCACATCGGTGAATAGGGTCAGAAACCGCTCGAGCGCGCTCTTTCCGACCGTGTCCCGGGGCATGACTCCGTGCCTCCTTCCCGCTAGTTGATCGCTCGTCGGCCTTCCGGCGCGAATCGATACCGGATCCGCTGGGCTACGCGGACGCCTGACATGCAGGAGGTCACAGTTCGCGTGCTGTGCCGCCCACCATAATCAATCTTGACGACGACGCAGCGACAACGGATCAATCCGCGGCGTGTCCCTTGAACTCGATGAAACGAAGGTCGACGGGGGATGTCGGTTCGCCGAGCCTGCTCAGCCCGGACAGATGCAATCCAAAATGGGCATACGGTGAGTACTGCATCGGAAACTGGAGGACGAAGCAAGTCGTCTGCCCACGAGGCAGCTCGAAATCCCGACTCGATTCCGATCCTGCCCACGCACCAGCGCACGCACCGTCAGCGGGGCCTTTGAATGACTCCATCGATTGAACGATACCGTCATCGGGATCCACCATGACACTGTCGGGATTGAAGTGGTTCCCCGCCTCCCGAGGGTCGAAGCTGAAGAAAATGACGAGCTGGGACGGCTCTTCGGTCTCGACTGGTCTAACCTCGTGCTCAACCGTAGGTAGGATGATGGGAAAAAAAGGCACGAGGCCAAACCGCAATGTCGATACGCGCTCGTACGATCGTTGATTCTGCACGGCGATCTTCAAATCCAATCCTTCCATGTACAGCGTTGTCGCCCCGTCAGAATCGATCCGGCCGAGAACACCGTCCGGAATCACGGACGGGGCGCTGGCATTGTAGGGAATGCGTACCTGCGCCGATGCGCACGCGAGGAAGACGATCCCGATCGCGGAGAGGGGAATCCTCATGACCATCAAAGTCGAGCCATCTTACAAGTATACGATGAACGCGTTTTTATGGATACCCGCTGATCGCGCGCGGCTGTGTGGAACGGAAAAAGAGACTTCGCCTTCTCGCAATCGTTAAACCCAAGAGTAGTGGGGAGTTAATCCGTTCCGCCGTGATGCCAAGGGCCACGATATCCGTGAATTGCGAGTGGCCACATGACCGACCTCTGCCACATCTCCGCCCATTGGTTTGTTCCATGGAGAGAGAACCAGGGCGTGGAACGTCAGAGAAGGGAGCCTTCCAATGATCCGAGCCGGAGTCTTGAGCCTTGCGCTGATCGCGGGGCTCTCCCTGATGCAGGGGTGCAACGAAACGCCGACCACCGCCCTCGAGGAGCTCGAGGGGGTTAACGACCCGATCACGTTCGCGGGCTCGGAGAAGAAGCTCGACCATCTGGCAGCGTGCGCGCCGACGGCGGCGAATTTTCCAAACCCGCTGGTGTCCACAAACCCGTACTTCCCGATCACCGTGGGCTACCAGTGGACTCTCGAGGGCGAGGAAGAGGGGCTCGCCGTCAAAGCGCTCCTGACCGTTCTGCCCCTGACCAGGAGCATCGACGGAATCCGCGCGGCCATTCTGGAGGAGCGGGAATGGGCGCAGGAGGAAGAGGGCGGCCCACTGCTGCTGAACGAGATCTCGTGGAACTATTTCTCCGAGAACGAGGACGGGGACGTCTGCTATCGCGGCGAGTCCGTCGACGACATCGTAGAGGATCCCGTCGGAACGTATACCGTCGTGGGCAATGAAGGTGCCTGGTGCGCAGAGGACGATCCGGACGTGAACCACGCCGGGATCTTCATGCCCCGGGAGGAGAATCTTCGGCCGGGAACGTCATTCCTTCAGGAAGACGCCCCGCTGATCGCCGTCGACGGAGCGAAGATTGTCTCGTCGGGGATAATAAACGATGAGATCTTCGGCGGCCCCTACACGGATACCGTCCGGTTGCAGGAGTTCAGCCTCGTCAGCGGGAAGAAGGAGAAGGGGGACGTCAAGGACTTCGGCGAAGGCGTCGGCATCCTCATCGACGGCCCATTGGTCCTGACCGACTTCACCACGGCCGCCGCGGCGCCTCCCGCTCCTGCGATCAGCATGCAGACCTGCGGAACGCCGTAGCGAACGGAACATCGTTCCTGAAACGGGTGGTGCGGGCGGCGATCATCGTTACGAAGGTGACGGTGACCCCGCCTGCGTCGCGCGGAAGCGTAGCGGCGGAACCTTGTCGGACTCACGGTCGAACGGAGCTGGGTCCAGGCGCGGGTCCGTTTGTCGGCCAGAGGGCCCACGGGCCGATCTCGTATTCCACCGACCCGGACTCGAGATGAGGGCGATCGAGGGTCAGGCCCTCGTCGAGAAAGCAGGCTTCGACCTCATCCATCCGCGATTCGATCGTGTCGGCTCCCGCATCGTGGCCGCGCAGGATCCCCCCGGCGAGGAGGCGACACCGGGACTCGCCGAAGCTCTCACCGGTGGCGGGATCGTCGGCGACCGACACACCTGCCGCCAATCTCCTGGTGAACGCGGGGACGCCGGGGCGAGGTCTGGGTGGGGCGCCGATCGCCGCCTCGACCATGATCCGGCTCGCGACGGGATAGTCGTCGCGCGCCACGAACAGGACGACCGTGTCGCAGCGGTCGTACTCAGCGGGATGACCGGCCACCTTGAGGCCGAACGGCAGTCCCTCGTGGTTGAATCGCCCGCAGAGCCCGATGACCCACCGGGCGCCTTCCTCGTCCATGTCGAGATACAGCCGGGTTCGTCGGTCGCCTTCGGAGCGTGGCGGCAGGAGATCCCTCCCGTCGAAGAGCATGAACCCCGGGGACCGCGACCAGCGGTCCGCCGGGACGAGCACCTGGACCTCGCGGCCCGCCCGAAGGGTGTCGTCCCGGACGGGACGGATGCCGTCCGTGGGGACCGAGAAGTCGATCCCCTCCCGGCGGACCAGGTACGAGTCACGCGAGCTGCCCACGAACGTCCATCCGGTGTCCCAGCGGGTGCGCTCCGGGTTGGCGAACGAGTGCGCCGTGAGGAGAGCACGGACTTCTCCGACACCACACGGCCGAGCAGTAGGGAGTCGTTCTACGGCGTTCCCCTGGCAGTAGACGTGAAGGTACAGGTGGAGGGCGAGAGAGCGGAGGAAGGCTTCTCGCGGGTCGTCCGCCGGATCCCCGTCGACGTCGATCCTCCGGCCGAACCACTCGAACCCGACGGGCGGATCGACGACGCACCGCATGAGAACCTCCCTCGTTAGCGACCGCGCGTCCGGGATCATCCGGGGTCCTCCCAGAAGACGCGCTCGATCCAGACGGCGGTCCGCTCCAGCAGCGATCGTCCCACTTCGATCAGCATGGCTGCGAGCGTGTCATCCGGTCGCGGCATTCTTGCCTCTTCGTGAGCCAGCTGCAGAGCGGCGGCGGCGGACCAGCGGATCGTCCGCTCGAGCAGGACACGTGTCGACGTATCTCCTGCTCCTTCGGTGTATCCCACCCAGCAGGCCCGCACGAGCGGGAACGCCGCCGACAGGTCGTGAGCGCGATTGGCGAGGATCCCGGCGATCACCCAGCCGATGTCCCAGGCAGGATCCCCGGGGCCCGACAGCTCCCAATCGATCAGCGCCAACGCGGATCCGTCGTGCCGGGGATCGGGGGAAAGGATGTTGGAGAACCGCAGATCGCCATGCACGAACGCCCGGGGCTCCCACTCGCCGGCGAGCTTGTTCAGCGCCTCCGACCACGTCGTGGAGCGCTGAACGTGCCGGATGAGGTCGAGATGGCCCTGTGTCGCTTCTCGCAGGATCCCCAACGGAGGATGGACGAGGGTGACGATCCACGGCGGGGTCGAATCCCCGGCCGGAGGGGCGAGGCGATGGAGCCGAGCCAGAATCCTACCGAGCTCGCCCGCGAGACCAGCGTCCAGCTCTACACCTCCGCCCTGCTCCGCATCCAACGATCGATGCTGCGGGAAGAACTCGAGGACCAGGGTGGAGGACCCCGAATCGTAATCGAGCTTGCGGGGGACGAAGGAAGGACCTGGGCCGGGAGAGCCGGCAAGCGCGTCGTACGCCGCCGCCTCGCGCTCGAGTCCCCTCCGGGTCTCGGCGTCGACAGCCCGCTTCAGCAGGAGAGGCGCGCCGCCGTCGAACTCGATTCGATAGAGGAAGTTCCGTCCCGGAAGCCGGCCGACACGGACACGAGCGGAGTGCCCCGCAGTTGCGGGGAACAAGCCGCGCTCGAGCAGGTGGGAAACGGCCTCCGCATCCCCGAACACGAGAGTCGCCGGCTTCGGAGACCTAGCCGGTCGGTCGCTACTCGTGCCAGGGAGTCGTCTTGGGATAGGCGTACGCCGCGTAGAGCGCCTGGGGCGCCGACGCTTCGATGGTACCTTCTCCGACCCCGGCGAGGCTGGTGTACCCGATGATGACCTCTCCCTCGTAATTGCCATCTGCTCGTAGATGAAGCTTGGAACGGCCCTTCAAGACTTCTTTCCGCTTGATCCGGCTCTGCTTCGTCTGCATGTACATGCCGAAATATTTGTGATACAGACGGAAGTCGGATCCCACAACCTGGAAATGGCCGTGCACGATGTCGACAGGAGGGATCACGGGGCGAGCGTCCTGCGAGATACCCAGTTCGGCGATGATCGGATCGTCCTCGTAGTTCTGTTCGGCGGCCATGGCGAGCCTCCCGGCGGGTGGGGTTCGGGGTCGGCGTCTCTCTCTAACCGACTATACGCGATCCACAAACGTGGTTCAAACGGTGGGGGTCCCTGAGTTGGTCAGTCGCTACCGCCGCGCTGAGCGCGGATCGCGGCGAGCCGGTTTCGGACCTCCTCGAGCTGGCTCGCGAACGCGGGATCCGACTCGCTCCAGGCCTCGAGGAAGCGCGCGTACCGGCTCTCCGCCTCCGCCAGGTCCCCCTGACGGTCGAGGACCCGCGCCAGCTCGAGGTCCGCCGAAGCGGCGAACGGCTCGCGAAGCCCGTAGAACGAGCGCAGGTAGCGTTCCGCCGTCGGCAGATCCCCGAGATCCCCAGCCAGCCGGGCGATCCATCGCCGGATCGCGGAGTTCGCCAGCAGAGAGGCGTCCAGATACCCGGTCGCCTCGCGCTGAGCCAGGATCAGCGTGCCCAGCGCCTCACGCGCCTGGCCGTCGAGACGCCACCGTTCGTAACCCGCGAGCGCCTTCTCCGCGCCGGCGGCGAAATCCGCCCGATAAGGATCGCCCGCGGCCCGCAGGCTGTCCGCCAGACTGCCGAGGCGCTCGCGTGCAGCAGCGACATCGCGTCGGGAACGCCGGTCGACACCGAATGCGCCGACGAAGAACGCAACCTCGGGTGGCGCCCTCGCGAGATCGACCCGTGCCAGAACCCGATCGACGTGACGGTCGGGAACGGGCATTTCCCAGGCGGACGCGAGATAAGACAGCGCGAGCCCCCGTTCCTGCGGGACTTCCGGCTTCGATAATTCCTCGAACGCGCTGTCGATACGTCCGCGCCCGAAGCGTATGCCTGCCAGCCCCAGGGCACGGCCGGGGTCCGATGGAGAGACCGAGACGAAGATGCCCTCCGCGAGAGCGACCAGGCTGGGATGCCAGAAAAGGTTGCGCCCGATGAAGCGAGCGGATGTTCCGGGTAGTGTGTCGACTGCCTGCCGGGCCGCGCGCCCGTCGTCCGGATCTCCGAACGCCAACCGGAATCCCAGTCGATAGAGGGGTGCCTCCCGGGATCTCGGGGCCAGGCTCTCGTACGCGGCGACGAAGGAGCTCGCCCGGGCGGCGCTCGCGTGAAGCCCGAAGGCGTTGTCGATCAGATGCTGGTAATCCGGAGCGATGGAGGGGTCGAGTTCCACCGCCTTCTCGAATACGCTATCGGTGGTCAGCGGGTTGATCAGGAGCTGCGGACCGAGATGGAAGTACACCTCTCCGAGAGCTGCCCGGGCCTCGTGGTCGCCGGGATATCGGCGCACCGCCTGCTCGACGAGCTGCCGGCTCTCCAGCGATCCCGAGTGGAGCGCGAGAATCCCGCGTACGATGAGCGCCTCGCGCCGAGGCAAGCGGTCCAAATGACGCGCGGCTTTTCCCAGGAACACGACGGATTCCTCCAGCCCACCCCAGCCAGCCGACAACCCCTGCATGTAATACGCCAAGGCGAACGAAGAATCGATCTCGGTAGCACGCTCGTACTGTTCGAAGGCGCCGTTGTAGTCGGAACGGCGAAAGAGCTCCTGCCCGGCCAGATACGCCTTGAGCGCGCTCAGCGAGTCGGTCGTGATCCGCGCCAAGCCGATCGACCCCCGGTCCGAACCCTCCACGGCGGGAATGATCCGGACGAGCTCGATCGACAGGCGATCGACGAGTTGAAAGAGACTGTCGGGGGCGCCTTCCACAGTCGCCGAACCGATTCGGCCCTTGCCTCTCATATCGTAGACGTCCGCGGACATTCGTACTGTGCCTCCGATCGAAACGGCACGGCCCACCACCCCGTATCGCGCCCCCATGCGGCGGGCGAGCGTCAGAACCTCGTCGAGCTCCGGGGAGTCTTCCCCTTCGAACGCGTTCTCCCAGTTCGCCAGCACCGTGCGGCTGTCGATCGTGCGCAGCCCGGTCACGCCGTCGAGGTTCGTCGACAGCAAATCGACCATTCCAGTGCTCCACTCCTCGAGATCGTCGCCGGAAACGTTGAAGGGCAGGACGACGATCCCGGGCGCGGTCAAGCTCGCGATCGCGCTGTCGGCGCCGAGATCGGAAGCCCTGTCGCGCGTGAAGACATACGTCAGGACGAGGCCGGCCAGCACGGCCACCCCGCCGACGGTCAGGATCGTCCTCCGGCCGGCGGGAATCTCCTGGGGGATCACCTCATCATAGGTCTCCCACGTGGCCTTCAACCTCGGCGCCTCGACCTTGAATACCTGGACATCGGCTATGCCCTTGAAGGGGGGATGGTCGACCCGGTCGAACTCGATATCGGGATTCTGACGCAGCTGGTGCCAGACGTCCGCGCTGACCAACACCTGACCCGGCTCGGCGGAGCGCTCGATGCGGGAAGCGACGTTGATGCCGTCCCCGTAGAGGTCGCCGTCCGCGGCCATCGTGACATCCCCGACGTGAACCCCTACCCGAAGGGGCGGAGGTTCGCCCCAGGAATGCTTCACCTGTCGCGTGTACTCCTCCCGGAGATGGAGGGCGGCTTCGACCGCCGAGTGGGTGCTCTTGAAGTGCGCCAGCGCCTCGTCACCGATGAACTTGACGATTCGTCCGTCATGGTCGCGAACCGTTCGCCGCGCCACCCCCTGAAAGAGGTGGACGAGGACAATGGCGCGAGCCTCGTCTCGAGCCATGAGATCGCTGTAATTGGCGATGTCGGCGAACCAGATCGCGGCGAGCTGGTGAGCGGGTGTTTCGGGCGCCATCCGGCGGAACACGACCGTCGAAATCGTGACAAGGCCGATGCCAAGCACGACGAACACGGCGCTGGCCGCCCAGCGCGAGAGTCCGTCACCCCGCAAAAGGACGTCCACAAGCTGGAGGACGAGCCAGCAGAAGGCGAGATAGGCGATAACGACCGCAATCGGCCTGCGGCGGCTGTACAGAGACCGAAGCAGTCGGTCCATGTCAAATACGATACACGAACCGGCGTGACAGTGTCAGTCTGGCGAGTTTTCGAGCGTCTGACCTGGCCGTTCGGTGGTGTCCGCCCGAACGTGGGCTGCTATGCAGGGAGGGCATGAGCATGGACACACGTCGCCGGGAAGGGTTCGGCGACGGAGTGATGGCGATCGCGATCACGCTGCTGGTGCTGGAGATCTCCGTCCCGTCGCTAGCCCCGAGGCTCGGGCCCGCGCTCGTGGGGCTCTGGCCATCCTACGTCGCCTACCTGGTCAGCTTTCTGATACCGGAGCCATCTGGATCAACCACCAGGCGATGTTTCGCTACATCGTCCGCGCGGTCGGCGTTCTTGTGCTGCTGAACGCCCTGCAACTGATGCTGATCTCATTCCTGCCGTTCCCGACCGCGGTTCTCGCAGATGCATCTCCCGCGGCCTGGACGAGGCGATCGCCGCGCTGGTTGTCCCGTGGGTGGCCGTGGCCATCTTCTTCCTGCTGAACGTCTTCTTCCTCTGGCCTCGGAGGGAGCACGGCGGAAGCTGGTCGCCCACAGAGGAGGGAACACGATGAAGGAGCGCAAGCTAGGTAACAGCGGGCTCGAAGTGTCAGCCCTCGGTCTCGGCTGCATGGGAATGAGCTTCGGCTACGGGCCGGCCGCGGACAAGCGCGAGATGATCTCCCTCCTCCGGACGGCCGTCGAGCTGGGCGTGACGTTCTTCGATACTGCGGAGGTGTACGGCCCGTTCACGAACGAAGAGCTCGTGGGCGAGGCCCTCGCGCCCCTGCGCGAAGGGTTGGTGATCGCCACCAAGTTCGGCTGGGACATCGATCCGGAGACGGGGGAGAGCCGCGGTGGACTGGACAGTCGTCCCGAGCGCATCAGGGCGGCGGCCGAGGGCATGCTGAAACGACTCAGGACCGATCGCATCGACCTCCTCTACCAGCACCGCGTCGATCCGCTCGTTCCGATCGAAGATGTAGCGGGAACGGTGAAAGACCTGATTTGGGAAGGAAAGGTGAGGCATTTCGGTCTCTCGGAAGCGGGAGCGCAGACCATCCGTCGGGCCCACGCTGTCCAGCCTGTCACGGCCCTCCAGAGCGAGTACTCTCTCTGGTGGAGGGAGCCCGAAGAGGAGATCCTCCCCATCCTCGAGGAGCTGGGGATCGGATTCGTTCCTTTCAGTCCGCTCGGCAAAGGCTTTCTCACAGGGAAGATCGACGAGAACACTACCTTCGACAGCTCCGATTTCCGCAACACCGTTCCGCGCTTCTCGCCGGAGAACCGGAAGTCGAACAAGATCCTGGTCGAGCTGATGACCCGAATCGCGGAGGAAAATCAGGCCTCACCCGCCCGGATCGCGCTCGCCTGGCTGATCGCGCAGAAGCCATGGATCGTCCCGATCCCCGGGACGACCAAGCTCCACCGGCTGAGGGACAATCTCGGCGCTGTCGAGATCGAGCTAGGCCCCGAAGAAATGCGCGAGATCGATCGCGCCGCCCGGGAGATCACAGTCGAAGGGCACCGATACTCGGAGAGCTCTGAGCGGTGGATCGATCGCTGAGTCGCGGCGTCCGGCTCCTCTACCGGCGATCACCGGTTGCAGATCGGACACGGACCCATGCTGGGGGTGTGCCCATAGACGACCGTGACGGGCCCCAGCGCGATCAGCTTCTTCTCGACGGTATCGTTCACGGCGATCGCCAGGGTCAGAGCGCGACCGCTCACGCGCCCGCTGAACTGCGCGGGGAGGGAAGGGCCGACCATGATCGGGTAGGCGCGCAGCACATAGCTGCCGTCCACCGTGAACCGACCGTCCAGGCCCAACGGTATCGACCCCGGCATGTCTCCGTAGGTGCAGCCCACATGGACGTGAGTGAGAGAATCAGTGGCGACAACTCCGGCGTCGTCTCCGCCCCAGGTGCCCAGGGCCAGTTGATCGTCCGATGGAGAGAGCATGCCGTCGGAGCAGGCGGTAGCCAGGAGGCCGGCGGCTACGACGGCGCTTCCTGCGAGCACTGCCCGAAGCGACAGAGGTTCATGCATTCTGGTGTCCTCGTGCCAATGTACTCGCAGTCGAGCTATCGATCCGGGTTCGTCGACCGTACCCGGCCCACGGCCTCTTTCCAACCCTCATAGAGAGCGGCTCTTCGCGATTCCTCCATCGTCGGCTCCCACGCACGATCGAGGCGCCAGGCTGAGGCGACTGCGTCGAGCGAGCCGAACACCCCGCTGGCAAGGCCGGCAAGACTCGCGGCTCCGAGGGCCGTGATCTCGATGCCGGCGGGACGTTCGACCCGGACATCGACCAGGTCCGCCAGGAACCCCATCGCCCAGTCGTTTCGTGCGAACCCTCCGTCGACCCGGAGGGCTCGCGGTCCGCTCGCGCCGTCGGCTCGCATCGCTTCGAGCAGCTGGCGCGTCTGGTAGGCGACCGCCTCGAGGCCCGCACGGGCGATCGACGCCCGTCCTGTGTCTCGGGTCAGGCCGACGAGCGCGCCTCGCGCATCGGCATCCCAGTGTGGCGCGCCCAGGCCGACGAACGCCGGCACGAGGTACACGCCCCCTGTGTCGTCGACGCTACCGGCCAGGCGCTCGGTCTCGGTCGGGTCGTCGATGATCCCCAACCCGTCCCGCAACCACTGCACCGTGGCGCCGGCAACGAAGATGCTCCCTTCGAGCGCGTACGTTGTTCGGCCGTCGATCCGCCATCCGATCGTGGTTAGCAGCCGATTCTCCGAGTGGAGCCGTTCCGTCCCTGTGTTCATGAGCGCGAACGCTCCGGTCCCGAAGGTGCACTTCACCCCGCCCGGCTCGAACGCCGCCTGCCCGAACAAGGCGGCCTGCTGGTCGCCCGCGATCCCTCGGATCGGGATCTCGGCACCGAACAATTCCGGCAGCGTTGTGCCGAAGTCGCCGGCGGAATCGCGCACCTCGGGGAGAACGGGGACGGGAATTCCGAACAGGTCGAGGAGCTCCGGATCCCAGCGCTGATGGTCGATATCGAACAGCGCCGTTCGCGACGCGTTGGACACGTCGGTGGCGTGGACGGTGCCCCCCGTCAAGCACCACAGGAGCCAGACGTCGACCGTCCCGAATGCCAGCTCGCCACGAGCCGCTGCCGCTCGGGCGCCATCCACCGCGTCGAGGATCCAGGCCAGCTTCGTGGCGGAGAAGTAGGGGTCGAGGACGAGGCCTGTCCGACGTCGGACGAGATCCTCGTGACCGGCGCGCCGCAGCTCACGACAGGCGTCCGCCGTTCGGCGGTCCTGCCACACGATCGCGGCGTGGATCGGCCGGCCCGTGGCCCGCTCCCACACGAGCGTTGTCTCGCGCTGGTTCGTGATGCCGATGGCGGCGACGGCTTCTGCGCCGCCGTCGAGAGCATCGATCACCTCGCGCAGCGTCGCGACCGCGTCGTCGCGGATTCGCTCAGGATCGTGCTCGACCCATCCCGGCCGCGGGAAACTTTGGGGAAGCGGCCGCTGGGCGACGTGCAGCGGGCGCAATGTCCGATCGAAGGCGATCGCGCGCGTCGAAGTGGTTCCCTGATCGAGCGCGAGCAGAACTTGGGGATCCTGACCCTGCACGCTTATGCCTGGCGTACTTCGGAACCTTCCTCGACGGGCCTGAGCACCTCCACCGACAGCTCAAACGTCCGCCCCTCGGCCGGCTTGATCGCTCCCACTCCGAGCACCTGACGGGTCAGCTCCTCTCCACGCTCGTCACGGATAGCCAGGACGATCGAATACTCCCAGGTTTCCGCGTCGGCGGGACGATGGATGGTCCCTTCGACCCGCAGGGGGACGACGCTTGCCCACTCGAGCGGGCCGGCACGGGGGTCGAACCGCAGGTGGTGCCGACAGCCGGGACAGACGCTGGCGCTTTCGAGAATCGTCGCCTTGCAGAGGGGGCAGGTCCGGGCCTGTCCCGGAACGAGCCTGGGGGCCCGACTCATGGATTCGAGCCGGCCTCCACACGCATCCTAGGCGCGCGTGTTTCCTTCTCGTCCCAGCCGAAGTCTGCCTGCCCGCGCATGCGGGATCCGGAGGCGACGGTCAGGGATCCGGCCTTGAGGTCCCCATTCAGGACGCCCGTCTCGAGGAGCTTCACGGTCGAGGCAGATTCGATGTTGCCCTCCAGCTCACCGCCGATGACGACCGTCCCTGCCCGCACGCTGCCGGTGACCTTCGCGCCGGGCTCGATCGTGAGGTCGCCGTCCACGTGGACGTCCCCCTTGAACTTGCCGACCAGTCGGACGTGCCCCGATCCTTCGATTTTCCCCTCGATCGTGAGCGCGGCCGCGATGACGGATTCCATCGAAGCGGGTGCGGTCGACCGTCCTGCGACTGGCGCGCTCTGCGACTGCCCCGGTTCGGGGCGATCGATCGCGCGTACAGGTTCGGGGGAGCTCGGCGCAGGTTCCTGCTTGCCGGGGAGCGATTCCTTCCAGATGGCCATGCCTCGTGCCTCCGATCGTAGGAATAAGGGCGGCGACCCGAGAGCATTATAGCGAACAGGCAACCCTTTGTCGTCCAATGGAGTACCCGATCCGTGGTGCAGAGAGAGTTCGGAGCCTCCAATCTGGCCCATCGCTAACTCCGCCCGAAGACCCGGGATGCCGCAGATGCCGCAGACAGAAGCTTGACACGCGGGCGCGATTTGTATATAACCAAACAGTTAGATAACTGATTGGTTACTCGTAACCCACACCCCGGCAGACGCATGGCCTCCGATCCGCTGAGCACCACGTTCGCCGCTCTCGCCGATCCCACTCGTCGCGCGATCCTGGCGCGGCTCGTCCTGGGGTCAGCAACGGTCAAGGAACTGGCAGCGCCGTTCGAGATCAGTGGGCCGGCGGTGTCGAAGCACCTGCGGGTGCTGGAGCGCGCCGGGCTCGTTTCCCGCGGGCGGGATGCGCAGCGGCGTCCTCGGCGGCTGAGGGCGGCGCCGCTCAAGGACGTCGTCGAATGGGCCGAGGAGTATCGCCGCTTCTGGGACGAGAGCTATGCCCGCCTCGACGCGTACCTGGACCTCATGAAGGAAAGGGAGAAAGAGAATGGCAACGACCGCTAAGATCGGAACGACGACCTTCACGACTCCATCGGACGTGGAAGTCGTCGCGACGCGCGTGTTCGACGCGCCGCGCGCGCTCGTCTGGGAAGCTCACACGAATCCCGAGCACGTCCGAAACTGGATGCTGGGGCCCGAGGGCTGGACGATGCCCGTCTGCGAGATCGATCTGCGTCCCGGTGGCGAATGGCACTTCGTCTGGCGCAAATCGGACGGCACGGAGATGGGAATGCGGGGCGTCTACAAGGAGGTCCAGCCTCCCGAGCGCCTGGTCAATACCGAGTCATGGGGTGGCGATTGGGCGGAGACGCTCAATACCATCCTCCTGTCGGAGAAGAACGGCCGGACGACGCTCGTAGCCACCGTCCACTACCCATCGAAGGAAGAGCGGGACCGGGCGCTGGGAACGGGGATGAAGGACGGTTGGTCCATCAGCTACGACCGCCTCGCCGGATACCTGTCCTCGATGGACTGAGCGGGGAGGATCGCCTAGCTGGGCAGGACGATCGCAAAGCGCGCCGGCTGCCCTTCGGCGGGATCGAGGTTCTCCACCTCGAGGGTGCGGCTGGCGCTCGCTTCCGGAAGGTGGAACAGTACGATCCAGTCGCGCCAGTTGTCGCCGGGGTCGTTCATGAAGAGAAGGGCGGACTGCATCGCGGCGGTGGGCTCGGTCCGCTCGCCGGTGGATTCGACGACCGACAGCCGGTCCTCGAGGTACTTCTGCGCGAAGGCGATCCGGCTCATCGCGTCGAGATCCTCGAGGCCCGCCCACCTCACGACCACCATGATCGCCTCACGACCGGATTGCTCCCGGAAGCTGCTGATCGGCGGTCCTGGGACGGGGGCCGGCTGGGTCCGTTCGACCGTCAGCGTATAGACCCCGATGGACATCGGCTGGCCGAGCGATGACGGCGCCGCGGCCTCGCTCCCGCAGGCGACCGCCAGGACGGCCAACGCGAAGCGTGGCCCTAAGGCTCCGGCCCGACGGCGCTCAGCGCATCCCATCGAAGGCCTGACGCGCCTGGTCGTGGGAGCGGATCCCCTGGCTTAGGACGTCCTCGCTCGGAAAGGCTAGAACCGCTTCATACCGGACCATCGCGTCGAACGCGGCCTGGTTGAAGGTGCGCGTGGACGTCTCAGGCCACTTGACGACGACCGTAGACGGGCGCATGGAGCGATAGTCGTCCATGATCCCGGTCGCGTCGACCCGGTCCTCGAGAGATTCGTAATGACGTCGAGCCGCTCCGGCGTCCGTGGTCTCTCCCGCCACGATCTCCTCGAGCAGTGGTCGCAGAGCGTCGAGCTCGGCCAGGATCTCCCCCGCGCAGGGACGATATTCCGTGCTGAGGATCGCCAGGTCCCGCTCCTCGAATCCTTCGCACGCTGTCGATTGATCACCCCCGCCGCATCCGTAAAGGAACGCGAGGGTGAAAGCGCAGAGTCTCACGCTCAATTCGCCTGGACGGTGATCCGTACGGTCGCGGAGTCATTGCCCGCGTTCGTGTCCGTCTGTTGGGATCGGACGCGCGCGACGCCGACGATGTCGGCATCCACCGTGATCGTCGTGGAAGCGGACAGACCCGCGGCTTCGGCTGTGATCGTCGCGGAGCCCTGGCCGACCGCCGTCACCATGCCGTCCTCGTCCACCGACGCCACCGACGGATTGCTCGATCGCCAGGCGGCTTCCAGTCCGACGGTCGTGAGCCCGTCGGGAAACTCGAGCTCGAGCTGGGTCTGCGAGCCGATGGCCTCGAGAAGAGAGGTATCGGTCGTCACCCGGAGCTCGAGGCCGCCCGGCTCCAACGGCCCCACGCCGGTGCAGGCCGAACCCGCCAAGACGGCGAGCCCCAGCGTCATGCCCGAGATCCGGTTCCTCAATGCACGCCTCCTAGTCGAGGGGTTCATCGCAGTACGCGTGCGACGATCACGAGCGTCGCGCCCTCACTCGGCTCGATGGTGCCGACCGACCACACCTCGAGCTGGGGATCGTACGTTCCCTGCGTCGGCACCGACGAGACGAACGCGAGGCGCGTGCTCAGCTCGTAGTCGACCGCCACGCCTGTGGCAGGGATCGAGCCTTGATTCGTCACGCGGATCGTATATCGCACGGTGTCGCCGACAGCCGGAGTCGCGTCGTCCGCGCTCGCCGTGATCGCGAGATCGGTGGACGTCGGCGGGGGAGCCGCAAGGATCGCGAACGGGTTGCTCGTGGCACCCGTGAGGCCGGTCGCGCTCGCCGCGAGCGTGTAGCCGTTGCCGGCGGCGTTGAGCGACAGGTCGGAGAAGGTGGCCACGCCCGCGACCGCGGAGACCGTCGTGGTGCCGGAGAGCGTGCCTCCGCCGGGGTTCGTCCCGATCGCGATCGTGACGGTTCCCGTGAACGAGGGGACCGTCGCCCCACCGGCGTCGACCGCGCGAATCGTGACCGGTGGGGAGATCGCGGAGCCTATCTGGGCGTTGGACGGTTGCTGCCCGAAGATGAGCCGGGTCGCCGCCGGAGGGCCGCCACCGGTGAACGCGACCGTGGCGGTATCCGCGATCTGGGCTCCGCCGAGAGTCCCCCGGATCGTGGCCGAGCCCGCGGTCGTCGCGGAGACCAGTGTCGCGACATACGTGCCGTTCCCCAGGTCGGTGACCGGTCCCAACGAGCCGGCCGTCGTCGACAACGCGACCGGGTCGCCGCCCGTGGTCCGGCGATTTCCGAGCGCATCCCGCACCTCCACGGTGATCGTCGATGTGCTCGATCCGTCGGCGGCGATCGAAACGGGGGCGGCGGTGATCTGCGTGGTCGCGGTGGACGGTGCGCCCGTCAAGATCGAGAACTGGTCGCTCGTTGCGCCGGTGATCCCGCTGGCGCCGGCAGACAACCGATAGCCCACGCCCGTCCGGTCGATCGAGAGGTTGGGGAAGGTGGCCACCCCGGCAACGGCCACGACGGTCGTCGTCCCGGACAGCGTACCGCCGCCGGGGTTGACGGCGATCGCGATCGTGACGCTTCCCGTGAACGAGGTGACGGTCGCACCGCTCAGGTCGACCACTCGCAACTGGACCGGAGGAGCGATGCTGGCGCCGGCCACCGTCGTCGTCGGCTGCTGGAGGAACTCGAGGCGGTTCGGGTTCGACGGGACGGTCGTGAACGTGACGGTCGCGGTATCCGTGATCGGCGCGCCGTTCACCGTTCCCGTCACGGTCGCGACGGCTGCGGTGGTGGGCGCCGTCAAGGAAGCTGTGTACGTCCCGTCCCCAAGGTCGGAAACCGGACCCATCGATCCTGCCGTCGTGAACAGGTCGACGTCGGGCCCTCCGCTCACGCGCCGGTTCCCGAACGCGTCGCGGAGCTCCACCGTGATCGTGGACGTGCTGGAGCCGTCCGCGGGAACCGAGATTGGCGCGGCCGTGATCAGCGATGTCGCGCCGGATGGTGAACCGGGGCTGATGTTGAAGGACGCGCTCGTGGCCCCCGTCAGACCGGAGGCACTCGCCGTGAGAGTGTAGCCGTCGCCGCTCCTCTGGATCGACAGGTTGCCGAACGTGGCGACACCCGCGACCGCGGCGACCGTGGTGGTTCCCGAAAGGGTGCCGCCGCCGGGATTGGCCCCGATCGCGATCGTGACATTGCCCGTGAACGAGGTCACGGTGGTTCCGGCCGTGTCGACCACGCGGACCGTGACCGGTGGCGCGATCGTGGCTCCTGCCTGCGTGTTCGTGGGCTGCTGACCGAACTCGAGGCGCGTCGCGACGGGTGCGACGAGCGTGAACGTGACGGCGGCGGTGTCCGTGATCGTCGCGCCGTTCACGGTTCCGCTGACAGTCGCGTTCGCGGGCGCAGATGGGGCGGTCAGAGTCGCCGTGTAGATGCCGTTCCCCTGGAAGGAGACAGCTCCGAGAGAGCCGGCGGTTGTCGAGAGCGCCACGACGTCCCCGCCCGCGGTCCGGACGTTCCCCTGCGCGTCCCGCACCTCGACCGTGATCGTGGAGGTGCTCGTGCCGTTCGCCAGGATCGAGGTTGGAGAGGCCGTGATCTGGGTGGTCGCACCGGAGGCGGGGCCGGCCGTGATCGAGAATGCGGCGCTCGTCGCGCCCGTGAGGCCGGCCGCGCCGGCGGTCAGAGTGTACCCGGCGCCGGTCCGGTTGATCGACAGGTTCCCGAAGGTGGCTACCCCGCCCACCGCGGCCACAGTGGTCGTCCCCGACAGGGTGCCGCCGCCGGGATTGGTCCCGATCGCGATCGTGATGTTGCCTGTGAACGACGTCACGGTGGTTCCCGCGTTGTCAACCGCCCGCACGGTGACGGGGGGCGAGATCGTGGCGCCGGCCACTGCGGTCGTGGGCTGCTGGCCGAACACCACCCGCGTCGGGACTTGCGTGAACGTGACCGTGGCGGTGTCGGTGATCACGCTTCCGTTCACGGTCCCACTGACCGTCGCGTTCCCGGAGACCGTCGACGAGGTCAAGGTCGCCGTGTACAGGCCATTCCCCTGAAAGCTCGCGGCGCCGATCGACCCGCTGGACGTCGAGAGGGCGACGACGTCGCCGCCCGCGGTCAGCACATTCCCCTGAGCGTCCCGCACCTCGACCGTGATAGTGGACGTGCTCGTGCCGTCCGCCGGGATGGACGTGGGAGACGCTGTGATCTGCGACGTGGCGCCCGACGCGGGGCCGGGCGTGATGTCGAAGGCGTTGCTGGTCGCGCCCGCCAGGCCGCTCGCGCTCGCCTGTAGCGTGTACCCACTGCCGGTCCGGTTGATCGAGAGGTTGCTGAATGTCGCGACTCCGTTGATCGCCTGGACGGTGGTCGTGCCCGAGAGGGTACCGCCGCCTGGGTTCGTTGCGAGAGCGATCGTGACGTTGCCGTTGAACGACGTCACGAGGGTCCCGGAGTTGTCCACCGCCCGCACGGTGACGGGCGGCGAGATCGTCGCGCCGGCCACTGCGTTCGTCGGCTGCTGGCCGAACACCACCCGCGTTGCGACCGCCGTAAACGTGACCGTGGCATTGTCCGCGATGTTGGCCCCATTCACGGTGCCGGTGATCGTCGCCGTCGTGTCGTTCGAGGGCGCGGTGAGAATCGCCGTGTACGTCCCGTCTGACTGATCCGTGACGGGACCCAGGGACCCGGCCGTGGTCGACAGCGCGACGGTGCCCCCGCTGGTGGTGAGGGGATTCCCGAACGAGTCCAACAACTCGACCGTGATCGTGGACGTGCTCGCGCCGTCTCCGGGGATCGAGGTGGGGTCCGCGGTGATGTTGGAGTTGGCCGCCGAGGCGAGCCCCGGGGTGATCGCGAACGCGTTGCTCGTAGCCCCGCTCAATCCTGACGCGCTCGCTGCAAGCGTGTATCCACTCGCCGCCCGATTGATCCAGAGGTCGTCGAAGGTGGCGACGCCGTTGACCGCGGCAACCGTCGTGGTTCCCGACAGGGTGCCACCCCCGGGGTTGCTGCCGATCGCGATGGTGACATTCTCTGTGAAGGTGACGTCCGTGGCTCCCCCGCCATCGACTGCGCGGACGGTGACGGGAGGAGCGATCACGGATCCCGCGCTAGTGCTCGTAGGCTGCTGCTCAAAGTCGAGCGCGATCGCGGTGGCCGTCGACTCCACCACGATCGTGCCCGTGGTGTCGGGAACGGCCGGCCCCCCGCTGGCCGCAAGCCGATAGCTGCCTGCCGGCGAGATCGCGAGGTCGTCGAATCGCGCGATTCCGTCAGCATCGACCTTGAGGGCCGCGTTTCCGCTCAGCGAGCCGCCGCCAATCAGAGTGAGCACGACGTTGGGACTGAAGCTCCCGTCCGGTACGCCGCCGGCGTCGCGAACTTCCACGTGGACCGAAAACGTCTCGCCGACGTCGACGGGGCCGGCGGGCTCGAGGACCACGTGGAGGGACTGCGCGCGCGCGGTTTCGGCACCGGCGACCACAGCGAGGGTACCGATCGCGAGCAGAAAATGGAGGCGACGAGTGGAGAACCGGAGGGAGAGTGCACAATCCATACGCGAACGGATGAAAATAACTTGTTTGCACCCCCGGAGGGTAGGGAGGTAGAATCGGTTCGAGGTCCAACAGTGCCTTCGACGACCCCCATCTCGCGCGTCTGGCTCGTCCTCCCGCTCGTACTCGCGTGCGCCAGCGACTCTCTGGCCCAGTCCGGGTCCGCCCCCCGAGGATCCGACTGGGAGCTCAACATCCACGCGGCTGCGCTCCAGCCGGGTCTCTTCGACGAGAGCTCGGGGGCCCTTCAGGTGGGAGGGCGGCTCTTCCGGAACTTCGCGAGCGGCGTGTCGATCGGCGCGAACTTCGACTGGGCGGCGCCCCAGGACGTCACGCTGTCGCCGTTCGGAAGCTCGGGCGCTTCGCTTCTCCTCTACAGCGCGGAGCTCGCGTACCGATTCCCCGTGTCCCCGCGGGCCGAATTCTTTCTCGGGGCGGGCTACGGGGCCGCGCGTCTGAGCCTGGACGAGGCCCCCCCGGGTGCGGCGGCGTCGAGCACGGGGACCCTGATCCCGGTGGGCGCCGGCTTCAAGATCCTGAACCGCGCGATCTCACCCTCATGGGCGATCCGATTGGAGGGCCGCGACAATGTGATCCTCCTCGACACGGGGACCTCCGACGGGGGTGTCGAGACCGAGCCGCGGAACAACTTCGAGGCCTCGGTGGGCTTCTCGCTCCTGTTCGGTAGCGGAGCGGGGGATGCGGTTCCAGCCGATCTGGACACGGACCGGGACGGTGTGCCCGATCCGCGCGACTTTTGCCTGAACCGACCCGGCGTGCCCGTCGACGCGCGCGGGTGCCCGCTGCGCGAGGAGCCGGCGCCGGCAGTCGAGACCGATGTCCCGCCGGGCGCCGTGGACGTGCCGGACGCGGCTGATGCAGACCCCGAGGGCGAACCTGTTCCTGGCGCTCCGGCCCGGCCCGACGCCGACCGGGACGGGGTCCCGGACTCGGAGGACGGCTGCCTGGCTACGCCGGAGGGCGTGGAGGTCGCGCCCGACGGTTGCCCGATCCTCCCGCCCCCGGCAGCAGAGGCGATTCCCGGAGACGAGGACGGGGACGGGGTCGGCGACGAGCGCGATGCGTGTCCGGGGACGCTCCCCGGGCTTCCCACCGACGAGCGCGGGTGTCTCGCCAGGGTGCGGCCCGATGCAGCCGACGAGCCTCCGGTGGTGTTCCCGGAGCCGCGCGAAGAACGCGAGCCTCCCGTCGCGGAGGCGCCGGTCGCGGAGGCGCCCGAGGCGGAGGCGGCTCCGGCAGGGGCGTGCATCGACGACCAGCGCTGGGCCGCGGGCAGGGGGGTTGTGGAGTTCGAAGGGCGGTCGTTTCGCCCGGCCGGATTCCCCCAGCCGGTCGACCGCCAGTACCTCCGCCAGGTCGGCTCGTTCGAGGGTGTCCCGATCTACGTCAGCGACACGGCGGTCTCACCGTACACGGACTTCTGGATGCCGCGATGCGGTGACGGGAACGTCTTCGAGCTCTTCTTCGAGGGCGGTCCCTAGCTTCCGACTCTCTCCTCCGGATTCAAACCGCCCTCCTACCGTTCGTCGTTCCTTCCTTTGAAGCACCGCGTGATGAACCCACCTTTCCCGGGGACCGCGAGAATGCCCGCCCTCCGTTCCGTCCTCGAACCGTTCGCGGTTGCCGCGCTTTCGTCGGCGGTCGTCCTAGCCTGCGGTGGCGCCGGGCCGACCGCCGCTCTGCCGCCGGGTCCGACCGGCGGGTACCTGGCACTGTCCGTGGGCTTTCATCACGGGTGCGGGATCCGCGCGGACGCCACCTACTGCTGGGGGATGAACGTCGCGGGCGAGCTGGGCGACGGAATGGAGCGAACCTCGCTCCGGCCGGTCAGGGTCGCGGGCGACACGCCGCTCGAGGAAATCCGGCTGGGGCCCGTCCATAGCTGCGGACGGACCGCCGGGGGCAACGCCTTCTGCTGGGGAGCGGGCGATCGCGGTGCGCTGGGCAACGGCGACACCGCCGACCGCGCGATCCCGACACCGGTTTCCTCTTCCGCATCGTTCCGCGCGATTCGCGCGGGAGGGGGGTACACCTGCGCGCTCGACGCTGAGGGCGCTGCGTGGTGCTGGGGAGCGAACCCGCTGGGCCAGCTCGGGGACGGGACGCGTGAAGACCGGCATCTACCGGTCCGGGTCGACGCTCCCGCGGGGCTCGTCGCGATCGCCACGGGCGCCGGCCACGCGTGCGCGGTCGATGCGGGAGGCGGCGCCCACTGCTGGGGCGGGAACGGCCAGGGACAGCTGGGCGACGGCACGACCGAGACACGGCTATCGTCCGTTCTGGTCGAAGGCCTCGGAGGGTTCGTGGCGATCGCTGCCGGCACGTCGCATACGTGCGCGCTGGCCGGCGACGGATCCGTGTGGTGCTGGGGCGAGAACGTGGCCGGTCAGCTCGGCGACGGGCAGCCCGGCCCGGGACCCCACATCCGCAGCGTCGTGCCGGTCCGGGCCCAGGTGCCCGTACCCCTGGTGCAGATCGAGTCCGGCGCCGGACACACCTGCGGGCTCGCCGCAACGGGCGCAGCGTACTGCTGGGGCTGGAACGTCGACGGCCAGATCGGTGACGGCGAGCTGGGCGACCGCGCCACGCCGGCCCGGGTTCAGACCCCCGAGCGGTTCGTCCGGATCGCGGCGGGGGCGGCATCCGCCTGCGGGATCCGGAGCGACGGGCGCGCGTTCTGCTGGGGGCGGAACGAAGACGGCGAGCTTGGAAACGGCGACCGGATCCACCATACCTTCCCGTGGCCGGTCAGCGAACCCTGAGCTCCGCCTTCAGTCCCAGTTGAGGCACAGCAGATCGGCCCCGTTCCACGAAACCCGCCTGCGCGGGCTCGCATCCGAGGGCGGGGTGTAGCGGCAGGAGACGGTCTGCGCGAGGAAGCCCTCGCCGATGATGGCCTCGAAGACGAGCTCCGCGCCCGGCTCCGCCGAGCGCTGGATCGTCGTCACGCTGATCGCCTGGACGAGGAATCCCTCGGACTCCTCCGCGAGCTTCAGCGTCACGGGGGCGAGCGAGATGTTCCGGAGGTCCACGAGGAAGCGATGGTCCTCGACCTCGTCGGAGCCGAACACGCCCCCGTCACAGCCGACGAGGAGGGCGAGACCGAGGGCGATGCGATATCCCGGGCGCCGCATGCGTCCTCATAGGTACTCGTCGATCCCTCGCGCGCAAGGGTCGAGCGCGAGATCCTCTCTCCGATCACCCGGTGTCCGCCGCTTATGGCGCGTCGACACTGACGAGCTCGATCCGCTCGTCTTCCGACTCCTCGAGTACGAGCCCGACGCCAGGGCAGTAGTACTTGTGCTCCCTCTCGTCCGGTTCCAGCCGGGTGAAGTCCTCGGTCTGAAGGCATCCCGCGAACTCTCCGAACGGAACGTCCACCGAGGCGTTCAGCGACTGGACAATCGCCTCGTCCTCCGCCTCGCCGAGGTAGAATTCCTGGTAGTACCGCTGCCCGACTTGCGGCGCCGCCTGCATGATGATCCCCGGTTGGGCTCCGTCCACGCCCGCCTCCCACGACCCGTCCGTGCTGACGATCTCTCCGTTCTCGATCTCCCGGGAGTCCTCTCCCAGGTACCAGACGTTGCCTTCGTCGTCCTGGGCGTACCAGTCGAACGTCTCTTCGCTCAGCTCGCCGTCGAGGTACTCGAGCACGTGAACGACGGTCGCCTCGACCCCGAGGATG
This sequence comes from Gemmatimonadota bacterium, assembly GCA_025931135.1. Lineage (GTDB taxonomy): Bacteria > Gemmatimonadota > Gemmatimonadetes > JACCXV01 > JAHWKZ01 > JAICNR01. The sequence goes on along the minus strand of JAICNR010000005.1, from coordinate 12,898 downwards.
GACCTCACCTCGTTTGTCACCGTCTCGTCTACGCTCTCGAGCCCGTCCTCGGTCTCGCCCTCGTAATGGCGCGTCGTACCGGGGACGAGGGCGAAGTAGGGGTTGTCGATCGGCCCGCCGAAGTCGGCGGGGTCGAGCATCGGGTCGTAGTCGGGATCGGTGGGCGGGCCCAGCGTCCCCGAGTCGTTGCAGGCGGCCACCAGGGCGGCGAGACAACTCGCCGCGACGACCCTCTGGAGAAGCTGACGGTTCGTCATCGAGCCTCCTCGTCGCGAGTGTGGGGCGCCGCGGATCGGCGCGCGATCGGGATCCACGCCAGGGGAACCCGCGAACGCCGCCGGAGATGACAAGCGAGTCAGGGAGAGCGGTGACGGGTCGCGGCGCCTCGGGTATGCTCGTTTCATGCCCACGCCGTCTTTCCTGGCGGTTGTCGCGATGCTCGGCACCCGGGTGATCGCGGCCGACATCGTGGGGACGGTCCGGGAGGAGTCCACGGGAGAGCCGGTGGCGGGCGCAGTGGTCGCGCTGGAGGACCTGGGCCGGGCCGCGGTGACCGACGCGGACGGCGCGTACCGACTCGCCGCCGTGCCCCCCGGGCCTCAGCATCTGAGCGTCCGGCTCCTCGGGTTCCAGTCCCGCAGCCTCCACGTGCTGATCCCCGCCCAGGGGGTCCTGCGGGTTGACCTGGTGCTCCGCTCCGATCCGATCGAAGTGGACGCCGTCATCGTCCGCAGCCGGATCCCGATCCGGGGCCTGGACGAGGAGGGCGAGGATCTAGACCCGACGCGCAGGCTCTCGCAAGCGGCGATCCGCAACGATCCGTTCACGGCCGAGCCGGACGTCATCGGCGCGCTCGTGGGAGGCGTCGTGGCCGAGACCCCCGAGTCCGGCGGCGGGCTCCACGTGCGGGGAGGCGACGGCGACGAGGTCGGATACCTACTGGACGGAATCCCCGTATTCGGCCCCTACCACAGCGGCGTCCGTTCCGGGGCCTGGAGCCCCGACGCGGTGGCGGCGGTCGAGCTCCGCCTCGACCCCACGCTCCCCGTGGAGGGTCTGGCGGCCACCGTCCTCGTGACCACGATCGAGCCGGGGGAGCGGCTGCGCGCCCGGGGAGAGGCGTCCACCTCGCAGATCGGGATCACGCTCGACGGGCCGCTGGTGCGCGGCAGCGGGTTCCTGCTGTCCGCGCGCTCCGGATTCCCCGGCCTGGTCCGCCCGCCCGATGAGCCATCCTACGTGGGAGGCGGGGATCACGACGTCCTCGTCAAGCTCGTCGCGCCCCTCGCGGGGGGGAGGCTGCGGTTTCTCGGATTCGACAATCGCAACGTCGTCGAGGCGGCGAGCCGGCCGAGCGAGGTCAGAGATGTCCCGATGGAGCCGGGGGAGTCGAACCGCTACGCGTGGCGGGGCCGCACCTTCGGGGTTCTATGGGACGCTCCGGAGGGCGATGGGCTCCGACCGTCCGTCCGATCATGGCGCGCGGACCTCGACACTTCGTTCCGCTGGAACGGCGAGATCACGGGACCCACGCGGGTTGCAACCGATCGTTCTCAGCTCGGGCTTCTCGGCGCACTCTCCTGGCGTTGGGGTCGGGGGATCGCGGAAGTCGGCGTCCAAGCCACGCGGGACGAGGCGGACTACGAGGTGAGGACCGACACGGACCCGGAGGACCTCACGATCGAGGGCATTACGACGGACGTGACCGCATTCGTTCACGCGACCCGACCCGTCGGATCGAGGCTCGAGTTGAGCGGAGCACTCGCGGTCGCGGGCGGCGACTACGGGACGCGCGCGCTTCCGCGGCTCGGCGCCCGGATCTCGGTCGCGCCGAAGACCCTGGTGTACGCCGAGTACGCGCGATCGGAGCAGGCACTGCAGTCGATGCGCAACGCCGAATCCGTGGTGGGTCGGATCTTCCCCTCCGAGCTCTTTGCCGGGGGTGAGTCGACGGGGATTCCCGCGGCCACGTCCGACCTCGGCGTGGTCGGCCTCGTCGCTACGCCGTGGCCAGGCGCGCGCGTCGACCTGGAGGCATACGCCCGCGACCTAGAGGGCCTCGCGGTCCTCGATCCCGGCGACGGTGGGCCGTTCGCCGGCACGGACGTGCGGCGGGGAGCGGGCACCGTCCGTGGCGGCGCGGTCGGAGTTACGATCAGCGCCGCGCGGTATGCGGCGACGGCTTCGATGGGTCTCGAAAGCGTGGAGCTTCGAGTGGGCGACACCGAGTGGACGCCGTCCTACTCCGCCGGACGGTCGGCGAGGGTCGGCGCGATCGTGTTCCCGACGCCGACGCTCTCGATCCGCGCCGGGTGGGTGGGTCAGTTCGATCGGCGGGGGAGCGATCTCATCGGTCTGCTGGAGTGGGAATCCTGCAACCTGTTGGACATGGGGTGCGAGTTCGCCGGGAGCCCGGAGGAGCTGGGAGACCTGGGCGCACGCGAGCTCCCTGCATACCACCGCCTCGATCTATCGGTGCGCAAACACTGGCACTTCCTGCTCCTGGGGCGGGAGGCCAGCCTCGAGGTCTACGCGACCGCGAGCAACCTGCTGGGAACGTCGAACGTCCTTGTCATCGCGGTCGACCCGGAATCCGAGCAGGATGCGCCGATCGAGATGCGCCCGCGGGCCCCGTTGACCCTGGGACTTGGATGGCAGTTCTAGAGGCCGGGTGCGCGCAACGCGACCGCACTCTGTCACGGATCGGTCCGCTCGCGGGCTCCTGTCGGAAATGGCGGAAACGATCGCGATCGGTTCGCCCGGAGCTCGGATGAGCCGGACCTTCTCGGACCTCGTCGCGGAGGTCCATGCGGCCCATTCGGCCTCGATCTTCCGCTTCCTGGACCGCCTTTCGGGGGACCCGGATTTGGCCGCGGATCTCGCCCAGGAAGCGTTCGTGCGACTGTACCGGCGGGGCACGCTCCCCGAGAAGCCGGATCGGTGGCTCGTGACCGTGGCGCTGAACCTCTTTCGGAACGAGCGCTCGAAGGAGCGTCGCCAGCGGGGGCTGAGAGCCGCGTTCCCCGACGACCTGACCCCAGGAGCGGGTCCCTCGCCGTCCGACCGGGCCGAGTCCCGCAGTCGGCGCGCCGAGGTCCGGAGCGCGCTCGACCGGCTCTCCCCTCGAGACCGGGAGCTTCTCCTCCTACGCGCCGAGGGATACAGCTACCGGGACCTGGCGGACATGCTGACGATCAACGAGGCGAGCGTCGGCACTCTGCTCGCGCGAGCGAAACGGTCTTTCGAGACGGCATACGAGGAGGCACGGCGTGCATCTTGATACGGAGACCTTGGAGAGGCTGCTGCACGACGAGCTCGACCCGCGGCGTCAAACCGAGAGCCGGCGGCATCTCGACGCCTGTCCGGATTGCCGCGAGCGGCTGGCGGACGCGGGTCGCCGCGAGGCCCGGATCTTCGGGCTCTTCGAGGAGCTGGACCACGAACCGACCGCTGCGCGGCTCGCGCTGCCCGACAGCTGTCCTGAGCCGGCCCGGAAGGAGCCGGCCTGGTATCGGATCGCGGCGTCGATCGCCCTGGTGATCGCGGCGGCCGGGCTCCTCTACGCGCTCCCGGGGTCTCCGCTCCGCGAGTGGATCTCCCGCCCGGGCGCCGACGGGCGTGGGACCGGGGACGTCGGGGCCGGCCGATCCGAGGAAGTCGCCGGAGCGCTGTCCGGCCTCACCGTCCGGTCGGACGGACCCTATGAGATCGTATTCCTCGCGCGCCAGTCGTCCGGGCGGATCCGGGTCGAGCTCACGCCATCGCGTGACATCCAGGTCCGGGTCGCAGGCGAACCCGTCGGACTCGAGTCGGGCCCGGACCGGCTCGTCGTCTCGAACGCGGGGTCCCGTGCGAGCTACGAGATCCGGCTTCCCGCCGACGGGCCGCCCATCGAAATCCTCCTGAACGGACGGATGGTGTTCCGCAAGCAGGGCGATCGCGTCGAGACCGCCTCCGACCTCGATCCCTCGGGCGTCTACCTCATCGACCTGTCTTCCGAGCTGCGCTGAGTCGGCCCCTGGCTGGGCGAGGGCGGCCGCGAGATACTACGGAAGACGCGGGGCTCGCAAGCAGATTTCTCGACACAATGCGATGGGGGATCCGGTGAGAAGGCTCGGCGGCGCCGGTCGGCAGGCGATGCACCTCGCGGGCCTGACCGCACTCTACTTCCTGGCGGGAAAGCTCGGCCTCGGCCTGGCGTCGATCCACGCCAGCGCGTCGGCAGTCTGGCCCCCCACCGGGATCGCGCTCGCCGCCACGTTGCTGTTCGGTGCCCGGGTCTGGCCCGCAATCCTGCTCGGCGCTTTCCTCGTCAACGTCACGACCGCGGGATCGGTCGCCACCTCCGCAGGCATCGCGGCCGGCAACACGCTCGAGGCGCTGATCGGGATGCGGCTCGTGAACCGCTTCGCGGACGGTGCCGCGGCGTTTCAGCGACCCCAGAGCGTTCTACGCTTCGCGCTTCTTGCTACGATCGCCGCCACCGTGAGCGCGAGCGTCGGCGTGCTCACGCTCTTTGCGGGCGGATACGCGGAGGCCGCGCGGGTACCGATCATCTGGTTCACCTGGTGGCTCGGGGACGCGGTCGGCGCTCTGGTTTTCACGCCGTTCATCGTGATCTGGTCCCGGCCCCGGGAGGGAGCGAGACCCACGGGCACGCCCGTCGAGGCCATCGCCCTCGCGATCACGATCGCGGTCGTCTCCGGCTTCGTGTTCCGACAGTCGGAGCCGATCGCCTACGGGGTCCTCCCGACCCTGGTCTGGGCTGCGGTCCGGTTCGGACGGCGCGGGGCGGTGACTGCCGCGATGATGATCGCGGCGATCGCCCTGTGGGGAACGCTCCAGAACGTGGGACCGTTCACGACGGATCTGCCGAATCGCTCGCTCGTCTATCTCCAGACGTTTCTCGGGGCGATCATGCTGACGGCTCTCGTGATGGCGGCGGCCATCCGCGAGCGGGAGCGGGCGGAGGGCGCGCTTCGGCGGAGCTACGACGAGCTCGAGGACCAGGTCCGCCGCCGCACCGCGTCGCTCGCCGAGGCTGTCGAGGATCTCGAGCGCAGCCGGTCGGTCCTCAACGAGGCGCAGGGAGTGGCGCACATCGGCAGCTGGGAGTGGGACGTCCTGGCGAACCGCGTCTCATGGTCGGACGAGCTGTACAGGATCTACGGACTCGAGCCGGGGTCCGTCGAGATGACGTACCAGGGGTATATCGAGCGCGTCCACCCCGACGACCGGGAGCAGACGGCGGCCAGTGTTCGCGATGCGCTCGAAGGAGAGGGCGAATTCGAGTTCGAGGAGCGGATCGTGCGCCCGGGGGGAGAGATCCGCGTCCTGCAGAGCAAGGGGTACGTCGTCATGGACGAGTCGGGCCTGCCCCGGCGGATGATCGGAACGTGTCACGACATCACGGAGCGCAAGCAGGGCGAGGTCGAGCTCGAGCGCAGACTCGAGGCCTTGAATCGCTCGAACGCCGAGCTGTCGATGCTCTCCTACGCCGCCTCGCACGACCTCAAGGAGCCGCTCCGCACGGTCGCCAGCAACGTCCAGCTGATCGAGCAGCTACTGCGGGGGACGGCCCAGCCCGAGATCGAGCGCTCGGCTCGCTTCGCGGTCGATGGTGTCCGCCGCATGGACGAGCTCATCTCCGATCTGCTCGCGTTTTCGACCGCGGACCGGCCGGTGAACGACGCGGTCGAGGCGGAACGAGCTCTGGCGGAGGCGAGAGAGAGGCTCTCGGCCTCGATCGCCGAGACCGGCGCCCGGATCGAGAGCGGAACACTTCCGCGCGTGGTCGCAGGACCGGCACGGCTCGTGACGCTGTTCCAGAACCTGTTGTCGAACTCGATCAAGTACCGCTACGACGGACGCCAACCGGAAGTGCGGATCTCGGCGGAGCGGGACGGAGAGATGTGGCGCTTCGAGGTCGCCGACAACGGCCGCGGCTTCGATCCCCAGGATGCCGAGCGTGTGTTCGTGATCTTCGAACGGCTGGATGCGGACCCCGGGGTGCAGGGCACCGGTCTCGGGCTCGCGATCTGCCGGCGGATCGTGGAGGCGCAAGGCGGGAGGATCTGGGCCGAGTCGGAGCCGGGACGCGGGAGCGTCTTCCGCTTCACCCTTCCGGCTGCCGACTCCGCGCCTGCGCGAACTGACGCGTGAGTTGAACGCGCGCGGTTCCCGGGAAAATGAGGGCCGGTGATCTGCCCTAGCTGCCAGACCGAAGCCGCCCCCGGGGCCCGATTCTGCCCCGACTGCGGGGCACCGCTGCCCGTCGCCGCCCCGCGCCAGGACGAGACGCGCCTGGTGACCGTTCTGTTCGCGGACATGAGCGGCTCGGTCGCCACTACCCACGGGCTCGATCCCGAGGAAGCGCTCGAACGGGTGAACGAGGCGCTGGAGGTCATGTCCCGCGCGGTTGTGCGGCACGGGGGCCGAGTAGACCGCTACCTCGGCGACGGCGCGCTGGCGCTCTTCGGCGTGCCCCGGGCGAGCGAGGACGACGCGCTCCGCGCGATCGCCGCCGCGCTCGAGATGCGAGACGAGGCCCGAGCCCGCGGGTTCGAGGTCACCGCGGGGATCAACACCGGGGACGCCTACGTCGGTCGCGTCGGGTCGGAGGCTCACCGCGAGCTGACCGCGATGGGGCCGGCGGTGAATCTGGCGGCCCGGCTCCAGGGCCGCTCCGCGCCGGGCGAGGTGCTGGTCGGCGAGACCACCTGGAGGCTGGCCCGCCGCGCGTTCGAGTTCGAAGCTCGCGAGACGGCGATCAAAGGCCTTGCCGAGCCGGTCCCGGCATGGGTGGCGCTACGCGCCCGCCCGCGCCTCGAGCGCGCCCGCGGGCTGGAGGGTCAGGGATCCGCGTTCGTCGGTCGCGACGTCGAAGTGGCGCGGCTGTCCGCCGCGCTCGAGAGCGCCCGCTCCGGCCAGGGAATGGCGGTCACAATCGTGGGCGAGGCGGGCGTCGGGAAGTCGAGGCTTGTCGCCGAGCTCCGGCGACTGGCGCTCGAATCCGGCGACGGGAAGGATGGGGTCCTATGGCTCGAGGGCCGCTGCTTCGAGTCGACGACCTCGACCAGCTACGCCCCGATCGTGGATCTGCTGCGCGATCGACTCCGCGACGGGGACGGCCCCGATTCGGCGATCCCCGAGGACATCCTCGTGCCGCTCCTCAACGTTCTCTCGATCCCGGACCCGCGCGCATCGGCGTTCCGTGAGCTTCCGCCCGCGCAAGTCAAAGGGCGGACGTTCCTGGCGGTGGCCGAGCATTTGACGGCGCTCGCCGCGGAGCGGCCGGTCGTCGTGGTGCTGGACGACCTCCACTGGGCGGACGGACTCACGCTGGAGCTCGTGCCGCGGCTGGTGGAAGCCCTCGCCGAATCCAGCGCGCTCCTGGTCTGTGCCCTGCGTCCCGCGCAGGAGCACGGCTCGCGGCACCTGGTCGGGCTCGTCGGGCGGCACTCGAAGGGTCGTCACATCGATCTACGCCTCCATCCGCTCGACGAGAGCGAGGCACGCCGGCTCGTGCTGACGCTCCTCGAGCTCGAGCGGTTCCCCGAGGAGGGGTTGACCGCGATCCTCGAGAAAGCGCAAGGAAACCCGCTGTTTCTCGAGGAGGTTCTCCGGTCGCTCCTCTCCACCGATCAGATCTCCCGTACCGATTGTGGGGTGACGGTGAGCGAACGGTTGCGGGTCGATGATGTTCCCACCACCGTTCAGAGCATCATCCAGTCACGCGTCGACCGGATCGACGAAGAGCCCAAGCGTCTCCTCCAGGCTGCGGCGGTGATCGGTCGGCTGTTCCCTCGCGCGTTGCTCGAGCAAACGGTGGGCCCCGCGCTCGACGTGGACCGCGCCCTGTGGCAGCTCGAGCAGCACGATCTCGTGCACCTCGAACGCGCCGTCCCCGAGGAAGTGTACTCGTTCGAGCACGTTTTCACGCGCGACAGCGTCTACAAGAGCCTGTTGAAGCGCCGACGGGCGGATCTCCATCTGGCCGTCGGACGCGCGATCGAGGATCTCTACGCTGACCGGATCGAGGAACAACTCGAGCAGCTTGCGTATCACTACGACCGCACCGAGGACAGCGGCCGCGCGGCCGTCTTCCTGTACCGCGCCGGCGAGAAGTCCCGGCGCGCGTATCTCAACGAGGCCGCGCTCGAAGCGTTCCAGCGGGCGCTGGCGCGGCTGGAATCCGCGGACGACGTAGCCGACGCGCGAGAGATCCGCGCGGGCCTCCATGAATCCCGCGGCGACGTACTCGAGCTCGTCGGACGGCACGACGAAGCGGCCGAGGCCTACGAACGCGCACTGGCGGATCGCGGACCGGACGAGCGGCTCGCGAGAGGAAGGATCCTCAGGAAGGTGGGCGGCACGCGTCAGGTTCAGTGGCGGAAGGACGAGGCGCTCGCGGCCTTCGAGCGGGCGGTCGAAGAACTCGGCGCGCGGCCCGAAGCAGATCCGGAGTGGGACGAGGAGCGGGCGGCGGTCGAACTCGGTCGGATCATGGTCGTGTACTTCACTTCTACTCCCGAAGCCCTGGCTGCCCAGATCGAGGCGTCACGGGACGTCGTGGAAACGCACGGAACGGCTCTCCAGCGCGCCCGGTTCTTCACCTCGCTCGCCCTCCTCGGGTTGCGGCAGGAGCGCTATCTGGCATCGGCCACGACGCTCGAGCACGCCCGACGAGGGATCGAACTCCTCGAAGGGGAAGAGGAGCGACAGGAATTGTTCGATACCCGTTTCGTCTACGCCTTCTCGCTGCTCTGGGCGGACCGCCTCGAGGAGGCCGAGGAACGGCTGTCCGAGATCCTCGCCGCGGTCGATCGGGTGGGCTACGCCACGGTCCAGGCACGCTGCGTGGCGTACCTGGCGCTGATAGCCCGCAAGCGCGGAGCGATTGGCGACGCGCGCCGCTGGGCGGAGCGGACCCTCGCCGTCGCCGAGACCGGCGGAATGTCCGAGTACGTCGCGGCCGCCGAGAGCCACCTCGCGTGGGCTGCGCTGCGGGAAGGGCGGGTCGCAGAAGCGATTCCATTGGCGCGCCGCGCGCACGCGCGGGGGCAGGAGATGGGTGGCGCGTATCACGTGCTCACCTGGATCACGGCGTGGCCGGCTCTAGGCGCGAGTCTGGCCGAAGGGGATCTGGAAGCGGCGGTCGCGCTGGCGCGCGAGCTGCTCGATCCGGCGGCGCAACCGGCACCGCCGGCGATCGCGGAGGCGCTGACCGGCGCCGTGGCCGCGGTGGAGAGGGGAGACCGCGCAACCGCGCGCGAGCGTCTGCTTGCCGCAGCCACGCTCGCACGAGGCCCGGGGTTCCTCTAGTACGATGTCGAACAGCGGCCCCGGGTCGGCTCCGTATACGCTGGTGCTGGTGATACGGTGCGGGGCCCAAGACGGGAAAGGAGTGAAAGCCCATGAAGGTGAAAAAGCCGAGAAAGGAATCGTCTCCGGAGAACGAACAATCCGGGCAGGAGGCGAAGGAGCGGTTCGTCCACCTGGGATCGGGCTGCTTCCTGGATCGCAAGACGGGCAACGTGATCGTTCTCTGAACAGCCGGCCTTGCGATCCGCTCGCCGGGGCGTGATGTTCTCACGATGGAGTCGCTCCTCGCGATCGAGGGCCTGAGCCCGGCACCCGCTGCACGCGCGTCGCCGCGCCAGGCCCGCGGTCGCCCCCCGAAGGGCCTGCTCATCGCTCCCGAGTTCCCCTTCAACTCGTTCTGGAGCTATCGGCACATCATGCCGATGATCGGCAGGAAGGCCGCCTTCCCGCCTCTCGGCCTGATCACCTTCGCGGCGTTCATGCCCGAAGAGTGGCAATTCGAGCTGATCGACCTGAACGTCACCAAGCCGTCGGACGAGGAGTTGAGAGACCGGATCGCGGACGCGGACGCGGTGTTCACGGGCGCCATGTCGGTCCAGAAGCGCTCCCTCATCGAGCTCCTGAGCGGCCCGGCGAAAGGCCTCGATACCCCGTGGATCTTGGGTGGACCGTATCCTTCCAGCTATCGGGACCAGATCCTCGATCCCCGGACTCCCTCGGACGCGATCCTCCACGAGGGGCTCGACCTGCTGGTCTGGGGGGAAGGCGGACAGTGGATCGACGCCATCTGTTCGATCCTGGACGACCCCGAGCTCGGCCGGCACCGCTCCGGCCAACCGCTGCTCCTCATCCCTGAGGCGATCGCAAAGCAGCCTCCCGGATCCAGGCGGGCGCTCAACGACCGTTCCATCTTCCGCGAGCTCGAATACACGCCACCGCCGCGCTGGGACCTGGTCGACATCCGGGACTACCGCGCGCTCATGAAGCAGACCACTGTCGGCTGCCGGTTCCGCTGCGATTTCTGCGACATCATCCAATTCAACGGCGGGTTCACCCGCCCCAAGACGCTGGAGTCGATCCGAGAGGAGTTATCCATCCTCTACGGGCTGGGGCATCGGGGGGGAATCTTCACGGTCGACGACAACTTCGTCGGCAACCCGCAGGCGATCGAGCGGATCCTCGAGGAGATGATCAAATTCCAGCGCGAGCACGACTATCCGTTCTCCTTCTACACGCAGGCGAGCCTCGACCTGGGTAGTCCCAAGCTCGAGCACCTCCTGCCGCTCATGAAGCAGGCCGGGTTCAATGAGGTGTTTCTGGGGATCGAGAACCCCGACCCGGATGCTCTCCGGAAAATGAACAAGAAACAGAACTTGATGGTCGACATCGCCGAGACGGTGGGCCGCATCCAGAGCGCGGGGATCGAAGTGATGGCCGGGTTCATCTTCGGCGGGGACGAGGACACACCGCAGACCGCCGACGCGATCGCGGACTTCGCGAAGCGGGTGGCGATCCCGACCGCCATGACCGGGATGCTCACCCCGGTGCCCCACACGCCGCTCGCCGAGCGGCTGCGTGAGGAGGGGCGACTCCTGGAGAGCGAGTTCTCGGGCAACAACTCGGACGACGAGGTCCAGCTCGTCCCCAGAAACATGTCGCCGGAGGCGATGCGCACGCACTACCACAGGATCCTCGAGAGCCTGTTCGGCCCGGGAGAGATCTACCGGCGCGCGAGCGACCTCATCGATCGGCTGAACCCTCACATCTTCCGAGGTGGACGGGTGTCCCGCACGGACCTGGGGGCCGCGTTCCGCTCCTTGTGGCGTCAGGGGGTGATGTCCCCGGAGCGGCGAGCGTACCGCCGGCTGCTGTGGAAAGCCGCACGCACGGACTTCCAGCGGTACCGCGACGCCGGTCGTGCGATGCGCGACCTGGGAGGGAAGCTGAAGGGGCTGGCCGGCGAGTCGCGGACCCTGCTCCTGACGGACGAGAGGGCCCGGGAGCTCTCGTCGATGATCGAGCGCGCGCGCGACGCGTTGGTGCGGGCGCGGCCGGATCGACCGCTGGACGATGTCTTCCGCATGGTGGAGCGGTTCCGAGCGGGACTCGAGGCGCGCCGGGTCGCGCGGGAGGACGCCGAGCTCCTGTACGGACTGAATCGCGAGTTCTTCCGCTACGCGCGACGCCTGCACCGCTTCCCCGGTGTCTACCTGGTCAAGGCGTTCGAGCTCTCGATCAAGGGGATCCACTACGAGACCGTCATGATGGGAATCGTGCACGGAAAGTAGACGCTGGTGGATGTCCGTTTCTGGGGCACACGTGGCTCGCTGGCGAAGCCCGGGCAGACCACGCTTCGCTACGGAGGAAACACCTCCTGCGTGGAGGTGCGTTGTGACGACGGGACCCTGATCGTCCTGGACTGCGGAACGGGAGCCCACGCGCTCGGGCAGTCCATCCTCGCATCGCACCCGCCGCACCCCGACGGACATCTCCTGATCACCCACACCCACTGGGATCATATCCAGGGGTTCCCGTTCTTCGCTCCTCTGTTCGTCCCCGGAAACACCTGGGACATCTACGCGCCCGGAACGCTCGGCAAGCAGCTCGAATACACCCTCGCCGGGCAGATGGAGTACGACTACTTCCCGGTCACACTCAAGCAGCTGGGCGCCACGATCCGGTTCCACGACCTCGGCGAGGGCCCGTTCTCGATCGGGAACGTGCGGGTGACCGCACAGTACCTCAACCATCCGGCACTCGCGCTCGGGTACCGGATCGAGGCGGGCGGGGTATCGGTGGTGTACTCGGTCGACCACGAGCCCCACACACCGGACCCCGTCGGGGTCATCGGCGCGCCCCCCACCCACATCGAGGATCGACGCCACGTGGATCTGCTTGCCGGAGCGGACCTCGTGATCCATGACGCGCAGTACACGATCGAGGAGTATCCCCAGAAGACGGGCTGGGGACACACACCCGCGGAGTGGGCGGTGGACTACGGGGTGGCGGCTAGCGCGCGACGCCTCGCTCTGTTCCATCACGATCCGCTTCGCTCCGACGATGCGCTGGACGAGCTCGTGGATGTCTGCCGCTCCCGGGCGAGCGCCGCCGGGAGCGAAATGGAGGTCTTCGCGGCGCAAGAGGGGCAGACGGTCCATCTCGCCGAAGTCGAGGCCGGAGTACGGCATCCCGAGCGCGCGCCCGCCGCGGCCGCGCGCGGCGGCACCCATACCGTCCTGGTCGCGGACGACGATCCCACGATCGTCCAGCTCCTCACGCTGACGCTCGAGCCGGATGGGTTCCGGGTGGTGACCGCGAACGACGGACCCTCGGCGATCCGGCTGGCGAAACTCGAACACCCCTCCCTGGTCCTCCTGGACTGGCAGATGCCCGGATCGGACGGAATCGAAGTCACCCGCGCCCTGCGCGGACACGACGATCCCGCGCTCCGCGACGTGCCGATCGTCCTGATCACGTCCCAATCCGGCGCCCAGAACACCGCGGCCGGCTTCGCCGCGGGGGTGACGGACTATCTGACCAAGCCGTTCCGCCCCGCTCACGTGCGGGCGCGAGT
>JAICNR010000237.1 GCA_025931135.1 Gemmatimonadota bacterium | reverse complement strand
GCTCGCCCTTCATCGACGAGATCATCTCGACGACCTTCTTCGAGAGCCCCTTCTCGGACTTGAAGACGTAGTTGTCCGGGTCCTTGAACCCGTACTTGTAGTCGTCCAGGTTCAGCGCCGTGACGTTGGTGTCGATCGGCATTTGTGTCGCCTCCCTCTACGCGGTCGCGAGCTCGCCGCGGATCGATTCGTATCCCTCGGCCTCGAGCTGGTGCGCGAGCTCCTTACCGCCCGAGCGCACGATCCGGCCCGCCACCATGACGTGCACGAAGTCCGGGGTGATGTAGTTCAGGATCCGCTGGTAGTGCGTGATGATCAGGACGCCCATGTCGCCGAGCTCCTTGTGGAGCCGGTTGACGCCACCCGAGACGATCTTGAGCGCGTCGATGTCGAGCCCGCTGTCGGTCTCGTCGAGGATCGCGAGCGAGGGCGTGAGCATCGCCATCTGGAGGATCTCGTTGCGCTTCTTCTCGCCGCCCGAGAACCCCTCGTTGACGTACCGCTCGGCGAACTTCTCGTCGACCTCGAGGAGACGCATCGCCTCGCGCAGGTCATCGTAGAAGTCGAGCACGCCGATCTCCTTGCCGCTCCGCGCGACCTTCGCCTGACGCAGGAACTGGGCGATCGTGACGCCCGGAACCTCGCTCGGGTACTGGAACGCCAGGAACAGGCCCTTCCGGGCACGCTCGTCGACCTCCAGCTCGAGCAGGTCCTCGCCGCGGAACTGGACGCGGCCCTCGGTCACCTCGTAGGCGGGGTGGCCGGTCAGGACCTTGGCGAGCGTCGACTTGCCGCTGCCGTTGGGGCCCATGAGCGCGTGGAGCTCGCCCTCGCGGATCGTCAGGTCGACGCCGCGCAGGATCTCGTCGCCGGTTTCGGCGACGCGCGCGTGCAGGTTCTCGATCACGAGCAGGGGTCTGTTCTGCGTCATCCGTTCATCGCTCCATCGTCAGGTTCGTGTCGCCATGGTCTTGCCATGTGATGTCGATCAATTCCGTCACGCCCACTTCGCCCCCCTCGAGCAGATCGCTGATCCGGATCTGGTCGAGGAGCTCGTCGATCTTCGTCCGGAGCGCGTACCAGACCGGGCGGATCGAGCAGTCGTGGGTCGTGTCGCAGCGCTCGGCGCCGACCGGGTGCTGCCGGCAGTTGATCTCGAACGTCGAACCCTCGGTGGCCTCGACCACGTCCTTGACCGAGATCTCGCGCGCGTCGCGCGCGAGCTCGAAGCCGCCCGAGACCCCGCGCACGGAGGTCACGATCCCCGCCTGCCGCAGCCGGCGCAGGATCTTCTCCGTGTAGTCGGCGGGGAGGTCCTCCTTCTCCGCCATCTCGCGGGCCGCAACCGGCCCCGCCGCGCCGAAGCGCGCCAGGTGCAGGGTGCAGATCAACCCGTACTCGGCCTGGGTCGTGAATCGCATCGTTGAGAGAGAGTATCAATCCGGAGTGAATCAGTCAAGATTCGGGAATCGTTCCTATCACCGGGGAACGGCCCTAACCGCCGCGCCCTCTTCAAATGAATTGGAACGGTGAGAACCTCGCGGCAAATCATTGTCCGCCAAGGACTTCCAGTTCATTTACACAGTGGCGCGGAACTAGAGACCCCGGCCCCCGGAGGGAGTTCAATCGTGGAGCCGATCCTTGACGCCGAAAGGGGTCCCGGCTACAAGGGTTCGATGCTCGCGAATGCGATCGCCTCCGCGCTCCTCAACGTCGTGCTCCTGGCCGGGATCCCGTTCCTGGTCTACTACCTCTGGCACCGGTTCAAGCATGGCCGCCGACTCCCCGAGGTCGCGCGCCGCGCCGGGCTCCAGGTCGGCGACCCGAAG
>JAICNR010000096.1 GCA_025931135.1 Gemmatimonadota bacterium | reverse complement strand
TCTCCCGGACTTCCTCCGGCTCGCTCGAGTCGAGCGCGTAGCGGCGCAGGATCTGTCCCGCGCGCTCGCTGTCGTTCTCGGACAGGGCGAAGAGCGCCTTCTCCCGGAGCTCGGTGTCGTTCGACTCCTGAAGGATCTGCTCGAGCGCGTCGACCGCGCGCTCGTCGTCGACCTCCGAGAGCCAGAAGACCGCCTGCCCGCGGACCTCGGGATCGGGATCCGTGCGCGCGACCTCGAGCAGGATGTCGGTCGCCTGGGGAGACTCCCCGTCGGCGACGATGAAGACGGCCTTCCTGCGCAGCGTGGCCGAGCACTCGTCCCTCCGCGCCAGGACCTTTTCGAGCACCGGGAGCGCGCGCTCCGCGTCCATCTCCATGAGGGCGTTCAGCGCCGCGATCCGGACGTCGGACTCCTCGTCGGGGCACTCGCCCTCGGCCACTTCGTACCTGGCTGCGTCCTCATAGACGCGTTGCGCCGCGTCGGCGTCACCGGTCCGGGCAAGGACGCCGCGGATCCGGACCGCGAGCGCGTCCGCGTCGCCGCGGGTCGCGGCCCCCGGGAACCGCTCGCGCTGGAGGTCCAGGGCGGCGAGGGCCTCCCGCATGGTGTCCGTCGTTCCGACGCGATAGAGCGCGAACGCCTGCCAGTAGAGGGCGTCGGGGGCGTACTCGGAGTCCGGCTCCTCGTCTACGATCCGGCGGAAGAGCCGCGCCGCAGTACGGTTGTCTCCGCGGTTCAGCGCCGCGCGCGCGTCCTGATAGAGGGTGTCGGCCGGATCGTTCGCGACGTGGGGGATGGGGGGCACGGTCGCGAACGGCGTCGCCTCGGCTGCGGGCGGCCCGCTCGCGACGCCGTGGTCGGTGGCGGCGGCCATGCCGCCGAGGAGCGGCACGATCAGTGCGACTCCGAATGTCCAGGTGCGGTGGGGGCTCATGGTCTCTCTCCTGTGAACGATGTCGTTCAGATAGCGCCGACGCCGACGGGGATCGCCCCGCGCAGGCGCGGCATGAGGTCTCGGTCTTCGATCGTCCGGTCGATCATCTCGTCGTCGAGCAGGTCGGTCTCTCCGGTCCGCTGGACGATCTGCGTGAGGACGAGCTCCAGGTCCTCGAGCAGATCGCGCATGCCGGGGTCGTCCGCCGCCGGCGAGTCGAGCAGGAGCCGGGTCGACGTCAGGACGTCGCGCGCCCACCGCGCGATCGCCGGGTCCATCCGGTCCGCGGCGCGATCCGTCTGGTACTGGACGAGAAGCGCCTCCGCCTGCCCCAGCATCTGCTGGGACGCGAGCCGGTAGAGCTGCTCGGGATCGGCGACGGCGGGGGCCTGGACTGCAGGCTCCTCGGCGCGCGGCGCGGGGGCCGGCGCGGCCTGGCGCCGGCCGCTCGGCCGGGGGGCTGCGGCCTCGGGCTCCTCCGCGGCTTCCGGGGCGACCGCGAGCTGCTCCGGCGCTGCGATCTCCGCGCCGGGCTCGAGCTCGGCTTCCGGCCTCGCGCCCGTGTCCGGCTCGCGCGGCGACTCCCGGCCCGCCGCGGGAGTCTCCACGCTCGCGACGGGTGGCCCGGCCGCTCCCTGCCGCTCGGCCTCCTGGCGCAGCGACATCCGTCCCAGCGCGATCCCGAGCGCGAGCACCGCGGCGACCGCGAGCGTGCCCAGCCACCAGTTTCTCGGCGCGAACGGGATCACGTGCGCGCCGCGGCCGATCCCGCCCGCGCCCCTGCGCTCGGCCTCGATCCGCGACCAGATCGCCTCGCGCGGCGTCCGGGGCGGATCGTGGTACAGCGCCCGGTGGCGGCGCAGGAGCTCGCCGACCTTCTCTTCGTCGGGCGGCTCCGCCTCGTGCGTCGGGTTCCGGGTCTCGTCGGTCATCGGATCACCTCATCCATTCCATCGCGTACGGCGCCAGCTCCGCGCGCAGCATCGCCCGCGCCCGCGACAGGCGCGCCTTCGACGAACCTTCGGCGATGCCGAGCGCGGCTCCGATCTCGTCGTGCGTGTATCCCTCCATGTCGTGCATCACCACCACCATCCGGTACTCGTCCTTGAGCCCGTCGAGTGCAGCGGTCAACCGCCGCTTCAGGTCCGGATCCGGGGGCTCCGTTGCCCCCCCCGCCTCCCGGTCCGCCGCCTCGAGCGGCTCGGCGCGCCTCTCGTGGCGCTTGACCGACCGCAGCCCGTTCAGGACCACTCGGGTGGCGATCGAGTGGAGCCAGGTCGAGAGCGCGGCGTCGCCCCGGAACTTGTCGAGCGCCCCGAACGCCTTCACGAAGGTCTCCTGGACGAAGTCCTCGGCCAGGTCGGCGCGGCCGCACATCCGGTACGCCAGGCGGAAGACCCGATCGACGTGCGCGTCGTAGATCTCCCGTTCCGCGGCCCGATCGCCCTTCCGCGCGCGCTCGATGAGTTCCCGTTCGCTCACCCGTCTCCCGGTTCCGTTCGCCGCTCGTCATTCTCGACCCGTTGGACACGGTCCGGCGCCCGACCGTTGCGCCCCGGGTGGGTGTATCCTTGCCCCCCCGCGCCGGCCGCGCCAGACCCCATTCCGGAGGTGGAGTTGAAGAAGCTGACCCCGATCCTGACCGTCGAGTCCATCGAGCCGACGCTGCCCTTCTGGGTGGACGCGCTCGGCTTCACCAAGACCGTCGAGGTGCCCCACGAGGGGACGCTGGGCTTCGCCATCCTGGAGAAGGGCGGCTACCAGGTCATGCTGCAGACCCTCGCCAGCATGCAAGCCGACGTCCCCGCCGTCGCGCCCCCGTCGGGCGGGTCGGTGCTCTTCCTCGAGATCGAGGACCTGGCGGCAATCGAGGAGGCGGTCGCGGAGTACGAGCTATTGGTGCCGCGCCGGAAGACGTTCTACGGCGCCGAGGAAATCTTCGTGCGGGAGCCCGGCGGGAACGTGGTCGGCTTCGCGCAGTTCGGTGAGCCGGAGGTTCGGTAAGATCCCCTGTGGAGCGGATGCGTTGTCAGGCGCTCAGCGCGAGGGATTCCGTCGGTGCGGGTTTGCCGAGACATCCGTCTTCGACGATTTGCCGGAGGCGCAGGGGACGGACCATCAGTCCCGCGCTCGTTCGCCGCTGAACGGCTCCATGGCTTTCGAGATCGCGCAGGACGGTGGAAGTGTGCGGCCGGCTGGCACCGACCATCTGGGCCATTGTCTCATGCGTCAGGCGATATGCGAGCGGCACGAACGCGTCACGGCGAGAACCGTTGCGGTCTGCAAACTCGAGCAAGATTTGCGAGAGTCGAACCGGCACCTCCTGGGACGCGACCGTCATCACGCGCGTGGTCATCGCCGCAAGCTGCCGTGAGACTTCCTGGTTGAGCGCCAATAGAAGGGAAGGATGCGAGCGGCAGAGAATGAACAGGTCACGGCGGCTGATCGCCAGCGCCTGGACTTGACTCATGGCCATCACGTCATGCTGGTTCTCGCTGCAGTGCATCAGGACGGACGGCCCCACCATGTCGTGGGCCCGATAGATGTTCAGGATCCGTTCTTGGCCGTTGACCGTGACACCCACGAGCTTCGCCAGACCCTGGACCAGGATCAGGAGGCGCTGGGGGGGCTCCCCCCACGGGATCAGACGCTCTTCGGGACGGAACTCCACCAGCCGGGCGGCTTCGCCGAGGGCCAGTCTGGCTGGAGGGGTCAACTCCGCGAGGGATCTGCAGTCCGCTAGGCAGGCCAGGGAAACCGTCATCTATTTGCCCTTCGTCGAGGATTTCAGCTGGCGATCGAGTCGCCAGAACGGTATCATCGTATCTCGAGCCCGTTACGAACCCGTTACGAAAGGCCCCGGCTTCCATTCTGGAACTTCAGACCCTGGGGACTACGGAAGTCCGCCGCCCAGACGGCGACCTTGTTCCTCTCGAGCCCAAACGACTCGCCCTGCTCGTCTACCTCGCCGTTGGCCACGCCGGCAATTCGATTTCCCGCGATACCCTGCTAACGCTGTTCTGGCCCGAGCACGGGGAGCAGGCGGCGCGGTCTGCCCTTCGCCAAGGACTTCACTATCTCTCCAGGCGGCTGGGAGCGGATCTGATCGTCGGTCGGGGAACCAGTGAGATCGGCGTCGATCTTCAGCGGCTCCGTTGCGACGTCTTGCTTTTCGACATTGCGCTCGACGCGAATGAGCCGGCACGAGCGATGAAGCTCGTAGGCGGCGAGTTCCTTCCCGGCTTCTTGTATGCACGGGCATCCAGCGCGTTCCTCGAGTGGGTGGACAGGGAGCGGAACCGTTTGAAGGAGAGGTCCCTGGAGACCGCGCTCATTTTGGCACGCGAGGAGGAGCGGCGCGGCAACACGACAGGTGAAGTGCACTGGCTGAAGCGGGCCCTGGAACTGGAGCCGTTTCGCGAAGACCTCATGGAACAGATTGTCGACCTGTACGAGCGGGGCGGGAATCCGGCCACGGCCGCCCAGGCGATCCGAAGCTTCTCCCGCACCTTGAGGACGCGATACGGAACGTCCGTTTCACCGGCATTGCGCCACCGCCTGCGGGTGCTCCAGAAAGAGCTCGTCGCAGAGACCGTGAAAGAAGACGCCCACCAGCGAATGCACGCGCTGCAACAACAGGTGTCGACGGAGATGAGTCGAACGACGGAGCTCATGCGCCAGCTCCAGGCTCTGACTCGACAGGGGCGACGCGTCGTCGATTGACGACCGAAGCAACGAACGGCATCTTCACGCGGACCACGATCCGGTGCACTGTTGGAAGGCGGTTCATGGAGATTCGACCCCACGACATCGACTCTCCACGTCGGATCCCATCCTCCCCGTACGACATCGTGGCCATGGCCGCTTCGGCAGGGGGCATCCGTGCCTTGACACGGGTGATCTCCGGCCTGTCCAACGCCATGCCGGCATCGCTGGTGATCCTCCTGCACCTCGATCCCGAGCATCGCAGTCATCTCGCGAAGATCCTCGCTCGGGCGACTTCGCTCCCGGTCAAGGAAGCCGAACACGGGGACCGTCTTGTAAGAGGAACGGCCTACGTCGCGCCTCCTGACCATCACTTGCTCGTCGGCCCCAACGGGAGACTGCGCCTCACGCAGACCGAGTTCGTCCACTTCGTGCGGCCCTCTGCAGACCTGCTTTTCGAATCGGTGGCTGCGAGCTACGGTGAGCGCGCGATCGCCGTCGTTCTCAGCGGCACCGGCGTTGACGGAGCAAACGGCGTCCGCGCCATCGCCACAAAAGGAGGTTTTGTCATCGCACAGGACGAGGCGTCGTCGGAATTCTTCGGCATGCCGGGGGCGGCGATCCGGACGGGGGAGGTCGACCGGATCCTCCCGCTCGACGAGATCGCTCCCTCGCTCCTCGGCCTCATGGGCCAGAAGGTGCCCGCGTCATGAGCGCTTCGAAGTCGCCTCAGCTGGACGAGCTGCTCGAGTACTTGCGCGAGCAACGAGGCTTCGACTTCACCGGATACAAGCGCCCCAACGTCGAACGTCGGGTCGGGAAGCGGATGTCCGATGTGGGCGTGCAGTCGTACCGACAGTATCAGGAGCACCTGGAAACGCACCCCGAGGAGTTCGCAAACCTCTTCGACACGCTCCTGATCAACGTGACGGGCTTTTTCCGGGACCCCGAGAGCTGGAAGTTCCTTGCCGAAGAGGTGGTGCCCGAGATCCTCGCCGCCAAGGCTCCGGATGAGCCGATTCGCGCGTGGGTCGCAGGCTGCGCTACCGGCGAGGAGGCCTACACTTTGGCGATGGTCTTGGCCGAGGCGTTGGGGGAAGAGCAGTTCCTCAGGCGGGTGAGGATCTACGCTTCGGACCTGGATCAAGGCGCGCTCACGGTAGCGCGCATCGGCGCCTACCGCCCCGCGACTCTGGAGAACGTGCCGGAAGCGCTGCGGGCGCGTTACTTCGAGGACACCGTGACCCGGCGGACATTCCGTCCGGAGTTCCGGCGCGTGGTGGTCTTCGGCGCGCTCGACCTCGTGCGGGACGCGCCGATCTCACGGGTCGACCTGATCAGTTGCCGCAACACGCTCATGTACTTCAACGGCGAGCTTCAGAGCCGGATCCTGGCCCGCTTTCATTTCGCGCTGAACGATGCCGGATTCCTGTTCCTCGGCAAGGCCGAGATGCTGCTGCGCCAGGGGGACCTCTTTACCCCCACCAACCTGAAGTATCGCGTTTTCCGGAAGGTGCCGAAGCCGGAGCTGCGCGAGCGGGCCTATGTGCTGGCCCAGACCTCCTTCGGGGAGGCGAGCACGCGGGCGGCCAATCAGGAGCGCCTGCGGGAGGAGGCGCTCGAGGCCGACGCGTACGCCCAGGTAGTGATCGATCCGGAGGGACGGATCGCCCTCATCAACGACCGTGCCCGGGCTATGTTCGGGCTTACCCGGAGTGACCAGGGCCGCCTCTTTCAGGACGTGGAGCTCTCGTACCGGCCGTTGGAGCTCAGGTCGGTGATCGAAGAAGTCCGGACGGGGCGGAAGGCCCGCAGCCTGCCTGCGATCGAGCGCGCGGCGCCGGAAGGAGGACTCCAGTTCCTCGACGTCACGGTCGCCCCGGTCGCCGACGGCGACGGCCAACTGCTGGGCGTGAACCTGACATTCCTCGACGTGACGGAGACCCACCGGCTGCGAGAGGACCTGCGAAGGTCCAGGCAGGAGCTGGAAATGGCGTACGGGGAGCTCCAGTCGACGAACGAAGAGCTGGAGACGACGAACGAAGAGCTCCAGTCGACCGTGGAGGAGCTGGAGACCACGAACGAAGAGCTCCAGTCGACGAACGAGGAGCTACAGACCATGAACGAGGAGCTCCAGTCCAGCAACGAAGAGCTCCATACGATCAACGTCGACCTGCAGGAGCATGGCGACGTCCTGCTCGAGAAGAACGCGCTCCTGGAATCTCTGATGCGCAGCCTCCGAATGGCCGTCGCGATCGTGAACCGCGACCTGGAGGTGACCGGTTGGAACGCTCACGCCGAGAGTCTGTGGGGACTGCGGAGCGACGAGGCCCTCGGCCATTCGCTCCTCGCGCTCGACATCGGGCTGCCGATCGGGACCATCGAAGACCGCATCCGGAAATGCCTCGACGGAACGACGGAACAGGAGATCGGCACCCTGGAGGCGACGAACCGGCGCGGCAAGCGGATCTCCTGCCGGGTGAGCTGCACACCGCTCCTGAGCCAGGATGGGAGATCGACCGGCGTCATCCTCACCATGGAGGAGGATCCAGCCCCCTAATCGCCTTCCGCGCGCAGCGCCTCGAACCGCGCTTCGCTCGAGATCCCCCAGCGGAGGCCGATCAGGACGAACGTCTTCTCGGCGTCGGCCGCGAGCGCCGCAAAGCGGCTGCCAAAGCCAGCCGAGGCCCAGAGCCCTTCGGCGACCCGCGTCTCGATCCCCGCGGACCAGATTCCGCTCCCGTCGTCTCCCTCGATCGGAAGCCCGGTTGCGGGGTCGATTTCTCCCTCCCCGACGTCGCGCGAAACGGCGAGCATCTCCAGAAAGCCGTGGATCCTCGGGCTCCCCGCGAGGGCGCGGAGCCCCGCCGTCCAATCGAGGAAAGCCGGATCTTCGCCCAGCGCGGGCCGGTCCTCGCGCGCGACCTGGCCGATCAGCTGCCCGCGCCGGCCGAGCGGCACGGACCCCACCGCCCATGCCTTCCAGCCCGCATAGTCGCGCTCGTCGAGCTCCGAGCCTTCCAGCCGGACACCCCACGCGGCCGCAACCGCGAGACGAGCGGCGTTCCACCGCTCCGCCGTCCACGCCTCCCACGCCTCCGCCGTCTCACGCCCGACGCACGCTTCGCTCGGCGTGGGATCGGGCTGGGCGGGGGCGCACTCGAGAAGCGCCTCGCCGAGCGCCCGACGGAACTCCCCCGAGCGGAGCGGGTCGCCGCGGTCCGCGAGCGTCAGCCGGAGCCCGAGCGCGAGATCAGTGTCGGCGTCCTCGCCGTCCGCCCGCGCGGTGCCGACCGACAGCTGCGCGTTCGCGAGGACGAACGCGAGCCGGCTCTCCCGGTAGCGGCGGCCGTCGATCGAAACGCCGGGAACGAGGAACCACGGTGTCGCCTCGACCGCGAACCCCTGGCGCGCCGTGCCGGACTCGTCCGTCCCCGAGAGGAGGGCGAGGGCGAAGTCCCGCGCCGCGCCCGGCCGCAGGACGTTCGCGACCGTCGCGTCGAGGAAGGCGAGCGCTGGGGTCTCGGGGACCGCGGTTAGCAGCTCGGGCGTGTCGTCCTGGACGTCCGCCGGCAGTGCCGCCAGGGACGCGGCTTGGAAGAGGGGCACAGCGCAGGTCGCGCCCGCCACCAGCGCCCGAACCACGAGCTTCACGCGAGCCGCGCCTCGCCGCTCCGGACGGCGCCCCCGCGGTCGTTCGCGCGCCCGCGCACCCGCCGCTCGCCGCCGTGGAGCACGCGGCCTCGTTGGCGGAACCGAAGCGCCGCCCGGAACCACGAGCCGGGCGGTCCGCCGACGCCGAGCCACCACCCGACCAGGGTTCCCGAGGCGAGCGGCCCGATCGCGTGAACGTCCGGGACGTCGTCCTCGGAATGGCCCTCCGCGGCGACCACCCAGCGATCGTCTCCCGGCGCCTTCGTCCACACGCGCCAGGCGATCACGTGAGGAGTCTCGGCGGCGATCTCGAGATCGAGCGCCAGGGAAGGGTCTGCGCGGATCGTCGGGTCGGCGGCCACGCCCGAAACGTGGCGAACCCCGGCCCGCTTCGCTACCCTCCCGTTTGTGAGGTCGTCATCCCCCGCCCGCGCCATGCGGGCCGCGCTTCTCGCGCTCGCGGCCGGGTGCGGGAGCTCGAGCGGACCGGCCGGTCTTCCCGACCCCGCGCTCGGTACCGTGATCGGCTTCGCGGCGACCTATGACGGCCTGGCGCTCGAGGTTCACGCCGCCTGGATCGGCTGGTCGATCGAGCCCGTTCCCGGCCCGCGGCTGGACGCGCTCCGGATCCGGGTCGCGAACGCCGCCGACCGACCGCGCGCCTTCGATCCCCGGGCCGTCCGGATCGAGACCGTCGACGGTCTGCAGTGGCCGCGGATCGTGGCCGGCACTGATCCGGAGCTCCGGCCGATGACGCTCGCCACGTTCGAGGACGCGAGCGGATGGATCGTCTTCCGGGTGCCCGCGGCATCGAAGCCGGTCGCGGTCGTCTGGCTCGCCGCCCCGGGGCTCGAGCTCCGGATTCCGCTGCCCGGGCCGACGAAGGCGGGCTAGCGGGGGGAGCGCGTGAGTCCGTAACGCGCGGCCCCCGTCCAGCTAGGAAGTCCCGCGCGCCTCGACCTCGAGCACGATCCGCACGTCGTCACTCACGACCCAGCCGCCGGCTTCGGTGAGCC
>JAICNR010000235.1 GCA_025931135.1 Gemmatimonadota bacterium | reverse complement strand
TATCGGAGCCCCGCGGGCGTAGTCAACAAGCTCGGCTTCGAACGATCCCGGGCCGATCTTGCTCGAGATCTTCACCGGCACGTGCTGCGCGTCGGCGGTCACCCAGATGCGGTTCTCGCCACCCTTCTTGAACAGCCCGCTGTCGGTCGTGACCTCGAGGTCCAGCACGAAGGCATCGTAAGTGCCCGAAGGGACTCGCACGCGCTCGCGCTTGAGCACGGTGATCGTCAGCGGATTGTCGTCCGGATCGGCCTGGTTGCGGAGCACGAACTTCGATCCCGCCTCGAGCGGCAGCAGTCGCACGTAGTAGAACATCGCCACCTGATCCACGGCGCGCGGGCTCGCCGGGGACACGTCCCCGTCCGGCTCGATTCGCACCTGGCGGCCTTGGTCGAAGACGTACTCCTTCACGCGAGTCTGGTCGTTCTCAGTGGATTCCCGTTTGTAGCGAAGCGAGTAGAACTCGCCGGCGTCGAACCACGACTCCTCGACCGTGTTGATGTTGTAAAGGGCGGAGATCGCGCGGTTGCTCGCGGCACGGAACACGATGTGGTACGCCGGCCGGCCGTTGAGCGTGTCGAGCTTGTCGATCCCGATCTCGAGCGTGCCCGCGGGAACCACCCCGTACTGAACCGAGTACTCCATCGCCTCGCCCGGATAGAAGGGCGCGGAGCGGATCCGCGATGCGGTCTGGGCAGAGGCCGGCAGGGCCGACACCAGGGCGATCAGGGCTACCAGGGCCAAGCTGGGCAGGTTGCGGTTCATGGCAAGAATAGTACGCAAGGAAGAGACCTTTGTTCCTGGGCGCCGGTCAGCGCATGGACGCGACTCGATCGACCCGTCCTGTGAGGCTCAGCTGCTCGCGGACCGTCCGCATCCAGCGATAACGCGACGGGCGGGGACGGATGTCGTAGCGACACCGGACCGGCACCTCCGCGAAGGTGGGGTGGAGTCGCCCGAGCCGTAGCAGGAGCTCCACGCTGGCCGCGCAGCTCCGGCTCGTGATGAGGCCCTCCTGATGGGTATCGAGCGCCCGCTTCAGCGTCCCGATCCGGAAGCCCTGGAAGGTCGAGGTGTAGTCGCTGACCCTGGGCAGCGGCATCACCGCCCGCAGGACGGTGGCCACGATGCGGGAACCGAGACGCTTGGGCCCCGGAAGGTCGTCCACCAGGCTGTCGTGATGGGTTCGGGAACCGATGACGACGTCCGCCCCAGCCTCGATCTCGCGCACCATGTCGGGCACCGCGTCGGGGCTGTTCGTGAAGTCGGCCTCGATCACGATCGCGATGTCGCGCTCCGGATAACGCGAAAGCCGGGCCGCCTCGCGCACGAGCCGGTCGAGGCTCGGACCGAACCCGCGGTTCTCCGCATGGCGCAGGAGCTTGACGGGCAGGAACCGCCGGTACTGCTCGACGACCTGCGCCGTGCCATCGCCCGACCCGTCGTCCAGCACGACGACGAGATAGTCGCGGCGGATCTCGCGCATGACCTGGCGGATCTTGTACAGGAGGAGGCCGAGCGTTCCCTCCTCCTCGTACGCGGGGATGAGAAAATACACCATTCGATGAAATCTACTTCCAGGCGGGCGTGTCCTGCCAACCGAGTTGAACGGCGCGGCGAATCGCGTCGTCCGTTGGGCAAACCCCGGGACCGCGGACCTGGTTTTCCGGGCGGGGGTTGACAGCCGAGCGTCCCACGTGCTATAAAAACAGCACCGTGCTAAAAATATAGCACAGGGTGCCGGGAACCCCGGCGAACGCGCACGCTCACGAAGGGACATGCGGCATGTCGAAGAAGGACGATCAATACGGGGACCTGAGCCGCCGGGAGCGCCAGATCATGGACATCGTCTACCGGAGGG
>JAICNR010000145.1 GCA_025931135.1 Gemmatimonadota bacterium | reverse complement strand
GAGGGTGAGGTTGGTGGGGGCGAGCGTTAGGGCTCGGTCGTAGGCCGCGGCACCCTCGGGGTACCGCCGGAGCCACAACAACGCGCGCGCGAGTCGCCGCGCTGTGTCCACCGAGCGGGGGTCGAGCGCCTGCGCGTGCGTGAGGTGCGCGAGCGCCTCTTCCCAACGGCCGAGCGACTGCTCGACGACCGCCGTGGCAGTGAGCAGCTCGGCATCGTCCGGTGCCGTGCGGAGCCCGGCCGCGTACGCCGCAAACGCCCGCGCCGGGTCGTTGCGCACATTGAAGTGATAATCACCGAGGGCGAGCTGGCTTTCGGCTTCGCCGGGGGCGAGCGCGACCGCCCGCTCTGCTGCGGTTTTGGCCCGCGCGGCTCCCGCAGACGTGGGCGTGCCGTTGAAGTAGTAGCGGGCGTGCGCGCGCGCGAGCTGGGCCCACGCCGGGCGGAAGCTGGAGTCGACGGCAACCGCCTGCTCATAGAAGTCGATCGCCCGCTGTAGCGACGCGGGGTCGTTGGCCGCGCCTCCCTGCCAGGCATCCTCGCCCTTGAGGTACGCGTCATAGGCGATGAGGTTCGCGGTTGGCTCGGCCGCCAGCGCTTGCCGCTCTTCGTCGTCAAGCGCCACGTCGAGCGCTTCGGCCACCCGCCCGGCGATGTCGGCCTGCACCTGAAAGACGTCCGTCAGCGCGGCGTCGAACGGCGCCTGCCACTTCGTGGTAGGGGCGCGACCCGAGACGACCTCCACCAGCTCAGGGCTCACCCGCACTCGGCTCTGCCCACCCACCCGCTTCTCCCAGCGCACATTCCCGACGACGAGGTAGTCCGCCCCGAGCTCGTCGGCGATCTGCTCCAGGCTCTTCGGGCTCTCCTTGTACTCTGCCGAGCTCTGGCTGGCGATGACCTCGAGCCCTGGCAGGGTCGCGAGCTTTCCGCGTACCTCGTCGGTCATGCCGTCGGCGAAATACTCGTCTTCGGCCGCACCGAGGTTCTTGAACGGCAGCACGGCGAGCACCTTGCTGTCCCCCCTGTCGCCCACGCGATCGTTTCGCCAGGCGAAGAGGACGCCGAGGCCGAGCAGGAAGCCCAGCGCCAGGGTGGCGAAGGCAACCGGGACCCGGCGGCGCTGAACGAAGGGCACGAATGTCCGCAGGAACCGCGCCTGCCGCGCCCGCTCCCAGAACCCCGCCTCCGTTGGCTCCGGCGGCTCACCCGTGGCGGCGTACAGCCGCCACTCCCCGGGCACGCCCTTCAGCGCGCGTGCGCCGCGGTCCTCGAAGCTCCATCCGGATCCAGCCACGAAGTCTCGCAGCGCGCTCGAGACCAGCACTTCACCCGGACCTGCATGCGCCGCTACGCGCGCCGCGGTATGCACGGCGATGCCCCCGATCGTCCCCTCGATCGCCTCCACCTCGCCGGCGTGCAGGCCGCTGCGGATCTCGATCCCTAGCTCCCGCACGGCATCGGAGACTGCGCGCGCGCAGCGGATCGCCTGATCGGGGTGCTTGAAGGTGGCGAGGAAGCCGTCGCCCGTCGTGCTCAGCTCGCGGCCGCCGAAGCGCCAGAACTCCCCCCGCACCAGTTCATGGTGCCGGCGCAGGAGTTCGCGCCAGCGGCGGTCGCCGAGCTCCGCCGCCTTCTCGGTCGACCCGACGATGTCGGTGAACAGCACCGTGACGAGGTATCGCTGTGACTTCACCCGGGATCGACGGTTTGCACCAGTGGTCTACCTCACGTCGTTGAGGCTCCAGTCGTAATCGAGGAACTCGATCTTCCAGGCCGGGTCGCGCGCGGCCGCGGCCGCCTCACCGGTCAGGTAGCGAACGAGGTACTCGCGAAGGGAGCCCGCCGAACGCTCGAAGTCTTCCCGGTACCAGTCCAGGATGCGGCTCACGCGGAGGACCCGCGCCGTGGGGTCGATGCGATGCCCCTCGGGGCCATTCAGAAACGTGCGTGCCTGGAAGTCGAGCTGGGTGTCGAGTCGCGACGCCTCGTACGGCTCCGAGCGCAGTTTCGGGCACGAGAGCGCGGCGCAGTTCACGGCGAAATGAATGCGCGGGTCCCGGAGCTGGGGCGCGAACAGCATCTCCTTCTCGATCTCGTCGAGGGTACGGAGCTTGCCGGCCACCGGATGCTCGCGGCGTCCGAAGAAGCCGCGGAAGCGGCCTCCGAACATGCCGACGTCGCGCACCGAGTCGATCGGGTAGCGCTCGAGAACCCCGGCGATCACTCGCGCGTTGTACGCGTTGATCCAGAACGCACGGCGTTCGTCCACCGACATCGACTCCGGTTGCGCGCTCTCGAGCCATTCGAGGTAGCGACGCCAGTCGGGAGGATTCTCCGTGAACAGGAGCCCGTATCGGACGAGGCCCCCATCCACATAGCGGTCCAGCACCGACGCGTACTGGCCGTGGGCGGCGTCTCCGGCGGGCTGAGACCTCACCGACGCGGGAAGGCCCGCCAGAGCGAGGAGCACCGGCAGGAGTGGGCGGAGATAGAGGGCGAGAGCCCGCATGCGGAGACCCAAGGTAAGGCGCCCGGAGTTCGCGGTCACGTGCCTTGCCGCGGTTGACAGAACCGTCCGCGCGCCTATCCTACGGGTGATGAGCGACGGGACGTTCGAAGAGGTGGCCCACGAGCTCGATGCGCTCGAGTCAGAGCTCGAGGCGATGCGAGTGGCAGTGGACGAGGGGGAGGAGACCTTCGCCGGGGCGCCGACCGCGCGGCGAGCCGCCATGCGTCACCTCGATCACGCGATGCGCCACCTGATCGAGTCGGCGTGGTCCCTCATCGACGAGGCCGACTGGGACGAGCCCGAGGACAACTTCGACGCGATCGAGATCCTGGCGGAGGAGGACGTCATCCCCGGGCGCCTCGGCGTCACCCTCGTAGGCCTCGCGGAGTACGTCGCCGAGCACGGAGAGGAGGAGGGGTGGGAGGCGGGCGCCGACGAGACCGGCGCGTACGAGCGCGTGACGGAGGGGGTCGACGCGATCACGGAGTACCTGGAGTTCGTCCACCACTTCATGAAAGAGTGGGAAACGTAGGCCGCTCGCGGGCGGATGTTTCGCCCACGCCTCCGCGCGCGGATCTCGAGCGGATCTGGCCCTACGTTCCCGGGCGCCACCGCGAAGAGATAGCACTCGAGTACGGCGTTCGCGACGTCCTCAAGCTGGCGTCGAACGAGAATCCCCTCGGACCCTCGCCGCGCGCGCTCGATGCGATCGCGCGGCACCTCGGAGAGGCGCACTACTACCCCGATAGCCAGGCCCGCGCGCTCCGATCCGCGCTGGCCGAGCGCAATGGTCTGGACGCTTCACAGGTCGTGATCGGGAACGGGTCGGTGGAATGCATCGACCTGGTGGCTCGTGCGTTCTTGCGGCCCGGTGACGAAGCCGTGGTCGGATTCCCGACCTTTCCGCGCTTCCAGATCGCCTGTCAGGTCGTGGGCGTCCGCCCCCGAGTGGTCCCCCACGTCGACTGGCGCTTCGACCTCGAGGCGCTAAGGTCGGCGGTGAGCCCCCGCACCCGCGTCGTGTTTCTCGACAACCCGTGCAACCCGACCGGGACCTGCATCGAAGCCGGGGAGCTCTCGGCGTTGCTGGACGAGCTGCCGCCGGAGACGCTCGTCGTTCTCGATCGGGCCTACTATGAGTTCGAGTCCCCCGAGACCCGCTTCGAGGAAGACGTGGACCGGATCCGGGACGGAGCGAACCTCGTCGTGCTGCGAACGTTCTCGAAGGCCCACGGGCTCGCCGGACTCCGGATCGGCTGGGCGGTGACGCGACCGGAGCACGCGCGCGCGCTCGACCGGGTGCGAGAGGCATTCAACACGAACTCCCTTGCGCAGGCGGCCGCTCTGGCGGCGCTGGACGACGAGGATCATCTCGGGGCCACACTCGAGGTCGTGAACACCGAGCGCGCCTGGCTCTCCGCCCGCTTCCACGAGCTCGGCTTCGAGCATGTGCCTTCCGTGACGAACTTCCTGTTCACGAACCTCGGTACGCGAGCGGAGGAGGTGAACGAGGGCCTCCTGTCCCGCGGGATCGTGATCCGCCCGATGAGCGCGCCCGGGATCGAGTCCTGGGCCCGGATCTCCTTGGGTTCCCGGTCGGGGAACGAGCGGCTCGTCGCCGCGTTGGCGGAGATCCTGGGGTGATCCGAGTGGCGCTGATCCCCGGGGACGGCGTTGGCCCCGAGGTGCTGCCGGTTGCGCGTCGTGCGCTGGAGGCGGCGGGAGCCGGGGCCGGAGTCGAGTACTCCTTCGAGGAGCTGCCCTGGGGCGCGGACCACTTCCTGGCCACTGGCGAGACCCTGCCACCCGAAGCCGAGAAACGGCTCAAGAGCGAATTCGACGCCATCCTGCTGGGCGCGCTGGGGGACCCGCGGGTTCCCGGCAACGAGCACGCGCGCGACATCCTGTTCGGACTTCGGTTCGGTCTGGACCTGTACGTGAACCTGAGGCCCGTCCGGCTCCTTCACCCGGATCTCTGCCCGCTCAAGCCCCGACCCGACGGGGCCCGGCGCGCGATCGACCTGGTGGTGTTCCGCGAGAACACCGAGGGCGCCTACGTGAACATGGGTGGAAACTTCAAGCGCGGGACGCCCGACGAGGTTGCGATCAACGAGGATCTGAACACGTATAAGGGCGTGAAGCGTATCGTGCGCACCGCGTTCGAGTACGCGGTCGAGCGCGGCCGGCCCCGCGTGACGATGTGCGACAAGGCGAATGCGCTCGCGTTCGCGCACGGCCTGTGGCGCCGGGTCTTCGCCGAAGTGGCGGCGGAGTTCCCGTTCCTAAAGACCGAGGTCGAGTACGTAGACGCGCTGGCGATGAAGCTCGTGCGGCACCCGGAGCACTACTCCGTCATCGTCACGAGCAACCTGTTCGGCGACATCCTCTCGGACGAGGCCTCGGCGCTGGTCGGCGGCCTGGGGCTCGTGGGGAGCGCGAACCTCCATCCTGGTCGGCTGGGCATGTTCGAGCCCGTGCACGGATCGGCGCCCGATATTGCCGGCACCGGGACGGCGAATCCCATGGCCGCGGTCCTGACCGCGGCGCTCCTGGCCGAGCACACGGGCGCGCCGGCCGTGGCGGCGGTCCTCGAGGGCGCGGTCGCGGCTGCGCTCGCCGAGGGGGTCGCCACCCCTGACGCGGGCGGTGCCGGATCCACCGGGGAGGTGGGAGACTGGATCTGCAGGTGGATCGAGCGCAGCGCGTAGACGGGCTCGAGGTCGCGGGGTGGACTCTGCTCGCGCTTCTCACCACGGCGGTCGTCGCGATGGCGATCCTCCGCCCGACCGACCCCGCAGGGGTCCTCAACGAGATCCGGCTGGCCGCCGGCTTCGATCGCTACGAGGCCGCCATGGAGGAGGGCGACCGCATCTACAGCACGGTCGTAGCGGAGCTCCGCCGCATCGGCGAAGGGGACCTCGATCGCCGCCAGGGACTCTACGAGCTCCTGGCGCGCTCGGCGGATCGCTACGAGGTGGCTCGCCGCGAGGCGGAGGATTACTACGAGGATCAGCGCGCGCAGGCACGTCTCGCTCGCACCTGTCTCCTGTGGGCGAGATCGCTGCACGAGGACGGCACCGGGAAGTGGTATCAGCGGAACGACGAGGCCACGCTGCGCCGCGCCCGCGAGCTGGTCGACCGCGCGCTCGCCCTTCCCGACATTCCCGGGGATCAGCGCGAGTCGCTGGAGGAGCTCGGGACCCGGATCGATCGCGCGCTTACGCCGTGGCCGATCCTGTAGTCGGCTCCTTCGGGACGCCGGCGTCCCATCGCCGGCGTGCCCTCGCCGTTTGTCTGCTCCTCGCGGCGTCCGTGCTCGTGGGCGGGCTGGACCTGCCAGCGCACGGGTATGAGGCGTTCCTCTACGGCATGTTCGGATTCACCGGCGGGCTGCTCGGGATCCTGTACGCCTTCGCGCTGGCCAGTCGCGGGGTGATCTGGCGCCCGGCGGGCTGGATCGGCACGCTGCTCCTCGTCTACTGGGCGGCCGCGACGGCGATGATGTTCCGTGTCCTGCTGCCGCCGCCGGGACTCGTTCAGGTCGGGCTCGCGGTCCTCGCCGCGGCCGCGGCGGGGATCATAGCCAGCCGCCACGACCGGGAGAGCGCAGTGATGGCTCTCGGCGTGGTCACGGTCACGATGGCGGTCGTCCGCTTCGCGCTCGTGCCCGCGTTCTGGTCGCGCTCGGATCTGCCGAACTGGGGGCCGCTGAGGATCGGAGCGTCGGCCGACGCGATGCGCGACTTCTTCGTCGCCTACGCGCCGGAG
>JAICNR010000002.1 GCA_025931135.1 Gemmatimonadota bacterium | reverse complement strand
GACGTCCGCCCTGCGCGACCTTCTCCAGGACCGGGAGCAGGTCCTTCATCGTCGAGACCTTCTTGTCGTGGATCAGGATGTACGGGTCCTCGAGCTCGGCCTCCATCTTGTCGGGATTCGTGACGAAGTACGGAGAGAGGTAGCCGCGGTCGAACTGCATGCCGTCGACCGTCTCGAGGTAGGTCTCGAGGCTCTTCGCCTCTTCGACCGTGATCACGCCGTCCTTGCCGACCTTCTCCATCGCGTCGGCGATCAGCTCGCCGATCTCCGGATCGTTGTTGGCCGAGATGGTGCCGACCTGCGCGATCTCCTTCTTCCCCTTGGTGGCCGTGGAGAGCTTCTTCAGCTCGGCGACCACGGTCTCGACCGCCTGTTCGATGCCGCGCTTGATGCTCATCGGGTTGACCCCCGCGGTCACCGACTTCAGGCCCTCGCGGAAGATCGCCTGGGCGAGAACGGTCGCGGTCGTGGTCCCGTCGCCCGCGATGTCGGAGGTCTTCGACGCCACTTCCTTGAGCATCTGGGCGCCCATGTTCTCCACCGCGTCCTCGAGCTCGATCTCCTTGGCCACGGTTACGCCGTCCTTCGTCACGGTCGGCGAACCGAACTTCTTGTCGAGGACGACGTTCCGGCCCTTGGGGCCGAGCGTCACCTTGACGGCATCCGCCAGCTGATCGACCCCGCGCTTGAGCGCGGAGCGAGCCTGGGCGTTGAACTTCAGCTCCTTAGCCATGTTTTCATGCCTCCTTGAATGGAAACGGATCGTCCGGGCGGCGTCAGACCGTCGCCAGGATGTCGCTCTCGCGCAGGATCAACAGCTCCTCGCCGTCCACGGTCACCTCGGTGCCCGAGTACTTGCCGTACAACACCCGGTCGCCCTTCTTGACCTCCGGCTTGATGCGCTCGCCATTCTCGGCCACCTTGCCCGGCCCGACGGCGACGACCTTGCCTTCCTGTGGCTTCTCCTTGGCGGTATCGGGAATGATGATCCCGCCCTTCTTCTGTTCCTTCTCCTCGAGCGGCTTCACTACGACCCGGTCCGCGAGCGGGGTCAGCTTCACGGTCATGTGGTACCTCCTGAGCTGGACTTGGAATGGCCTGGCACTCACCACGATGGACTGCTAACAAACGTACGCGAGCGCCTCCGGGCTGTCAACTCCGGCGACGGAAGAACGCCTGTCAGGATGACATGAGTGCCCGGAGCAGCGTAGAAAAGCGCAATCCCTGGGCCATTCCAGGGGTCTGCCGGGATGTCAGATCGAGGTGGGGTGGAGCCGGTCGTGTCCCCAGCCGACCCCTTTCAGGGTCAGGTCGGGATCGACGACGTTCACGCTCGCGCAATGGGGCGCGATCCGTTGCGCGAGTCCGCCCGTCGCGATCACTCGGGCCTTCGGCTCCCACTCGAGGCGTATCCGCTCGACCAGCCCGTCGACCAGGAGCGTCGCGCCGTGGTACAAGCCGATCTGGAGGTTCTGGACCGTCGACTTCCCGATCGCGGAGTCGGGAAAGCCGAGCGCGATCCGAGGGAGCAACGCCGTCCTGCCGAACAGGCTGGCCGCCGCCACTTCGATTCCGGCCGCGATGGCCCCGCCGAGGAAGTTCCCCGTCGCGGAAACGACGTCGAACGTCGTCGCGGTGCCGAAGTCGACGACGATCGCCGGGCCCGGGTAGGCGAGGTGCGCGCCGAGCGCGTTCGCCACCCGGTCGGCTCCCACCCGCTCTGGCTCGTCGACCTCCAGTCCGATCCCGAGCTCCGGGGACCAGCGGAACTCCCGCAATCCGATTCCGAGGTGGCGCTCGGCCGCCTCCGCGAGGACGTGGGTGTAGTTCGGGACCACGGACGCGGCGCAGAACGCCTCGAGGGAGGACGCGCCCCCCGGGAGCGCCTCGAGCCACTGCCGGAGGAGCACCCCGATCTCGTCGGGAGTCGAACGGGGGTCGGAGCGCGTCCGCCAGCGACGCTCGATCTCCCCGCGGGCGTTTCGCACCCCGAGAAGGGTCTCGCTGTTTCCGATGTCGGCGAGGAGGAGCATGGGCGGCGGAAGATAGCCGGCGGTGGGGAGAACGCGAAGACCGGCCGGGCAGGCCCCGCTAGACCGGTCTCACCCGCCGGACGTCCCCGCTCGAGACGCGAACCTCTCCCCCGCGCGCTGCGAGCCGGAGCCGCCCCTCCGGGTCGATCCCCAGATACGCGCCCTCGACCTGCCCGCCCGCTCCCTCGACCACGAGCGGCTCGCCCGGCTTGAGCGCGTCGTGCAAGGACCAGCTCGCCAGTCGAGGCCCGATGCCGGCCGGGCCGTCCCGGAGGACGCGGAGCGCCGCGCCGAGAAGGAGCGCGGTCGCTTCTCCCGCGCCCGGCCACTCCGTCCACCGCACCCGCAGACACGCGACCTCGGTTCCTTCGACCGAAGGCGCCGTGACCAGGTTGGCGCCCAGACCGAGGTGGATCTCTCCCGGCCGCGCCGCGGGACGCGCGGCCAGGAGCCCCGCCCACTTCGCCCCGTCCAGCCAGCCGTCGTTCGGCCACTTGCAGCGGACCTCCGGACCTCCTGCCGCCGCGATCGTTCGAGCCCACTCGATCTGCACGGCTCCGAGCAGGCCGGTCGGGAACGGATCGTCCGGCTCCGGCCAGCGGATCGTCGCGTAGAGGTTCCCCGGCGGGCTTCGCCACTCCCGACCGTGCCTGCCGCGGCCGGCCGACTGGCTCGCCGCGAGATGGACGACCGGCGCCGGACCGGGATCGGTGAGCGCCGCCTCCATCGTCGACTCGATCGCGCCGTGCTCGACGACCCGCACGCCGAGGCGTTCCGCCAAGCCGATCGTCAGGCCGGTTCGATCAGGCACGAGAGATCGAGTGCGGGCGCGGAGTGCGTGAGGCCGCCGACCGAGATCCAGTCGACCCCCGTAGCCGCGACCGCGCGCGCGTTGGCGAGGGTGATCCCGCCGCTCGCTTCGACGAGTGGCGGATGTGGCGCCGAACGGACACGCTCCACCGCGCGCGCCAGGTCTTCGAGCGAGAAGTTGTCGCACAGGATGCGATCGGGACGGTCGCGCGACCCCAGTGCCTCGTCCAGCTCCTCGAGCGAGCGGACTTCGATCTCCACCGGCAAACCGGGAGCGTCGTGCCGCCGGGCCGCTGCCAAAGCCGCCGCGATCCCACCCGCTCCCGCCACGTGATTCTCCTTGATCAGATACGCGTCGTAGAGGCCCATCCGGTGATTCGCCGCGCCGCCGGCGCGGACGGCGGCCTTCTCGAGCGCGCGCCAGCCGGGGGTCGTCTTGCGCGTGTCGACGACGGTCGCACCCGTTCCCTCGATCGCGCGGACGAACTTGGAGGCGAGGGTGGCGATGCCGGAGAGTCGTTGCAGGAAGTTGAGCGCCACACGCTCGGCCGCGAGGAGGGACACGAACGCACCGCGCGCGCCGGCGACGAGATCCCCGGGCTCGACCGGCGTCCCGTCGGGGGCGACGAGGTCGACCTCGACGGAAGGATCCACCTGCCGATAGACCTCGACGAACGCCTGGGTTCCGGCCACGACGCCGCGCGCGCGCGCGATCACCCGCGCCCGCCCGGGCAGGTCGGCCGGGACGGTGGCGCGCGTCGTCACGTCACCCGACCCCACGTCCTCGGAGAGCGCGGCCCGGACGAGGTCCGAGAGCGCGAGTGGCGGGCCGAACCCCCCGCTCATCCGTGGAACAGGAGCCATGTCCCGAATGCCGCCGCCGCCGCCCAGCAATACCACCCGAAGTGGGCGAAGGCGCGCCGCTCGAGCAACCGGAAGACGAGGGCGATCGCGACGAGACCGGCGAGGAGGGCGGTGACCCACCCCAGGGCGTAGATCGTCCCCGATCCCTCAGCAACGCCGGCCCTCAGCTCGCCCGCCTGCAGCACGATCGCGCCGGCGATCGCCGGCACGCCGAGCAGGAACGAGAACTCGGCCGCGGGCGCCGGGGCCACCCCCAGCCAGCGGGCCGTGGCGATGGTCGAGCCCGAGCGGCTGATCCCAGGGAGGATCGCCACCATCTGCGCGCAGCCGATCCACCACGCCTGCCACCACGACGGCACATCGACTTCCCGCCGGTCCGCTGGGATCGCGCGCAGCGACAGGAGCAGCGCCCCGGTCGCGAAGAGCGCGAACACGACGACCACGGGCGCGGCGAACACGCGCTCGATCGCGGATTCGAACAGGACTCCGACGATCCCCGCGGGAATCGTCCCCACGACGATCTTCCCCGCGTACGGCCAGGATCGCTGTCGCACGAGCTGGACGATCCGCCGCCGGAAGTAGAGAAGGACGGCGAGGAGCGTCGCCCCGTGAACGAGCACGTCGAACGCGACGCCCGGCTCGTTGGCGCCGAGGAGCTCCTGTCCCATGACGAGATGCGCGCTCGACGACACGGGAAGGAACTCCGTGAGACCCTGAACGATCCCCAGGATCAGCGCGTCGACGGACGTCATCCGGAGCGACTCCAGAGATCGAGGATCGAAGGAGCGGCGTCGTCCGCCGGGATGGGACGGTACTCCCCCTGATGGCGGAACCATGTCGTCTGGCGCTTGGCATACTGCCGGGTGGCCGCGCGGATCTC
Source organism: Gemmatimonadota bacterium (assembly GCA_025931135.1). Taxonomy (GTDB): domain Bacteria; phylum Gemmatimonadota; class Gemmatimonadetes; order JACCXV01; family JAHWKZ01; genus JAICNR01. The sequence goes on along the minus strand of JAICNR010000002.1, from coordinate 44,923 downwards.
CTCGATCGTCTCGTCCCGGCTGCGCCCGCCCTCGAAGTGCCGCCACCACTCCTGGATCCCGATCGTGTCGAGCCCGGGCTCGTTCGCCGACCGGCCCGCTTCCCACAGCGCGCGCGCCTCCTCCTCGAGGCCGGCGGAGAGCATCTCGTCCAGGCGCTCGTCGATCCGCCGGAGGATCTCCGGCCGCGAGCGGACGAGCCGCGCCGCGACATGGGGTCTCGGCTCGCGGCCACCCCCGTGGTGGGAGGACAGGGACCGCCCCGTGAGGAACCAGACCTCGAGCGCGCGGTCGATCCGCTGCCGGTCCCCCCGCGGAAGGCGCGCCGCGGTGTGGGGATCCACGTCCGCCAGGGCGGCGTGCCGCTCCTCGTCGGGGATCGCGTCGACCCGTGCGCGCGCGCGGGCACGCCCCGCCGGATCCGCGGCTTCCTCGATCGGGTCCAGCGCACCCGCCAGCGCGGCGAGGTAGAGGCCGGTCCCGCCGCAGACGATCGGCACGCGACCGCGCGCGATAATCGTGCCGATCGCGGCATCCGCGTCGACCGCGTAATCCGCGGCGGTGTATCGATCGCCGAGAGCCACGAGGTCGACGAGGTGGTGCGGCACGCGGGATCGCTCGGCGGCGCTCGGCTTAGCGGTCGCGATGTCGATCCCGCGGTAGACCTGACGGGAGTCGGCGATCACGATCTCCCCGTCCAGGCGCTGGGCGAGCTCCAGCGCGACCGCGCTCTTCCCGACCGCCGTGGGGCCCGCCACCACGAGGTAGCCGGGGGACCTGCCGGAACTCCGCTCCAATCGCCCCTCAATGCCGTCCGAAGTGCCGGTCCAGGTCGGCGAGCCCGATCTGGAGGATCGCCGGCCGGCCGTGCACATCGTCGTACGGGAGCCGCGTCGCGAACAGCCGATCGATGAGCTCGGCCATCTCTTCGCGCGAGAGCGGGGCGCCGGCCTTGATCGCGGCCTTGCATGCGAACGTGCGCGCAACGCGCTCGTGCTGGTTCATGTCCGCGCTCCCCCGCCCGGGCTGCGCCAGATCGTCGAGGAGCCCCGCCAGCGCATCCTCGGGATCGAAGGTGTGGCGGAACGCCGGAACCGCCGAGACCGCGACCGAATCGCCTCCGAACGGCTCGATCTCGAATCCGAGCGCCTCGATCATCCCCCGGTACGACTCCCAGGTCGAGCGCTGGAGCGGCGTGAGGTGGAGGACCAGCGGGAACAGGAGCCGCTGCGCCGGGCGCGGAGCCGACCGCAGATCGTGAACGACCTCTTCGTAGAGGATCCGCTCGTGCGCGGAGTGCTGATCGATGACCGCCAGGCCGCGGGAGGTCTGGGCGAGGATGAAGCGATCGTGTAGCTGCCAGAGGCCAGCCTCGACGGCCGCGCGGTCGAGCTCCGGGAGAACCCCGCCGGCGGCGGGCTCGGGCTCGGAGAGGGCGGCGGCCGCCGGACGCGAGCGGCGCGAGACGAAGAGCGCCAGCTGATCGGGACCGGGGGCGGACGGCTCCGCCACGCGCAGTGCTCTCCCCCCGATTCGCGCCGCGCGCGGGAGATATGCCGCCGCGACCGCGGGGCCGGCACCGAGCGCGGCCCGCACCGCCTCCTCCACCACGGCCGCCACCGCCGCGGGGTCCCGGAACCGAACCTCGCGCTTCGCGGGGTGGACGTTCACGTCGACCGCCGCGGGATCGACGTCGATCCGGAGGAACAGATCCGGACGTGTACCGGCCGGGAGCGTGGACCGGTACCCCCGGACGGCGGCGCGGACGATCTCCGGCGCGTCCACGGGCCGGCCGTTCACGAGCACGAGCTGGCGCCGACGGCTCGCACCGGCGGCGATCGGCCGCTGCGCCAGGCCGTCGACCGCGACCGCTCCTTCGGCCAGCGGCGGGACGTCGAGGAGCGTGTCGGCGTAGGCCATGTCGTAGAGCGCGGCCAAGCGCTCGCGGAGCTCGCCGGCAGGGGCCAGCGACAGGATCGCGCGCGAGCCATGGGTGGCGCGCCAGCCGACGTCGATTCTCGCGAGCGCGCTCTCGACCAGGCATTGCACGAGATGCGCCTGCTCGGTCGCGTGCGTCTTCAGGAAGCGCTTCCGAGCCGGGGTGTTGTAGAAGAGCTGTCGGACGTCAACGGTCGTCCCGCGCGCACGCGACGCGCGCTCGACCTCCGAGACACGGCCTCCTTCCACCCGGACGACAGTTCCTTCGCCGCCCGCAGGGGCGGTCTCCAGCACCATCCGGCTCACGGCAGCGATCGACGGGAGCGCCTCCCCGCGAAAGCCGAGCGAGGCGATCCCGGCGAGATCTTCCAGACGCTCGATCTTGCTCGTCGCGTGCCTCTCGAGCGCCGCCAGCGCGTCTTCCCGATCCATCCCGCCGCCGTCGTCGGCGACCGAGATCCGCTCCTGGCCCGCGGCCTCGAGCGTGACATCGATGCGTGTCGCGCCGGCGTCGAGCGCGTTGTCGACGAGCTCCTTGAGAACCGAAGCGGGTCGCTCGATCACCTCGCCCGCAGCGATCTGGTCGATGACGACGTCCGGGAGCACCCGGACGCGCGCGCGTTCCGCCATCAGGGCATCTCGAAGCGGTGCTCTGGGTGCCGCACGACGAGCACCGCGCAGGGCGCCTTCCGCACGACCTTCTCCGCCGTCGAGCCGAAGAGGGTCTCGGAGAGTCCGCTCTGCCCGTGACTGCCGATCACCAGCACGTCGGCCTCCAGCTCGCGGGCCGCGCGGATGATCTCGACGAACGGCTTGCCGTGGCGGACGTGCGCGGCGACATCCCCGCCGAGCTCCGCATCACGCGCGAGGTCCTCGAGCGCGATCCGCGCGTTGCTCTTCAGCTCCTCGTAGACCTCCGGCGAGGGGAAATGCTGAAGGCTGAAGCTTTCCCAGTACGCGAATTCCTCGACGACGTGGACGAGATGGAGAGTCGCTCCGCTCGCGGACGCGAAGGCAGCGGCGTGGGCTGCCGCTTCGCGCGCGGCAGCGGAGAAGTCCGTGGCGAGCAGGACGTTCCGGTAGCGGATCATCGGCATCGTGGGGGGATGGAGGCGAAAGGAACGGCCGGAATCAATGTAGCGGCACGATCCGATCGGGGGCCACCCAGCCCGCCGGAAGGCCCGCCGCCTTCACGCGCCAGCTCACAGCCCCTCGCTCGAGCACCCGGACGAGAGCGCCCTCGGGAAGCGACGCGACATCCGTGCCGCCGGGGGCTGCCTGGATCTCCACGGCCGCTTTCGCGACCGCCACGTCCGGTCGCTCGATCGTCCACGCGTGGAGCCCCGCGGCCGCCGCGAGAAGCAGCACTCCCCCGCAGGGGACTGCCGCGACGAGCGCCGGCGCGCGTCCCCGGCGGACGGCGATCGCCGCAGCGAGCGCGACGCCGTTCACGATCACGAGCGCCAGCAGGAGCTCGTCCAGTCGCACGAACCCGAGGACCCGCCGGAGCGCGCCCTCGCGTGGCGGATCCCCGAGCTCGGTCCAGAGTCGTTCCGCGTCGCGACGCACGGCGCCGCTGCGGGGAGCGAGGAGGAGCGCGGCGCGATAGCGGGCGAGCGCCTCGCCGCGACGACCCTCGCGCCACAGCGCGGCAGCCAGGTTCGCCTCGATCCGGGCGTCGTCGAAGCGTTGGCTCAGCGCCTCGAACCCGCGCACCGCCGCGGTCATCTCCCCGGCCTGATACGCGCGATTCGCCTCGCTCCAGGCAGTCATCGCATCCTGGGCGCGCGCCTCCCGCATCCCGACCGCGACCGCGAGCAGGGCGGCGAGAACGATCGCGGCGCCCCGCTTCGTCGGGGAGCCCGTCGACGGCCCTCCCCGACGCGCGTCGGCGAGAGCGGTCTCGAGACGCCCGATCTCGCGAGTCGCCAGCTCGAGGCTGACGCCGCCGAAACGCGCCTCCTCGAGGGCAGCGCGTGCGGCCTCCGCGGCTTCGACGACCGCCTCGGGAACCCCCGCGCGCTCGAGCCGCACGCGGCGCTCGCGCGACGGCAGACCCGAGAGCGCCGACCCGTAGCGAAGCGCGAGAGCTCGATCGATCGCGGACCGCGCGTCGGACGCCGCGAGAGCGCCGCGCGCCTCCAGGTCCCGGCGCGCCGTCGCGACGATCGCTTCGGCCTGGCCCTCCGCACCCCCCCGGGCTCCCCGCGGCCGACGGCTCCACGCCGCGAGCCCGAGCCATGCGAGCCACGGACCGGCGAGCGCGAACCATGTGAGCGGCGATCTCGCCAGACCGGAAGGCCAGGGCTCTCTCGGCACGCGCGCCGCCCAGAGCGTCGGGCCGCGCGGTTCCTTCCGCTGGCTCCCGCCCACGAGCGGTCCCGGGCTGACGCGGAGCTCGCCGAGACGAAGCGTGTCGACCGCATACACCCCTGCGTCGGGATCGAAGTACGGCAGGCGGGCTTCGCCCAGCGTCAGCCGGCCTTCGCTCCGGGGCACGAGGATCCAGCGGAACGTCGCCCGGCCTCCGAGGCGCTGGCCGTCCACCTCCGGTTCCGTCTCGACGCTCGGCGAGCCGACGTCGATCCCGGGCCATTCCGGAAGATCGGGTGCGTTGACGGTGGCGGGATTGCCGCTGCCCTCCACGATCAGCGAGAGCTCGATCGGCGACCCCGCGGTCGCGTCACCGGGCAAAGGCCCGCCCGAGAGCGAGTAGCGGCCCACTGCGCCACCGAACCCCGGAGGAGCGCCCTGGGGGAGCTCGTCCACGGTTACGGTCAGCGGGTCGGTCGCGAGGACCCGCGGACGACCGGGCTCCCACCACCTCTCCGGGTCGGGTTGGACGACCCGCACGCGCGCCGAGCCGATCTCGGCCGTACCGGCCTGGAGCGGAAAGAGCGCATAGCGGAAGCGCTGGACCTGGTACGTGCGGCCGGCGACGCGCTCGCTCGAGATCTCGGGCTCGTCCGAGAGCTCGACGCGCCAGAATCCCGGGGTCTGCGGCGGATCGTAGTCCGGGCTCTCTGACAGCGGGATCGAGGGATCGTGATAGAACGCGAACGTCAGCGTGATCTGCTGCCCCGTCCACGCGCGCTGCCGATCGACGCGCGCCGAAACGAAGATCGGCGGGGCTCCACCCGCCTCCGCACTCGCGCCGCCGGCCTCCCCTACGACCAGCAGGACGAGCGGCTCGGTCCGCCGGACCACGTCTCCGATCCGCACCGCGATCGGCTCGATCCGGACCGTGCCGGCCTCGAGGCCGCGGAGGGAGTACCGGAAGACGACCGTCCGCCGCACGTCGAGCCCGCGCATCTCGACCCGCGATTCCCGCGCCCGCCCGACGATCGAGACCTGGCCCGGGAGCGCGGGGAGCGCGGGCTCGTCTACGCCACCCCGGATGCCGCCGGGGTCCACTTCGATCGTGAGTTCGGCGACGCCCCCGACCGCCACGAGACGCGGCTCGACGACCGCGCTCACTTCCTGGGCCGCAGCTCCGGTCGCGCCGACGAGCAGCCAGGCAGCCGCGAGGAGCGCGACGCGGTTCCGCATCACCATCCCGGTCGGCGCGGCTCACCGGCGCGCCGATCCCCTTCCCCGCGCGCGAGCGCCTCCCGCTCTTCGGCCGCGAGCGCGTCGAGGAGTCGCTCGGCCTGCGAGCGGGACATCGGCTGCGCCGCTCCGTCGCCTCCCGTCGACGGAGGCTGGACCCCGCGGCCCCCTCCGCCGCCTCCACCGCCTTCACCGCCCCCGCCGCCTCCGGCTCCCCCGCCACCTCCGCCGCTCTCGTCGCGCTTGCGGAGCGCCAGCTCGAGATTGTGCTTGGCGTCCCTGTCGGCGGAATCGCGCAGGAGCGCCTCGCGATAGGCCGCGACCGCCGAGTCCCAGTAGGGCAGACTCTCTGAGGGCCTCTCCGCGTCGGCGGCCTCCGCGATCCGATAGCGCGCGTTCCCCGCGTTGTACCACGCATCCGACTCACGAGCCGGACCTTCCACGGTCCGCGCCGCGACCGCCCAGCTCGCCGCGGCTTCGCGATACTCTCCCATCCGGTACGCGGCGCTCGCGCGCCCGTACGCATCCGCCGGCGTCGCGTCGTCCGCGCGGTCCGCTTGCCGCCAGGCGAGGAGCGCCTCACCATAGCGACCGCTCTCGTAGAGCTCGCGCGGTGAGTCCGCCTGGCCCATCGCGAGCAGGAGGATGGCGGCCAGCGCTCCCAGCGCGGGCTCCATCCGCGGGCCGGAGCGCCGATCGCGGAGCCGGAGCGCGGCCTCGCCGGCCAGGCAGAGGAGGGCCAGCGTCAGCGGCCAGCGATAGCGCTCCGCTTGGCGCTCGCTGGCGGTCCCGCGGGTGGCCCCCGAGTCGAGCGCCCGGAGACGCGCGAGCACGGGACCCACGTCCCCGGGTCCGGCCGCGAGCTCGACGTAAGCGCCGCCGGTCGCGCCGGCGAGCGCCTCGAGCGGTTCGCGCTCGAGGCGGGTCACGACTTCCGCGCCCTCGTCGGTCAGGAACCCGGACCCGAACGGGATCCGCGCGCCCGAGGGCGTTCCGATCCCGATCGCGTCGACCTCGACCCCGCGCTCGCGGGCCACCGCGATCGACGCGTCGACGCCCCCGGTCTGGTCCTCTCCGTCCGACAGCACGACGACGGCCTCACCCGCGCCCGGCTCCGGGCCGAAGGCGTCGAGCGAGACGGCGACCGCGTTCGGCAGGTCCGTGCTCGGGTCGCTGATCCAGTCCGGCCCGACGGTCGCCAGATACAACTCGAGCGCGTCGTGATCCCGCGTCAGCGGGACCGCGAGCGTGGCCTCGCCCGCGAAGACGACGAGGCCGACTTCCGCGGCGGGCAACCCCCCGAGCAGCTGACGTACCGCGATCCGCGCCCGATCGAGACGCGAGGGATCCGCGTCGCGCGCGAGCATCGAGCGCGAGACGTCGAGCGCGAACACGACCCGCTGGCGGACGGGCGGCTCCGCCACGCTCTCGATCCCCCAGCGGGGTCCGGCTACCGCGATACATAGGGCGGCGAGGCCGAGGACGAACAGGACCCCCCGGACGACCCGGCGCCCCTCGGAGAGCGGCTGCGTTCGCCCCCGGACGCCGGCCTCGGCGAACGATTCGAGCGCCCGGCGGCGGCGGCGGATCGACCAGACGATTGCGAGCGCGGCGAGGGGCACGAGCGCCAGCGACCACAGCCAATCCGGCCGCGCCCACGCGATCGATTCCCAGCCGGTCACGGAAGCCTCCGGAAGATCGTGCCGCGGAGAACGCCCTCGAGCGCGACGAGCCCCAGGACCCCGGCCAGGAGCCAGGCGTACCGGTCGATACGGGTGACGGGTCGGCGCCCCTCGAGCGGAGAACGCTCGAGTCGGTCGATCGCCTCGTAAACCCGGGTCAGCGCCTCGGGGTCGGTGGCACGGAAATACTGTCCGCCCGTCCGGCGCGCGATCTCGCGCAGGATGTCCTCGTCGATCCGCACCACGACCCGCACGTAGCGGCGGCCGAAGCGCGGATCGTCGAGGAGGTACGGCGCCTCGCCGGTCGTTCCCACGCCGATGGTGTAGACGCGCACACCGAGCGCCTGCGCGGTCTCCGCGGCCGTCAGCGGATCGATCTGACCCGCGTTGTTCACCCCGTCGGTCAGGAGGATCACGACCTTGCTCTTCGCGTCGGAGACCCGCAGCCGGTTCACGGCCGTGGCGAGCGCGGTGCCGATCGCGGTCCCGTCGGCCAGCCCGCCGATCTCGATCCGCGCGATCGAGCTCTCGACCGCCTCGTGGTCGAGGGTCAGCGGGGCCTGGGTCACGGCCTGTCCGGCGAAGGTCACGAGACCCAGCCGGTCGCTCGTCCGCTCCTCGACGAAGTCGATCGCCGCCTGCTTGGCGACCTCCAGGCGGTTTCGCGGCTGGAAGTCTTCCGCCTTCATGCTGCCCGAGGCGTCGAGCGCGAGCACGATGTCGACGCCCGACGTGGTCTCCGGCCGACCGGCGGCGAGCTCCTGCGGTCGCGCGAGAGCCAGGACGATCCCCGCGAAGACGAGCGCGCGGAGCGCGTCGGGGGCCCAGTGGAGCCGCTCCCGCCACGTCCGCGGGAGAACGGGAGCCGTGGCGAGGGCCGGGAGAACGAGCGCGTCCCGGCGCCGCCGTCGAGCCCACCACCACGCGAGCGGCAGGAGAGCGAGGAGCGCGAGCCATGCGGGGCTCGCGAGGGCCCAGGGCCAGCTCATGAGACCGCCTCCCCCGCGTCGGTGACGACCGGCGGCCGCCGCGCCGCCTCGGCTTCATCGAGCCATCCGATGGCGCGCTCCGCTACGACGGGCACGCGCCCGGCCGGGGGCGCGAGCCGGGCGAATTTCGCGAGATCGACCTGAGAAAGGAGCGAGCCGAGCGCGGCGCGCTCGGGAGCGAGTGGCGCGGGGAGCGAGCCGAGGATCTCCAGCGTGGTTCGCTCCAGGGCGGGCGTCCCCCATGCGCGGGCCAGATACGCCCGGAGCGCATCTCCGATCTCGCCCGCCGCGGCGATCCTCCCGGCGGGAGTCGGCGGGTCGACGGCGAGCGCCTCGAGCCTCCGGCGCGCCTCCGCGTACGGGTCTCCAAGCTCGACCCCCGTGTCCGCGTCGAGCGATCGCTTCCGCCGGCGCCACCACCACCACAGGCCGGCCGCGAGGAGCGCCGCCGCCACGACCAGAGCGACCCAGACCCAGGTCGGGATCCCAGGACTCGGCCAGAGGGGCTTGATGTCAGCGAGGAGAGTGTCACCCGGCGCGAGCACGGAGGCGATCCGGAACGTGTCGGAAACGACCGGGATCGCGAGCGTCTCGCCCGCGGCCGTCGCCACGCGCGCGTCGACGGTGGGGAGCACGACGTCGCCGGGCCGGAACACCGCGAGGCGTAGCCGGAGCTGTCCGTCTCTCCGCTCGCTCCCCAGGACCGCGACTTCGGGCCGCGCGCCGTAGGCCGCGATCACGGACTCGGGGAGGAGGTATGTCCCGCTCGGCCCGTATGCGCGCACGGTCGCCCAGAGCGGGTCGCCCACGGTCGGCTCCGTAGCGCCAGGTTCGGTCGGGTCGGGGACGGTCCGGAGAGTTACGTCGACCGGAGCCGCGAGCGGTTCGCGATCGGGCGGCGGCTCCACCGGCTCCTGCGCTGCCAGCCCGGGCGGGAGCGCGAGCGCGACGAGGGCCAGCGCTGCCGCGGAAATCCCGTGCCGGATCCGGCGGCTCACCGCGCCACTCTCCGCCTCCGGACCCGCGTGCGCGCGCGCTCGCGCGCCTCGAAAAACCGCCGCATCGGCTCGACCCAGTCGGCCAACGTGTCCAGCGGGACCGCGTCGATCCCCGCGCGCTGGAACGCAGCGGTCCGCTCGCCCTCCGCCCGCGCCGCCGCCGCCCGGTACGCGCTCCGCACGCGCACCGAGGACGTGTCTAGCCAGCGTCTGGCTCCCGTCTCCGGCTCGATAACCTCGATCAAGCCGATGTCCGGGAGCTCCCGATCCCGTCGATCTTCGAGGACGAGCGCCACGACGTCGTGTCGCACGGCCAGCGCCGCGAGCGGCTTCTCGTATCCCTCGTCCAGGAAGTCCGAGAGCAGGAACACGACGCTCCGCCGGTGCAGGACGCGGGTCAGGAACCGGATCGCCCCCGCCAGGTCGGTCCCGCGCGCGGGAGGATCGAACGACAGGATGTCGCGCACGAGCCGGAGGACGTGCGTCTTCCCCTTCTTCGGCGGCACGTAGAGTTCGATCCCCTCCGCGAACAGCAGCGCTCCCGCGCGATCGTTGTTCCGGCTCGCGGCCAATCCGAGCACCGCCGCCACCTCCGCGGCGCGCTCGCGCTTGAGCGCCCCCTGCGTCCCGAAGCGGGTCGACGCGCTGCCGTCCACCGCCAGGATGACAGTCAGCTCGCGCTCCTCGGCGAACTGCTTCACGTACGGGATTCCCCGTCTCGCGGTGACGTTCCAGTCGATGGCACGCACGTCGTCGCCGGGCTGATACTCGCGCACTTCGGCGAACTCGACGCCGCGCCCCTTGAAGACGCTCTCGTACTCGCCCGAGAAGATGTCGTTGACGAGGTGACGGGTCTGGATCTCGAGCAGCCGGACCTTGTGGGCCAGCTCGGCGGCGTTCACGGCACGTCGATGCGCTCCAGAAGACGCGTGAGGAGGCTGTCCGGGTCCACGCCCTCGGCCTCCGCCTCGTACGTCAGCAGGAGCCGGTGGCGAAGGACGTCGCGCGCGACACTCTTGACGTCGTCGGGGATCGCGTACGCCCGGCCGCGCAGGAAGGCGTGCGCCTTCGCCGCGCGGGTGAGGAAGATTCCCGCGCGCGGCGAGGCCCCGAACGCGATCAGCGGCTCGAGGTCGGCCAGCTCGAACGCCTTCGGATCCCGCGTCGCTTCGACCAGATCGAGGATGTACTCGACGATCTTCGGATCGACGTAGACGTCCGCGACGACCGCGCGTGCGCGCAGGATGCGCTCCGGGCCGACGACCGGACGCACCTGCGGGGGCTCCGCGCCCGACATCCGCGCGATGATCTCGCGCTCGTCCGAGCGCGCCGGATAGGAGACCTGGACCTTCAGCATGAAGCGGTCGACCTGGGCCTCGGGAAGCGGGTACGTGCCTTCGTGCTCGATCGGGTTCTGGGTCGCGAGCACGAGAAAGGGCTCGGCGAGACGGTGCGTGGTCTCGCCCAGCGTCACCTGCTTCTCCTGCATCGCCTCGAGGAGCGCGGACTGGACCTTCGCCGGCGCGCGATTGATCTCGTCCGCGAGGAGGAGGTTCGTGAACACGGGGCCCTTGTGGACGGCGAACTCGCCCCGCTGCGGATGGTATACCATCGTCCCGACGAGATCGGCGGGCAGGAGGTCGGGAGTGAACTGGATCCGCTGGAAGTCGCAGTCGATCGCCGCGGCGAGCGAGCGCACCGCGAGGGTCTTCGCGAGACCGGGCACGCCTTCCAGCAGGACGTGACCGTCCGAAAGCAGGCCGATCATGAGGCCCTCGAGGAGCGCCTGCTGGCCGACCATCACGCGCCGAACCTCGTTCAGGAGATCCTGGACGAACGCGTTCTCCTGCGCGACGCGGGCGTTCCGTTCCTCCAGCGTGGCCTGGGTGGCGTAGCCGGGCTCTTCTAGCGGCATCGAGCTCCTTCGCTTCGGTCGGCGCGCGCGATCGGCTTCCAGTACCGGCCCCGCGGTCGAATGTTCCTGGGAGTGGCGTGAGTCCCCAGGGAATCAAGGAAGATACGGGCGCTCGGAGACGAGCCGCCACCCGGACGGGGTGCAGCGCGCGGTGATCGTCCCCGTGCGGTCCGTTCGATGGACGGAAGCGCCCGCCGCGGCAAAGCGTCCGAGGGTTTCGTCGTGCGGGTGGCCGTAGCGGTTCCCCGCGCCGGCCGAGACGATCACCGCGCGTGGGCGGACGCGGGCGAGAAACGAAGCGCTGCTCGAATGCCGGCTCCCGTGATGCCCGGCGTGGAGGAGATCGGCGCGTAGGGAATCGCCGAGCGAGCGGACGAGCGCGGCTTCGCCCGGCGCTCCGAGGTCTCCGGTCAGGAGGAGCCGGCAGGGGCCGGCGCTCAGGAGCAGCACCGTCGAGCCTTCATTCGGCGGGATCCGGGACGCGTAGAGGTCCGCGGGTATCCAGGCCTCGCTCGGATGGAGGACGTCGACGGAGACCCCGCCCTGGGACAACCTGCGTCCTGCGCGCAGAGGCTCGGCGGCCGGCAGCGCGTCCGCGCCAGAGACGAGATCCAGGTACGGGTCGATCGCCGCGACCGGTCCCCCGCTTCCCCACCGCCCGACGTCCACACCCGCGAGCACGCTCCCGACGCCCCCGATGTGGTCCAGGTCCGGGTGCGTCGTGATCAGCCAATCGAGCCTGCCGATCCCCTGCCGCCGGAGCCACGGGAGCACCGTGCGCCGCCCCTCGTCGCCCCCGTCCCATGCCCGCCCCGCGTCGACCAGCCAGGTCGCCCCGTCGGGAAACCGGATCGCGATCGCGTCCCCCTGACCGACGTCGAGCCAGGTCACTTCCCAGACCGGGGAGCGCGGGGGCCGCGAGGCGAGCGCGAGAGAGAGCGCCGCCGCTGCCGCCAGTACCCCGATCCCGGGCCTCCGCCATCCGACCAGGAGCGCGGCGATCAGGCCGACGACCGCCGTCGCGGCCCACCCCGCGGGGCCCGGTACCCACGGCCCCACCGCCCGCGCGGACCAGGCCACCGCGAGACGCAGGCCCCCGAGGGCCAGCGCCGCCGCGCGGGTAGCCGGACCCGCGAGCGCCTCGGGCGCGAGCGCGTCCAGGGCCAGGCCGACCCAGACGAGCGGGAGCGCCAGCCCGCAGAGCGGGACCGCCAGAGGGTTCACGAGAAACCCGCCGGGCGCGATCCATCCAAAGGCGGCCGACTGGATGGCGAGCGTCCCCGCGCTCGCGGCGGTCGTGGCGACGATACCGGCGGACAGCCAGCCGAACGCCGCGCCGCGATCGCCCGATCGGGCGATGCGAGTCAACGGCCCGACGAGCATCAGCAGACCCGCGACCGACGCGAACGACAGCGCGAAGCCGAGGTCGAACGCGTCGGCGGGCCGCCACGCGAGCATGGTCGCCGCGGCGGCTCCCCACCACTGCCACGCTGCGACTTCGCGCTCGCTCGCCCTGCCCGCGAGCGCGAGCCCGGCCATGATCGCCGCCCGGAGGACCGACGGCGCCGCTCCAACCAGCCCCGCGTATCCGGCGAGGGCGAGCGTCGTCCAGGCCGCGCGGGCGGGGGGCGAGATCCGTGCGAGCGACAGGACGAGAGCGAGGAGCGTGGCCAGGAACCCGACATGGAGGCCAGAGACCGCGAGGAGGTGGAGCGTCCCCGTCCGCGAGAACGCGTCGGTCAGCCGCGGGTCGATTCCTCGGCGGTCGCCGAGGACGAGGGCTACCGCGAGCGGCCCGAGCGACCCGCCGTAACGCGCCTCGAGCCGTTGGCGGATCCAGGCCTCGACCGCCGCGGACGGACCCTTCGACGGGGGGCCGCGATCGAGGACCTTCGCTTCCGCCAGGAACCCCTCGCGCGCTCCGGGCGCGAGGCCGAACGGCGGATACCGCGTGCCGGGCGCCCCCCCGAGAGGCTCGGGGGTGAGCTCCCCGCTGACGGTCCAGCGCTCGCCCGTTGCCGGAGGCTCGGTTCCACGCCACGCGAGCCGCACCTCCGTGCCGTCGCAGGGCCGCCCGCATCCCGACACGGCGCCCCGGAGACTCCACCGCCCCTCCGCGGACTCGAGGACGTCGTCCAGCCGGATCGTCCCCGTCACGGTCAGGGGCCGCCCGGACGCCGAGAGGCGCGCCCAGGCGCGAACGTCCTCGCGCGCGTCCGCCACGACGGAGATCGCCCGCGTCCCGGCCAGGCCCGCGAATGCCGCCCACGCCCAGAGCGCCCCCACGGGGATGAAATCGCGTGCCCGACGCGCGGTCGCGCACAGAACGAGAACGACTGCGACCAGCGCCGTCGCGGCCACCCCCGGCCCCGCATATCCGCAGACGAGCGCGGCGGCGCCCACGGCAACCGCCGCCGGCACCGCCGGCGCACGCGCGCAGGCCAACGTCCACCCATCCGGAGCGCGATCGGAATCGATTCGTGAGGCGGAGAGCGGCGCGGACCCGTCGGCGGCTCGACGCTTTCGGCGCGAGCGGACGGGGTCGACGGAACGTCGGCGTCAGGGACGGCGATGAACTCGCAAGGACCACGCCGGATGTGTCCGGGGGCGGAACCCGGCCTGCGTTCAGTCGACGATCGAGAAGGTCGCGCTCCCGTGCGCGCCCCGATCGTAGAACGCGTGATCGGTGATCTCCACCTCGAGCGTGTAGCTCCCGGCGGGCAACTCGCTGGTGTCGAACGACAGGTACTCCGGCCACACCGGCCGACCGCCGTGCGGCATCGAGCGCTCGAACGAAAGCGTAACCGACTGGGGTTCCTCGCGCACCCCGACCAGCCCCTTGAGGCTCCCGAAGAATCGCTCGACCGCGCTCCGATCCAGCCGCTCGGACCGGATGGTGTAGTCGACGCGGAACGACATCTGCTCGGCGTCGTCGCGCTGGAGGTTGTAGGTCTCGAAGTACAGATATAAGGGCTGGCCGCGGATGAAGCGGCCAGTCGGGAGTGGCAGGATCGTGTGCCCGTAGCGCTGGAACCGACTCTGGCGGCCGGACTCCGCGACGCCGGCGGAGATCACGAGGTCCGACAGCGCGAGGCCGGTGGGCGCATAGCGCGGAATGCGCAACGTCCCCTTCCGGACGCCGACTCCCTCCCCCTGCAGGTCCTCCACCTGGAGCGCGTAGCGGTAGGTTCCGGGGAGGATCCGCACCCGAAACAGGTCCACCAGGTACCATGTCGCGTTCCCCTCGTCATCGGGAACGCGGGTCATGATCGCGTCCATCTCCTCGGACCAGCGGGTGATCTCGTTCCAACCCGCGTCATACAGAACAAGCCCTTTCCGATAGCGGCTGCGGGCATCCCGCACCTCGATGTCCGGAAGCGGGATCGAGAAGTACAGGGTAAGGTCGGTGTCGTTGCGGAAATACGAGAAGGTGGCCGGGTCCGCGGCGAGGGGGATCGGATGATCGAGCGGATAGGCGTAGGAGTCGGTAGACAGGCCGAGCGCCGCCTGCTCCATGGTCTCGTTCTCCACGCGGGGCCTGTCCCACGGAGCGAGACCGCCGGTGCCGGGGGCGAAATGCTGCATACCCATCGGTGTCGTGGGAACGGTGGAGAACGTGCAGTCGTTCCCGTAGAACACGCCCCCGCCGTCCTGGAAGTTCACCGCGAACCCGCCGCCCGGCAGCTCGTCCCGATCGTAGTGCCAAAAGCCGCACGCGTCCGTCCTCGGATCGGCGTGTCCTTCCGGTTCCCCGTGACGGAGATAGAACGCCCCACGGTCGTCCAGCGGCCGACCGTCGAGGCGGATCGCGATGGAAGGCAGTCCCAGGTTCGTGCCCCCGAGCTCGACCAGCTTCTCCTTTTGGATCGGCTTCTTCCAGCGGAACAGCTCGCGCGCCGTGCGGATCCGCCGTTGCTGCTCCACCCAGCGCTCGTTGACGTCCGAGAGCGGCAGAGGATCGCGCGCGTTCCACCAGCCGAGCACGAGCTCGCGCCGCCGCTCCAGGGGCGCAGCGATCCAGGCCGAACGCTCAGCCTCGGACAGCAAGGGCTCGAGATCCGCGTAGTAGGGCTCGAGGTCTTCGAGCGAGCGCGCGAACGCGACGCCGTTGAAGTAGTAGCCCGACCCCTCCCTCTCGGCGCCGCGCGCGGCCTCGACCACCCCCGAGAGGTACGACAGGCGCGACAGGTACCGCTCCTCCTTCACCTCGCCGCGAAAGCGCTCGATCTCCTCCCATGCCTCGGGGAAAAATCCGCCGTCGGCGAGGATGTCGATCCGGCGGAGCGCGATCTCCGGATCGTACCGGTCGGCGAGCTGGCGTGCGAAGATGTCGGCGACCGCGCGCTGGTCGGCGGGATCGAGGTACATCCGACTCCAACGCTCCCAGGCGTCGGAGTGGAACGGGTCCAGCCGGAACAGCTCGTGGAACGCCGCACGGGCGCGCCCGTCGGCGTCGCCTCCGTCCAGGCGCAGGTTCACGTCTGCGAGCAGGTACCACGACGCAGGATCGTCCGGCGCCGCGGCGAGCGCGTTCTCGAGCGCCTCGCGCGCATAAAAGAGCCGGTTGTCGAGGAGCAGATATGCTTCCGCGAGCGCGCGGTAGCCGGCACCCGCGGGATAGCCGTCACGGATCGCGCGCTCGAAGTGGCCGCGAGCCGACCACGGGTCCCCGCCCGACAGCTCGGCCTGACCGGCGGCGAAGGCCTGCGCCCCCCGCTCCTGTGCCTCGGCGTCGGCGGCGCCTAGGAGACCGAGGGCGAGCGCAGCGCAGGCGAACGGGAGACGGGGACGGTCCTTCAGCGCGATCGGGACTCCTCGGCGATGGGTTCAGTCGATAAACGGGCAGCCGACGCCGGGGGTTCAAGGCCGGCCTGGCGTTCGGCGTGATCCAGGATCGCGCCGGCGGCGTCGATTCGACACACATGCTCCAGTCCCTCGAATCCGGGGGAGGCGTTGACCTCGATCACGAGCGGCCCGTGGCGCCCCTCCAGCAGGTCGACCCCGGCGACGTCGAGGCCGATCGCCCGGGCGGCTGCCAGGGCAGCGCGGGTATAGTCCGGCCCCAGCTCAACGGGCGAGCCCGCACCCCCCCGGTGGATGTTCGAGCGCCACTCCCCGCTCCGCGCCTGACGGCGCATGGCGGCCACGATCTTCCCGCCGACGACCAGCGCCCGGACGTCCCGGCCGGACGACTCGGCCACGTACTCCTGGACGAGCACGTCCTGCCGGAGACCCCAGAGAGAGTCGAGCGTCGACGCCGCGGCGGCGCGGGTCTCGGCCAGGATCACGCCCACGCCTTGCGCGCCCTGCAGGAGCTTCAACACGACGGGCGGTCCCCCGACGCGCTCGATCGCCTCCTCGAACTGCGCCGGCCGCCGCGCCAGAACCGTGCGCGGGACATCGATCCCGTTCGCGGCGAGGACCTGGAGGGCGAGGAGCTTGTCGTGAGCGCGGCGGATGGCGGCCGAGCCGTTGACGACGGTTACGCCCATCGCCTCGAGATGGGCGACCACCGCCACCCCCTGGCCCGGAAGCGCGGCGCCGATTCGCGGAAGGCAGAGGTCCATGCCGTCGATCGACTGGCCGTCGACGGTCAGACGCGGTCCGGGATCGAGTAGGAGCATGCACTCCAACGGGTCGGCGATCGTGATCTCGTGACCGCGCAGCCGAGCGGTCTCCCGGAACCGGCGGGTCGAGTAGAGCCATCGGCGCCGCGAGAGCAGCAGAATCCGCATGCTACGGACGAGGGTCTGCGGAGTCCGTCCCGCGGCGGACGGCCATTTCACGGTCGCGATGGGCGAGACGACGATGTTCGCGACGGATGGCGAGATCCCCCGGGAGCGACACGATGAACATCACGATGAGACCGACGCAGATACCGGCGTAGATCGCGTACACGGCATCTCCCTGCCACGACCAGACTCCGAAGTCGAGCGCCACGGATTGGCCGCGATTCACCAGCGCGAACCAGACGAGGAGAATGACGGTGACGAACGCTCCGACGAGCGCCGCGATCCTTCCGGAACTCACGAGATCGCCAGGAGGGGCAGCTCCATCACCGCGCTCGTCGCGTGCCCGACGACCTCGCCGTGAAGCGTGATGCCGGACAGGCCGGTCACCCGCACCGGCAAGATCTGCCCGGTCAGTTCCGGACCGCCGTCGAGCACCACGGTTTCGCGCTGCTCGGTCCATCCCGACATCCTCCCCTCGCCTCGCCGGGCCTCGCCTTGAACCAGGACGCCTTGAATCGTCCCCACCTTGTCCAACAAGTAGCGGGCGCCGATCCCGCGCTGGATCTCGTTCAATCGCTCGAGTCGATCGACCGCCACGTCGTGAGAGATGTGGTCCTCGATCAGCGCGGCCGCCGGCGTGTGCGGACGAGGCGAATAGATGAAGACGTAGGCGGAGTTGTACCGCACCTCGGACATGAGCTCGAGCGTCGCCTGGAAGTCGTCCTCCGTCTCGCCCGGGAAGCCCACGATGACGTCCGTCGAAATGGCGCAATCCGGGATCGACTCGCGGAGCATTGCCACCCGCTCGCGATACCAGGCGACCGTGTGCTCGCGCCGCATCGCCGCCAGCACGCGGTCGGATCCCGACTGGACCGGCAGATGAACGTGACGGCAGATCACGGGATCAGCGGCGATCGTGTCGACCAGACGCTGTGTGAAGTCCCACGGGTGGCTGGTGGTGAACCGCACCCTCCCCAGGCCCTCGACGCGGGCCACGGCCGCCAGCAGATCAGGAAACTCCCACTCCCCCGCGCAGTAGGAATTCACGTTCTGACCAAGAAGGGTGACCTCCTTCGCGCCGTCGTCGACCGCGCGCCGGACCTCCTCGAGAATCCCTGCGGCGGAGCGACACTTCTCGCGTCCGCGCGTGAAGGGCACGATGCAGTAGGAGCAGAACTTGTCGCAGCCGCGCATGATCGTGATCCACGCGGCGCCACGCTCGAGCCGATAGGGCTCGAGGTCTTCGTAGTTCTCGCTCCGGTTGAACCGGTCGAGGACCACCCGCTCGCCGGTGTCGACGCGCTCCAGGACTTCCGGCAGGTGGCGGTACCCGTCGGGTCCGATCACGAAATCGACGTGCGCGAGTTCCAGCAGCTCCTTGCCGAGCTCCTTGGCCACGCAACCGGCGACGCCCAGGCGCACGCCGCCGCGCTCGAGCTTGTGGCGATTCAGCTGCCCGATTCGGCCGATGACCCGCTGCTCGGCGTGGTCGCGGATCGCACACGTGTTGACGATCACGACCTCCGCCTCGGCCGGGTCGTCGACCCGCACGTGACCCTCCCGTCTCAGGACGCCGCCCATCAGCTCGGCGTCGGCCACATTCATCTGACAGCCGTAGGTCTCGATGTAGTATCGTTTTGGAGTGCTCATGAACGGGCGAATATAGAGGACCCCGTCCCCCACGCACAGGCGCGGCGGGAACGTTTCGACCCGATCAGCGACTGGCGAGGGTCGTGATGCTCCGAAGCCCGGCGCCCGACTCGCGGTCGTCCGCCCGGTTCCCGGGTCGACGGTCGTACAGCAGCCGCCCGGCCGCACGGTCGAAGACCGTCAGCTCGGGCGTGCGGATGATCGCGGCCATCATGCTCGGGACGCCGCCGTCCATGTGGGCTAGCCCGAGCGCATGGCCCAGCTCGTGCCCGATCACCGCCTGGCGCGAGAACGTCGCGGCCTCACCGGTCAGGTGGGAGAAGCGGAGCCGCACGGTTGCGCTGCGAATCACCCCCTGAGTGTCCCACGAGGCGATCGCGGAGCCCGCTGCGGTGGCGTTCGGATAATGCGCGGGGTCCTCGTCGAACGCGATCACGATCACGCCCGGAGTTCCCGCGGGGGGCGGGGCGGACCCCACGGTGACCGACCCCACCGAGAGCGTGCCACCGGTCCAACTGGTGACGAATCCGGGAGCCAGGGCAGCCGCCTGATCGACCCACGCGGCGGCGACGTTCTGACCCGGCGCGAAGGAGTGCCCCCGCACGTCGACGTAGATGTCCGGCGCCGAGGTCCAACGCAGCGTGCCTGCCGAATGGTCCCGCGCGACGTCGTTGAACGCCGTCATGTCGAAGGAGCGGGGAACGAGCGAATACGTCGCGGCGAAGCCCTCGACGGCCGTGACCCGGTCGTAGTACCCGGTGCCGGAAAAGCTCAGCTCGGCTTCGGGGGCTACGGTCAGGCTGAAGCGACCCGCTTGGTCCGTCCAGGTCGTGGCCCCGCCCCCGGTCACCCGGACACGGGCCAGGGCGGCGCGCGTATCGTGATCCACCACCCGGCCCTGGAGGGCGACGACCGCCCCACCGTCCTGCGACATGGCCTCGAGTCCCGCTGGACCACCGGAGCCGGCGTCCGAGCAGCCGATCAGGACACACGCGGCCGTCGCCGCGAGGATCGGGAGGAAGCGAGGGGGGTTCGGCCTGGTTCGCATGGCACCCGTGAAGGTCGCAGACGGCGTGCCCGCGCACGGAACCATGGTTCGGGTCGAATGTCAAGGACGATCGCGTTCGGAGGGCTCGTTCCCCGGGAAGAGAAGCGGCTTACCCATTGCCGGTCGCCCGTTCCCCATTCTGGGGACCTCGCGGCCTCATCCGTTGTCGGGGGCGGGGCAATTTGGCCACGAAAAAAACGGGATCCCGGCACCGCCCAGACGGCGTACCGGGACCCCGTTCGCAGGATCCTGCCGGGAAGACGCGGAACGCTAGAAGCGCAGGAGGAGCCCTCCCGACAGCTCGGGATTGTGAAGCACCGCGTCGTCCAGAGGACAGTGTGAGAAGTCGGTCGTTTCGTCGATCGGCTCCTCCTCGGCACTGCAGAACTGGACGTGATCCCGGGCCTCGACCCGGAGGCCGACATGGGTCCCCAGGTTCACGACGAGCCCCGCTCCCAGCGACACGATGAGCTCATGCGCCCAGGACTCGCCCTGGAGCAGCACCCCCCGCCGTTCGAACTCGTCGTAGGCGTACCGCATCCCCCCGGCGCCCGCGGACAACGCCACCTGCGCGCGCCCGGCAGCGGGTGCGAGGAAGACCAGGTCCGCGTGGTAGAGATGCAGCGCGCCGTCCACGCTGCCGAAGCCCTCGGACGTTGCATCGAGCGGCGCGTATCCGTAGCTCGCCTCGATCGCCCAGCTCGGCTTGAACCGGTAGCCGAGCCGCGCCCCGAAGAGAGTTCCGGCGTCACTCGTCATTCCGACCCCGCTCAGCTCGTCATCCGCGATTCCGAAGGTCCCAGCGTATACAGTGGCCAGCCATCGAGGGTCGGCCTCCGATTCCACCGTATCCGCGACCACCATTCCCGTTGTCCGCTCCTGGGCTGTCAAAGGCGCAGCCAGAGCGATGAGGAACATCACCGTCCACGATTTCGTCATGTCGTTTCCTCGTTGATGGTTGCCTGTCTCGATCCCGGGCGCGGTGCTGATCGCGGATCCGCCGAAACGGTCGCGGTCCGCGACCCCGCGTCATCATCCCCGCAGCCCGACAGGATCTCGCGAGCCTCGGTGTTCTCGGGCGCGAGCTCGAGCGTGCGTTCGAGGTGCATTCGGGCTTCCGGGCAGCGGTCGAGCGCCGCCAGCGCGTGGCCCGCATTGAAGTGAACCTGGGCCTCGCCCGGATGCGCCGCGAGGTAGTCCTCATAGGCCGCGACCGCTTCCTCGAGCCGACCCAGCATCTGGAGGTCGAATCCCTTCAGGTACAGTGCTTCCCCATAGCCTGGACGAAGCGCCTCCACCAGATGCAGGAACTCGAGCGACCGTCGGTAGTCGCCCGCGCGGTAAGCCGCGAACGCGGCCTCGTACTGCCGTTCGAGCGCGATCGCTGCGGCGCGCGAGCCTCCCTGCATCTCCGCAAGGCACATGTCCTGATACTGAGAGGCGAGTGCGTCTGCCGGCCGCCGCTCCAGGATGGCCCGCAGGTGCGGCAAGGCATCGACGCAACGGTCGAGCGTGATCCACGCGTACGCGAGGTCGAATCGCGCCTCCAGGTCGTCGGGGCGTGCGGCGAGATAGCGTCCATACGCGCGCGTGGAAGCTTCCGTCGCGCCCGTCATCTGCAGGGCATAGGCCTCGACGAACCTCGCGCCGGAATGCTCCGGGTCGGCTTCCAGGACCACCTGGGCAGCCACGAGGGCGTCGTCGAAGTCGACGGCCCGGGAACGAGCGAGAGCGGAGCGGTACGCGTACTCGAGGTTCTCGGGGTCGAGCGCCCGAGCGCGCTCGGCGCTCCGCACGGCATCGTCCAGGAGACCCAGACGATCTTCCGCCACCGACAGCCAGTACCACGCCTCAGGCCAGCCAGGAGCCATTCCAGTAACCCAACGCAGTCGGGCCAGGCCCTCCTCCGGCTCTCCTCGGTCGATGGACAGAAGCCCCAGGTTCACGTGAGCGAGGACGTAGTTGGGACTCATCTCGACGGCCCGCTCCAGATGGGCCTGCACCCGAGGGTCCGCCCGATCCTCGATGCTCATCGCGTAGTTCATGTGAGCGAGCGCTTCGCCGCCGTGCCTCACACTGTGGGCCCAGAGGCTCTCTTCGTCGCGATAGGTGCGATTCAGCGTGTAAGAAGCCATCGCCAGGATCACCGTGGCACAGCCACCGACCGCAATCGCCACGCGTGGCCTCGCGACGCGGACGACAAGGAGCGCCAGTGCCAGGTACAGGAGCCAGCTCGAGGGGAGAGCGCGATAGTGGACTGCGAGATGGCTGATCGGGAGGATCGAGGACTCCGGCAGCATCAGGATCCAGTACCCCAGGACCGCGAACGCCGCCACCGGCGCGGTGCGGCGCAATCGGACCGCGAGCGCGAGCGACGCGACGATGACTGCGAGCCCGACGAGAACGCGCGGGTCCGCCAGGCTGAGCCGCTCCGCAACGTAGGGCGCCATCCGGATCGCGAGCGGCCAGAAGAAGTTCTTCAGGTACTCGGTGACGTGGACGTCGGCCTGCGTCAGCGCGTAGGTCCAGGACCACACGGCACCGGACTCGACCCGCGCCAGATCTCCGAAGTCGAGGAGCATTCGGACGAACCCCAGGTGCAGGGCGGCGACCGCGGCGAAGGGTGCCGCTCGCATCCACGGCCGACGGGACAGGATCGGCGCTCTCGCGATCGTCCATTCCCAGGCGAGGATCAGCAACGGCATGATCGCGGCGGTGACCTTCGACATCAGCGCGAGCTCGAACAGCGCGAGCGCGGCGATCCAGCGCCAAACGGACAGCCTCTCGCGCCCGCGGGCGTATGTCAGCAGGGCACCGAGAACGAAGGCCTGCATGAAAAGGAGGTCTCGCGCCAGGATGTAGTTGACCGGATACCCCGAGAGGGGATGGACCGCGTAGACGAGCGCGACGAAGAGCGCCGTCCAGCGGGCCTCGCGCGTCCCTGAGAGGTTGTGTGGGCGGGCGAGCGCGAGGATCCGCGCCGCCAGGAGGAAGACCAGGACGCAGCCCGCCAGGTGGAGCGCGATGTTCACGAGATGATAGCCGGGGAGCTCGAGGCCGCCGGCCGCGTAGTTGAGCGAGAGACTCAGGGGCAGCAGCGGTCGATACTGGCCGATCTGGCTGAGCGCGGACTCCGAGACGCCCTGGCTGCCGGAGATCGTCCCGGGATCCGTGAAGTGGCGCATCATCGGGGCGACTCTGCGTATCTCGGGGTTGTCCCGGATGCGGTAGAAATCGTCCAGGTGGAAACCGTTGTCGAGCGTGTTCGAGTACGTGACCGCGACGGTCAGCGCGAGGAGGACGAACGGCAGCGCGCGCTTCCAGGACGGGCCGGTCGGGGGCTCCGGTCCCCGCGACGAAGCCATGGTATCCACCATCGCTCGTGCCTTGCGCATTCCGCCTCCTCAAGGAGAAGGGGCAGGGTGGCTCCCTGCCCCTCCTCGTCCATCCCCGCCCGTGTTACCTGCGGGTTAGTTGCTGCAGAGCGCGACCGCCTTGAGTGTGACGGTGTCTCCGCCTCCGAGGCTGGCGGTGACACTCAAGACGACCTGCCACTGGTCCCCCGTAAGCGAGCCGACCATTCCGGAAGACGCCGGCTTCGACGACTGGATGAAGACCTTGGCGTAGTCGTTGACGTCGGGAACCGTCAGCTCCCAGCCGCCGCTCAGCGCGACTTCGCCGAGCGGGCAGGTCACCGAGTCCGTGATCGTCGTCGCCGCAGGTCCGCCCACTTCGGGACTCGACGAGCTGGTCACGACACCGGATGTTCCGAGCGGACCCGCCGGACCGGACGGTCCGGTCGCGCCTGTCGCACCCGTGGCGCCCGTCGGTCCCTGAGGACCGGACGGTCCGATCGGTCCTTGCGGTCCGGTGGGACCCGCGACACCCGGGATCCCCTGGGCGCCCTCGTCCCCTTGCGGACCCTGCGGACCCTGCGGACCCGTCGCACCGGTCGCACCGGCGACGCCCTGCGGCCCCTGGTCACCTTGCGGACCCTGCGGACCGCTCGGACCCGCCGGACCCTGATCCCCCTGCAGACCCTGGGGGCCACTCGGACCCGCCGGACCCTGATCGCCCTGCGGACCCTCGTCGCCCTGGGGACCTTGCGGCCCGCTGGGACCCGCCGGACCCTGATCCCCTTGTGGACCCTCATCACCCTGCGGACCCTGCGGACCGCTGGGACCGGCGAGGCCCTGGGGGCCCGGATCGCCCTGAGGACCCTCGTCCCCTGTCGGACCCTGTTCGCCCTGAGGACCTTGCGGCCCACTGGGACCCGCCGGACCCTGATCCCCCTGCGGACCTTCGTCCCCCTGCGGACCCTGCGGTCCGCTCGGGCCGGCGGGACCCTGGGCCCCCTCCGGTCCCGCATCTCCGGCGGGACCTTGCGGACCGGGATCACCCTCCGGACCCTGAGGACCACTCGGGCCGGACGGGCCGGCAGGACCGCTCGGGCCCGGGTCGCCCTCGGCACCGACCGGACCCGGTTCGCCTTGGGGGCCGGCCGGACCGGGCACGCCTGTGGAGGGGCCGGGGGGTCCGGACGGACCGCTCGGACCGGGAGGACCGGTCGGCCCGACTCCATCGCCCCCTGAGCCCCACGTGAAGTA
Source organism: Gemmatimonadota bacterium (assembly GCA_025931135.1). Taxonomy (GTDB): domain Bacteria; phylum Gemmatimonadota; class Gemmatimonadetes; order JACCXV01; family JAHWKZ01; genus JAICNR01. The sequence continues at coordinate 20,817 of JAICNR010000002.1, read as the reverse complement.
GATGTGATCCGATCCCGGAACGCACGCGCTCGGCAAGCCGGGCTCGCGGATCCGGTAGATGACCCCGCCGGGGACGTGATAGCAGGCCTCGATGGATTCCCCGGTCGCGGGGGTGAGCGTCCTGCCGTTTCCACCGGGAGCGGGCTCCTGCGCGAACAAGCTCGCGGGCGCGACCGCGAGGAACAGCGCCGTCACCGCCCTCGTCAGGATCGAACGGTGTCGTGTCATTTCAACCTCTGTCCTGCTGAAGAGTGGGTGTGCTCTGGGAACTCGGATGGAAGCCGGTGCCGCCCGCGAGGAAGGACCGGGCCTCCTGTACGTAGACCACGATTGCATCCAGGATCGGCTCGTCTCCCGCTTCGTAGCCCGGCGCGCTCTGCCGGTATTGCGACGCGCAGTTTCCGAGACGATCCAGGGTCGCCTGCATTTCCTGCCTGCTCTTGTTCGCCCACGGATCCACAACTCCGGCGGTGTCCAGATATTGCATCAGCTCGTGGCACGGCTGCGCGGACGACTGATCCGCGAGCAGCGCGGGGAGCCAGTTGAAGAAGATCTGCGGCTGGCCGCCGGGACCGACCGGATGCTTCTCGCTGCACGAGCACAGGAGCATGGCCATGGCAAGAAGAATGCCCGCCGAAACGCCGAAGTGTCTCATGTTCATCCTTTCGGACATGAATGTGCGTGACCGTGGTAGCGAACTGACGCCACCGTAGCATGTCCGGAAACGGCATGTCAAAGGAATGGAAGCGGTCTTCCGTTAATGGAGAACTGTGTTACCGCTTGGGCGGGGAACTAGCGTGATTCGACTGCGGAATCGGCTCCGAACACGGTGGGGAGTCCGGCATCTTTCCATCCCTGCAGGCCGGCTCGCATGTCGTAGATCTCCTCGTAACCGAGTCGATCGAGCGCCTCGTAGGCATACTGCGATATCGGACACGTTTCCGACGAGCAGTAAACGACGACCCGCCGATCGCGGGGCGGAAGCAGGGCCCCAGCGCGGATCTCGATGTACGGGATGTTGATCGCGCCGACGATGTGCTCGCGCGCGTACTGAATCGTGTCCCGCGCGTCGACGAGCGCGAAGTCCACGTTCTCTTCCTGCCACTCTCGAACTTGCTCGGGCGTTGCGATCAGGAAACCGTCGAGGACCTGCGGGGCGGGGATGGAAAGGGGTAAGGTGTCGGCGGCCGGCTCGACGCCCTGTTCTCCAGCAGGAGCTTCCCCGCTGCCGCAGCCCGCGAACGCCAGCACGATGCAGGCGAGGGACAGGGCGGGAGCCATGCGCTTCACGTTCATTGTGCCGTCTCCCCCGCAGCGGACTCCAGGCCTTCCAGCCAGCCGCGGACGGTGCCGGCCTGGGGAGAGTCTGATGGCACCATGGCGAGGAACCGCACCCACGACTCTCGCGCGCGATCGCTGTCGCGCAGCCCGTCTCGGTACACGACTCCGCGCAGGAAGTAGATCTCGGGGGCTTCGGGCGCGAGCTCCGCGGCCGCCTCGAGCTCGTCGACGGCCTCCTGCCAGCGTTCCTGATACATCAGCGAGACAGCCAGATCCATGCGCGGCCCGGCGTCGTCCGGAGACATCTCGGCGGCGCGTCGGAAATAGCGCTCCGCGGAGGCGTAGTCTCCGGATTCGAGCGATTGCATCCCGAGCTGGGAGTATTCCGCCGGCCCTACCGAATGGGGAGCCGCGCTCGCGGTCGAGGGCTCGGGCGTCTCGGCCCGCGGGGCCATCCAGTACCCGACGAGGAATCCGACCGACAGGGCGATGAACGTCGCGATGACAAGGGTTCGCGGTCCGGTCTGGATCGTCAACGGGCCTCCGCCTCAGGGTTCGGAATCCACCGGGTCGGCGCCGGAGCCAGGGAGCTCCTCGACCGGTGCCGGATCTTCGCTCGTCGGCTCGTCCGCGTCCAGGGGCGCAGAGTCGGCCGACACGGAGACGGAATCTCCCGATTCCTCGGCCTCGAGGACGAGTGGCTCCGACGCCACTGCCCGCGGTAGCTCCTCGCGCACCGCCTCCTCTACCGGTGTCGCCGCCTCCTCCTCCGCGATCGATGGGCCCTCGTACCAGCGTCCCATCCGGCTCAGGATCATTCGTTGGCGCGCGCGGAGCGAGGGTGTGGAAGCGGCCGGGTTCCGCGCGAGCGGCGCGGGCAGCGTCGCAGCGAGAAGCGCGGACTGCTCGCGCGTCATCCGCTCGGCCTCGCGATCGAAATACATACGCGCGGCGGTGCCTGCGCCGAAGACGCCCGGACCGAGCTCGACCACGTTGAGGTATTCCTCCAGGATGCGGTCTTTCGACTGGAAGGCCTCAAGCGCCCCTGTCAGGATGACCTCGCGGCCCTTTCGCAGGAAGTTCCGCGAGGGATCGAGGTACAGATTTTTCGCCGTCTGTTGTGTGATCGTGCTCGCGCCGCGAAGCCGGCCCCCGCTCCGGTTTGCGCGCCACGCCTTGCGGATCTGCTCCAGGTCGAACCCGTGATGCTCGTAGAAACGGGTGTCCTCGGCAGCGAGGACCGCATGCAGCAGCGCGACGGGCATCCGGTTGAGGGCCACCCAGTCGTGTCGCGGATCGAGGTTCGTCCCCCCGATGGCGGCTTCCCCTACCCGGTAGCCGATGAGGCCGGATGCGCGCGGGGCGACGACGGAGTGCCACGCCACCACGGGGACCCAGGCCGCGGCCGAGACCACGTACAGGATCGGCGACAGGATCGCGAGGAGGAGGAGCCGGCCGGCCACGCCCATGACACTACGTTCGCGGACTGCGCTCCCGGACGCCAGACGCGGCCGGTTCAGTCTCCCGTTTGGGAATGTGGGGCATGGACCGGTTTCGACTGGGGAGATCCGCGCTGTCGCAGGACGATCGACAGCAGGACGATGGACAATACCGCGAGAAACTCGCTCTGCCAGTTCTGGAACGACTCGAACCAGAAGCGTGAGGTTCCGAGATAGGCGAGGGTGCCGATCGGGCCTTCACCGTGCTCCAGCCGCTCCTGGCTATATGCCCGCGCACCCCCCACTGCGTGAAGCGCAAACGAAAGCGCGAACAACAGTCCGAAGGCGATCGCGAGCGAGTATTCGTACAAGGCTAGCGAAACACCACCTCTGCGCACCGGCCAGGGCGCACGACGATCGTCCCGGTGGCGTCGCGGATCCGTGTCCTGCTCCGAGCGCCTATCGGGGTCCTTGGATTCCGCGGATCCGCGCTGGATCAACCAGGACGTTAGGAGCACATACATCCCCATTTGGAGAAACTCGCTCTCCCAGTTCTCGAATACGGACTCGGCGAACTCGCCGCCGGTCAAATACTCGGGAAGGGTGCCCGGGGACTCTCCATGTTCGCGTCTCTGCTGGTTGTCGGCCCGGTAGCCAGCGATCGCGTGCCCGACGATAAAGGCCGCGAACAGGATGAACAGGACGATCGACAGCCCGCGGTCCTTGAGACATTGCATGCGCTTTCCTCCCCCACCGCAGTCTAGGAGTCGAGCGGGGGTCAGGGGTGTTCCGGATCTGACACGGCGAATCGTTACGGGATCGGTCGATCAAGCTAGACAAGGGAATCCCCGATCGTTAAGCTGCTGCGGCCATCGCAAGCAGTACTCCGGGTCAATGGCCACCGATGCTCGCAGGAGGATCGATGCTCAAGCGTTTCATGCCCCGCGAAACGAATTTCTTCGATTACTTCGAGCGCCACGCGGCGGCGACGGTCCGAGGATGTCGCGAGCTGGTGGAGCTGACGATCGCCGGGACCGACTTCGTGGCCCGCGCCGCGCGGATCAAGGACATCGAGCACGAGGCCGACTCGATCACGCACGACTGCGTCGAGGCACTCCACAAGACGTTCATCACGCCGATCGATCGAGACCAGATCCACATGCTGATCTCGCACATGGACGACATCATGGACTACGTGGAGACAGTCAGCGACCTGTGCGTTCTCTACAACGTCACCGGAATGACGCAGGATGCGAGAGACTTGGCCGCCGTCCTACTCGACGCCACCCTCCACATCGAAGGCGCGGTCAAGGGACTGCGGGACATGAAGCATGCGGAGACGATCAGCGCCGCCTGCATCGAGGTGAACCGGCTAGAGAACGCGGGCGACGAGCTGCTGCGCCGAGCGGTGGCGCGCTTGTTCGACGAAGAGAAGGACCCCGTGGCGATCATCAAGTGGAAGGAACTCTACGAGAACCTCGAGATCGCGACGGATCGGTGTGAGGACGTCGCGAACATCATCGAGGGAATCGTCCTCGAGAACGCCTGACGGGAAGCCGGGCGCATCCAAGTGGATCTCGTCTGGATCATCGTCATCCTCACCGTCGCGGTGGCGTTCGCCTTCGACGTCATCAACGGGTTTCACGACGCCGCGAATTCCATCGCGACGATCGTTTCGACGCGCGTCCTCAGTCCGCGGTATGCCGTGCTCTGGGCAGCCTTCTTCAACTTCGTCGCGATGTTCATCTTCGCTCCGCGCGTCGCCGATACCGTGTCGAAGATCGTCGACGTCCAGGCCGAGGACACGATCTACGTCTGGGTCGTGCTGGCGGGCCTGATCGGAGCGATCGTGTGGGACCTCCTGACGTGGTGGTGGGGCCTTCCCACCAGCTCGTCCCACGCGTTGATCGGCGGTTTCGCCGGCGCGGGCGTGGCGCATGCCGGGTTCGACATCCTGAACTGGGACAAGATCCTGCTGACCGTGGGGTTCATCCCGCTGGCGCCGATGATCGGCCTCGTGGCCGCAGTGATTCTCATGATCGCGGTGGCGTGGATCTTCCGGCGCTGGAGCCCGACTTCTGTGGACGGCTTCTTCCGCAAGGGCCAGTTCGTCTCGGCCGCGCTCTATTCGCTGGGCCACGGCGGGAACGACGCGCAGAAGACGATGGGGATCATCGTCGCGCTGCTGGTCGCCCACGGCTCCCTCAGCCCCGATACCGAGCTCAGCCTCACGGATCCCCGCACGCTTTGGATCATCCTGGGCGCCCACATAGCGATGGCGATCGGCACCGCGCTCGGAGGCTGGCGAATCGTCCGCACGATGGGGATGCGGATCACCGATCTCAAGCCGTACGGCGGGTTCTGCGCGGAGACCGGCGGAGCCTTCACGCTGTTTCTCGCCACCCACTTCGGGATTCCCGTCTCGACCACGCATACGATCACCGGCGCGATCGTCGGAGTGGGCTCGACGCGCGGCGCGTCGGCGGTCAAATGGGGGGTGGCGAGGAGGATCGTCTGGGCCTGGATCCTGACGATTCCGGCCTCGGCGCTGGTCGCCGCGGGGTTCTACTATTTCACCACGCTCTTCCACGCTCGCTGAGGGACTTTCCAGGAACGGTCGAACCATGATCGCAGATCCTATTCGATTCCCGTTGACATCGCGTCACTCCGCGTATAGTAAAGAATCGCCCGAACACGAGAATTCCCACTCCCGGAGAGTCCCCATGCCCTGGACCATGAAACGCCTCATTCCCCTGTTCGCCGCCCTGCTCCTCCTGGGATGCGCAGAGGAGGCGACGGAAGAGGTCGCCGACGAAGCCGCCGACACGACCGCGGTAGAGGAGATCTCCCTCGCCGATCTGGCCGGTACCTGGAACATGCGCACGACGTCGACGGATCCGGCGGACACGTTCGTCAACGAGTATCAGGTGGTAATCGGCGAGACGAGCTGGACCTTGAACTTCCCCGGCCGCGACCCGGTTTCGGCCACGGCCGTAGTCGATGGCGACAACATCATCACCGATTCGGAGCCCTTCGAAAGCGTGCGGATGCCCGGAACGATGGTCACCACCCACACCGTCTTCCACCTGGAAGGTGACCGGCTCGTGGGGGATGTGACGGCGACCTGGCAGATGGAGGCGGGCGACTCCGTGGGTCAGCTGCGGACGGAAGGCACTCGCGCGCCGTAGAGGTGGTGCGCCCAAGAGGATTCGAACCTCTGACCTACAGCTCCGGAGGACCAATACTGGCGCCAGTTGACGACACCAGCGCCAGTCTGATCATATTTGCGCCAGCCGTCAACGGCCACCGCCAGCACGGTTTGTCACCGGTTTTGGCACCAGGGAGAAGCGGCGGGGTGAACTGCTCGGACCGGACCCAAGACAGGGACAGCGCACCGACCTACAACCTTCCGCATGGGTACGGGAAGTTGACAAGTCGCCTGATACCCAGAAGCGATGGCGGAAGATTGACTACAGGAACCGATTCCGCAGCGACTCGAGAAAGGCCTCAATCAGAGGCGGACGCCAGAATCGGTCGTCCGGGCCCCGCAGGTGACAAACCCCCCACTGATCGTAATGTCGGACTCGGCGGTGTAATGGGTCGGGGATGAGAAGCGGCCGCGCTGTGTGAAGGAGATCGTCAGGCCTTCCATGCTGTAGGTTCCAGACAGGACGAATTCCCCGGTGGTCGGAGTCAGCGACCCGCTCCCCAATTCCTCCCCATCACGGATCAGCCTAAGCTGAACCCCAAATTGGGAAAGCTGAGAGGTTTTCGTAAGCGGGCCCAGCCTGTCCATGAGGTCGCACACATCGAAGACGACTTCCGAGGTCTCGGCCCAGCTCCCCCCGACTTGCAGAGAGACGGGATCGATCGGACTGCCCCCGCCGTCTCCACCGCCACAGGCGAAGATCGCGAGAGTAATCAATACGTGACGCGCTGACGAAGCACTCATCCCCCCACCATTACACCCAACTCTCCCCGCAAGTCAACAGGGGGAGGCCTCCGAACACTCCTCGCGGGAAGCGTCTGCTGATCGGGAACCCCGTGTACCGTGTGATCGTCACAATCACGATGATTTCCGACATTCTCAAGATGTACTCTACCATCTCTCATTCTACCCCAATCTCGCGCAACTGCCGGGGAAGCCCGTCGCCGGGACTTGCGCCCGCCCCGGGGCGTCGCCGAGGGGCTCGTCGCCAACGAGTTTGGCACCATTCCTGACACCACACCTGAAAGGGCTGATAAGCGTGTCGCGATTATCTCGTTGCGGCGCATCGCGTTAAGGTGGTGCGCCCAAGAGGATTCGAACCTCTGACCTACAGCTCCGGAGGCTGTCGCTCTATCCAGCTGAGCTATGGGCGCACGAAAGCAGATGCTGGGAAGATACCGGCTCGTGCGGAAACGGACGAACGGGGCTAGGCGACCGGTGACTCCTCCATCACCAGCTCCTTCAGCTCCTTGGAGGGCTTGAAGGTCGGGACGAGCCGCCCGGGCACGTAGACGGCGTCTCCAGTGCGGGGATTGCGAGCCTTGCGGGCTTTGCGCCGTTTCACCTTGAACGACCCGAAGCCGCGGATCTCGATGTTCGTTTCGCGGGCGAGTGCCTGCTTGACGGCTTCGAGGAACCCATCCACCACGACGGCGGTGTCCTTCTTCGTGAGCCCCGTCGCCTCGGCGATCTGCTCGACCAAGTCCGCTTTGGTCATGCGTTCCTCCCTCTCGTCGCGCTCGCGGCCGTTCTCGTGTCCCGAAGAAGTGCCCTGTCGAAGTGTCCTTAAGATACGGACCGACAACGACTTGTCAACAGTGCGCGCGGGCCTCCCAGCGCTGCAGGCTCCGCACTTCGAACCCCTTCTCTGGACCCTCCAGCGCCGCCACGGCCGCCACCGCGGCCTCGACCGTGGTGATGCACGGAACCCCGGCCCATACGGCCGCGCGCCGGATCGCCACGACCTCCTGCGAGGCCTCGCCGTCCCGCGGCGTGCTCACGACGAGGGAGAACTCAGCGGCGCGGACACGGGCGGCGGGCTCATGCGCCCCGCCCGAGGTCGACGTGACCGTCACGCCGAACCCCCCGAGCGCGGCCCAGGTCTCCGGGGTCGCGTGAACCGCGGCCCCCGACTCACCGAGTCGGCGCGCGACGCGCGCCCCCGCTTCGACGTCGCGGGCACCGAACGACAGGAGCACCGGTCCCGCAAGCGCGGCGCGCAGATCGGTGCCGGCCCCTAAGAGCGCCTTCCGGTACGCCTCACCCGGGTCGTCGGACATTCCGATCACCTCGCCCGTCGAGCGCATCTCGGGCCCGGTCACAGGGTCGACCCCCGGGAATTTCCCGAACGGGAGCGCAGGCGCCTTGACCGCCACGGCGAGCGGGACCGGATCCTCGACCAGCCCCAGACGCTCGAGGCTCTCCCCCACCATGACGAGCGCCCCCAGCCGTGCCAACGAGACTCCTACCGCCTTGCTCACGAACGGCACCGTGCGCGATGCCCGCGGGTTCACCTCCAGAACGTGCACCACGCCGCCGCGCACGGCGTACTGCACGTTCATGAGCCCCCGGACCGGTAACGCCAGCCCGATCCGGCGCGTGTACTCCGCCAGGGTTTCCAGGACCGCGGTGTCCGCAGTCTGCGGCGGCAGCCAGCACGTGCTGTCGCCTGAGTGGATCCCCGCCGCTTCCACGTGCTCCATGAGTCCCCCGATCACCACCCGCTCCCCGTCTCCGATCGCGTCCACGTCGTACTCGACCGCATCCTCGAGGAACTCGTCGACGAGCAGTGGATGCGCGCCGCTGATCCGAAGCCGCTCCTCGAGCGCGATCTCCAGCTCCTCCTCCCGCCGGATCACGATCATCCCGCGTCCACCGAGGACATAGGAGGGACGGAGGAGGATCGGGAACCCGATGCGCCGCGCCTCCGCGCGGGCCTCCTCGGCCGTGCGCGCGAAGCCGGCCCGGGCCTGGGGTATCCCGAGGAAATCGAGAAAGGCCGAGAAACGGTCTCGATCCTCGCACCGGTCGATCGCGTCGGGGGAGGTCCCGATGATCGGTACGCCTGCGCGATGGAGCGGGACAGCGAGTCGCAGCGGTGTCTGTCCGCCGTACTGGACGAGAACCCCGTCGGGCCGCTCGCGCGCGATGACCGCGCTCACGTCTTCGATTGTCAATGGCTCGAAGTACAATCGGTCGGAAACGTCGTAATCGGTAGAAACGGTCTCCGGATTCGAGTTCACCATGATCACGCGATAGCCCGCCTCGCGGAGCGCGAGTGCCGCCTGCACGCAGCAGTAGTCGAACTCGATTCCCTGCCCGATCCGGTTCGGACCCCCGCCGAGGATCAGGATCTTGGGCCCCTCCATCGGCGTCGCCTCGTCGCCCGGGTCGTAGCTCGAGTAGTAATATGGAGTTCGCGCTGCGAATTCGCCGGCACAGGTGTCCACGACCTTGAACCCCGGCCGCGTTCCCTCCGTCTCCCGTCGCGCGCGGACGTCGTCCTCCGATCTCCCCCACAACCGCCCCAGGTGCGCATCGGAGAAGCCGGCCCCTTTGAGCGCCCGGACCTCCCCCCCGTCCGCCGCCGGTTCCACCGCCTCCGACTCCGCCATCGCCAGCCGCTCGAGCTGATGCAGAAACCACGGGTCGATCCCCGTCGCGACCCGCAGCCGGTCGACCGGCCAGCCGCGGCGAAGGGCTTCCATCACCTGGAAGATCCGCTCGGCGGAGGGACTCTCCACCCGCTCGGCGAGCGCGTCGTCCGACAATGCGGCGGAGGCGGCGTCGAAGAGCCCGTCGGCGCCGATCTCGAGACCGCGCAGCCCCTTCTGAATCGCCTCACCGAAGGTCCGACCGATCGCCATCGTCTCTCCCACCGACTTCATCGCCGTCGTCAGGCGCCCGTCGGCGCCGGGGAACTTCGCGAAGTCGAAGCGCGGGATCTTCGCGACCACATAGTCGATGCTCGGTTCGAACGACGCCGGGGTGACGCCCGTAATGTCGTTGGGAATCTCGTCCAGCGTGTATCCGACCGCGAGCCGCGCGGCGATCTTCGCGATCGGGAACCCGGTGGCCTTCGACGCCAGCGCGCTCGAGCGCGACACGCGCGGGTTCATCTCGATCACGAGCTGCCGGCCGTTGTTGGGGTCGACCGCGAACTGAATGTTCGAGCCTCCCGTCTCGACCCCGACCGCGCGGATCACGCGGAACGCGGTGTCCCGCATCGACTGAAACTCCCGATCCGTCAGCGTCTGCTGCGGCGCGACCGTGATCGAGTCGCCGGTGTGGACGCCCATCGGATCCAGGTTTTCGATCGAGCACACGACCACGCAATTGTCCGCGCCGTCGCGCATGACCTCGAGCTCGAACTCCTTCCAGCCGATGACGGACTCCTCGACAAGGATCTCCCCGATCGGGCTAGCCCGGAGCCCGCCCGCGGCGAGATCGAGAAACTCCTCTTCGGTCGTCGCCACTCCACCACCTGCCCCACCCAGGGTGTACGCCGGACGCACGATCACGGGGTACCCGGTGATCGCCACCACCTTCACCGCCTCGTCCACCGAGCGCGCGAATCCGCCCCGCGGCACGCCGATCTCCTGCTCGAGCATGAGCGACTGGAAGCGCTCCCGATCCTCGGCCCGCTCGATCGCCTCGAGATCCGCGCCGATCAGCTCGATCTCGAACTCGTCCAGTATTCCGGCCAGGGCCAGCTCGCGGGCGAGGTTCAGCGCGGTCTGTCCACCCAGCGTCGGGAGGAGCGCTTCGGGCCGTTCGATCTCGATGACCTTCCGGCACGCCTCCACGGTCAGGGGTTCCAGATAGGTCTCGTCCGCCGAGGCGGGGTCGGTCATGATCGTCGCGGGGTTGGAGTTGATCAGGACGACGCGGTAGCCGTCTTCGCGAAGCGCGCGGCAGGCCTGGGTCCCCGAGTAGTCGAACTCGCATGCCTGACCGATTACGATGGGCCCCGACCCGATGAGGAGGATCGTCCGGATGTCCTCGCGGCGCGGCATCAGCGGGCAGCCGCCGCTCTCACCCGCGGGAGCCCCTGTGCCCGCGCATCGCAGACACGAAGTCGTCGAAGTGGTGGCGCGCGTCGTGCGGACCGGGAGCTGCCTCGGGGTGATATTGGACGGCGAAGAGCGGTCGCTCGACATGCCGGAATCCCTCGACCGTCCCGTCGTACAGGTTCAAGTGCGTGATCTCGAGGGCGGGGGCGCCCGCCACCATGCGCCGGCCGGCCGACTTCTGCTCGCGCACAGCGAACCCGTGGTTGTGACTCGTGATGTCGATGTGACCGGTGCGCAGATCCTGAACGGGGTGATTCCCCCCGTGGTGCCCGAACTTGAGCTTGTACGTCTCGCCCCCATGCGCCAGCGCCAGGAGCTGGTGTCCCAGGCAGATTCCGAACGTCGGCAGCTCCGGCGCCCGCGTGGACAGGGAACGCAGGGTCTCGATCGCCGCGCCGGCCGCCGCCGGATCGCCCGGGCCGTTCGAGCAGAAGAGACCGTCCGGCGCGAGCTCGAGCACGTCGTCGGCCGAGGCGTCCGCCGGCAGTCGCACCACGCGGCAGCCCGCGCCGGCCAGCTCGCGGACGATGTTCTGCTTGAGGCCGAAATCAAGCGCGGCGACCGTCAGCTCACCTTCGCCCTCGACCACGAGACCGGGAACCGTCACCTCACCGGTCAGATCGCGGCCCTCCATGAGCGGAACGGCTCGCGCCCTCGCGACCGCCGTCGCCGCGTCCAGATCGTCGGTCGTCACCACCCCACGCAGCGCGCCACGGTCCCGCAGATGCAGGGTGAGCTCCCGCGTGTCGATCCCCTCGATCGCGACGACGCCGTACTCCGCCAGCCAGTCGGGCAGGCTTCCGCTGGCCTGCCAGTTCGACGGGTTTCGCACGCACTCCCGCATCACGTATCCAGCCACCTGGGGCCGCGGCGACTCGCCGTCGCCGTCCACGATCCCGTAGTTGCCGATCAGCGGGTACGTCATGACGACGATCTGACCCGCATAGCTGGGATCGGTCAGCACCTCCTGATAGCCGGACAGGCAGGTGTTGAACACGCACTCGCCGCTGGTCGAGCCGGTCGCGCCTACGGATCTGCCGAGCGCGGTCCAGCCATCCTCGAGCGCGAGGCGGGCGGGAAGCGCGGAGCTCACGGGCAAAAAAAAGTCTCCGCGGAGCGGAGACCGTCGCCGAACCCTGGCGGGTGATTCACGTGTGCCGTCCTTCCGAGCCTCACGGGACTCGATTTAAAGGAACTGTTTGCAGGAAGATACTCACGCGGGGGCGTCCTCGCACGCCGTGGCGCCGAGGTCGATCATCGCTCGGCGGACGTCGGCCATGAGGCGGTCCCGGGCGGTCGCCCCGCGACCGCGCGTTTCGATCGGCTGGCCGATCCGGACCTCGACGGCGGCACGACCGACCCGCAGCGAGCCCTTCTCCATGATCCTGTCGGTCCCTAGGACGACCACGGGGACGACCGGGACACCGGCCTTCAACGCGAGCATGAACCCGCCCTTCTTGAACGGGTGCAAGGTGCCGTCCCGGGAGCGGGTTCCCTCGGGAAAGACCACCACGCTGATCCCCGAGCGGATCTTCCGCGCCGCGCGATCGAGGCTCCGGATCGCGCTGTCTCGGTTCGACCGGTCGATGGGGATGAAACCGCACATCCACATCGACCACCCGAGGATCGGAATCCAGAAGAGGATCCGCTTCGCGACCATGCGGAGCGGATGATCGACGCCGCGGAACAGCGCGAAGATGTCGAACACGGACTGATGGTTCGACATGAAGACGTACGTGCGTCCCGCCTCGAGCCTCTCACCGCCCGCGACCGCCAGCGGGATCCCTAGGCTCTTCAGGATCCATCCCGACCAGATGCGCGCATACCGGAGGTAGAGCCCGCCGCCCGGGCTGAAAGGCCAGGTGAGGATGCCGAGCGTAGCCCAGAAAACGGTGTAGACGACGCCGATGAGCCAGGCGTACGCCGTACGCCACATCGGGACCTACTGTGACATGTGGTTGACTTCCACGATTTTGCCGTCGTTACCGAAGATGATGAGGGTCTTCGCGGTCAGCTGGCCGTCGGCGTTGTAGTTGTAGTAGGTCCACCGCTCGAGGCCCCCGTCCATCGTCACGCGCGTGCGGGGCTCGCCGAGCTTGTTGCGCACCTCGTCGCCGGTCATGCCTTCCCGCAGGTCTCTCGCGGCGGCGGACTGCATCGCCGCGCTGTCGATCGCGGCCTCCGGCTGCCCCGATTCGTCCTCACCGCCGCCGCAGGCGGCCAGACATAGGATCAGCGCGGCCAGAGCCGCGCAGCGGATCGTTCGCATCGTCTTCCTTCCGTCATTCGATTGGCTGGAATCTTCGATTCGATCGCGCCCGAAGGTAACGGCGCCTGCGGGTCCGTGGCTACCCGCGGAAGCGCCAGACTATTCCGAGATAGCCTTCCGCCCCAGGCAGGTCGAAGTTCTCGTCGGCGCGATAGAGGAGGTCGCCGATGTTCTTGAGGGAAACGAAGATCGTGAAGTTGATCACGGTTACCTGGGCGAGCGCGTCGACGGCCAGATAGGATTGCAGCGTCCCGTCGGCGATCGTGCCTCGCTCTCCCACATACCTCCCCGTCAGGCGGGATTCGGCCAGCAGGTCCCGACTCGGAAAGAAGCGCCGCGCGAACCGGAGCTGAGCCAGCGCCTGATCCTCGGGGACGTACGGCAGCTGCTCATCGATCCGGTCCTCGGTCAACGAGAGACGCCGGTACGCGAGCCGGCCCCGCAGGCTGTACGGCAAAGGCATCCATAGCTCGACCTCGCCGCCGGAGATCGAGAGGTCGAGGACGTCGAAGGTGTTGAAGCCTTCCCCTCCGATGGGGAACTCGACCGGATCGGCCGGATCGAAGGAGAGCCACGCCGCCGGCGGGAGCCATGCGAACGCGTTCTCCCCCGTCCCACCGAACGCCACCGCCGACGCGCGCCAGCGTCGATCCGACCAGCCCACCGAACCGCGCCAGCCCGTCCACGTGGCGAGCGCGTTCGGGTCGGCGATCAAGCCGGGATGGATCTCGAGCGCCTCATCCGCCCGGCGGGCGATGATCGCTTCGCCGACGGGATCGGGGGGGCGTGGCGCCCGCCCCGCCATCGCCCGCAGCTCGAATCCGTTCCCGAGTCGGGCGAGGACCTCGCCCTGCCACGCCGTGCCGGACTCGAACCCGTCGCCGAAGTCCAGGTGTCGCGCGGTCGCGTGGGCGCCCCATCGATCCCCCGGGTGACCGTACCCGATCCCGCCGCCCCATTCGGTGCGCGTACGGGGGTTCTCGAGTGCGGTGCCGATGAAGTCCTCGGGTGGGTCGAGCAGGCTCACGCCGTCGACGAGGAACGCGGGGTGAGCGGAATCGAGCTCCTGGTCCTCGCCGGAGGCCGACCCCCAGACGGTCAAGCCCGCCAGATGCAGGTCGGCGTCCGCTTTCCATCCCTTACGGACACCTTCGCCGACCAAGCCTTCCTTGCCCCGCAGCTGGAACTCCTGGTCTATCCGCTGAGTCTCGCGCCAGCCGTGAGCCCTCAACCCCACGGGTCCCACTCCGCCGCGGTAGAAGGCGTGCCATGACTTCCCCTCGTAGTCCTCTTCGCCGCTCAGTGAGGTGCGGCCCGCCTCGCCCGAGAGGTCGTCCGCGCGACGCGTCACTTCCAGGAGATGCCGCCCGAAGAACCGCCAACCCGCTTTCGCGACCAGCTGGTTCCGCGTGAAATTGCCCGCGTTCTCGAATCCTTCCGTAGCATCGAAGTTCGCGGCTACGAACACCGACCCGTCGGGTCCCACCCCGCGGCCGAAGTACCCGGAGAACGTCTCGTCGTCGAACGACCCCAGCGAAAACGCGAGCAAAGACCGCGCGCTCCGGGTCACCGCTCGACGAGTGGTGATCGCGAGCACTCCTCCCGTTCCCGAACCTCCCCACGCGGCGACCTGCGGCCCAGGATAGAACGCCACGTGGGCGATCCCTTCCAGCGGGAGCTGGCGCAGATCCCACATCGCCGCCAGCGGATTGCCGGCGGGCACGCCGTCGACCACGATCTGGACACCTGAGGGATCGCCCGCCGGCCACGAAAGGAAGGTCGCGACACCACCACCCCCGAGATCCATGCCGAGTAGAAGCGACTCGCTCTCGATCACGTCGAGGAGGCTGAACGCGCCGCGACCGAGAAGGGCGTCGCCGCCGAGCTCGAAGACGGGCCGGGCGCCCGGCCGCTCCACGGTGTAGGGATCGACGAGGCTGTCCGGGATCACCTCGATCGGCTCGGTGAACGCGAGCGTGTCGACGAGCGCGAGGGTGTCACCGAGCCAGGTGAGGCGGGGATCCTCCCGGATTCTCGGCGGCTCCGGGAGCGTGTCGGCGGCAGTCAGGCCTTCGGCCTGAACCAGGCTGTCCGCTGGAGCCAGGCTGTCGACTTCCTCCTGCGCCGCCGCCGGGCCGGCGAAGAGGAGGAGCAGGCATATCGACGAGGCGCGCGCGGAGAGTAGCGACGGCATGGGGCGGCAAGGTAAACGCTCACGGCCGGACCGTCGCGCCGATGTACGCCGAACGTCCAATCGTCCCGAAGTCGAGGACTTCTTCGTAATCGGTGTCGAAAATGTTCTCGATCCTCCCGAAGAGCCGGAGCGACTCGAGTGCGTCCCATGCGACCGCCAGGCGCCATACCACGTAGGAGTCGAGCCGAACGCGCTCCGCAGGGAAGGCGGAGAAGTCGAGATCCTCACGCTCGCCGACCCAGCGCGATCCGAGCGCGATCTCCGGCCAGCGGATGGGATTCCAGACGACGTCGAGCGATCCTTGATGTCGCGGCCGACGAATGAGCGCGAGGCCCGCTTCGGGCCCGGACTCGGCTTCCGCGCGGGTCCAGGTGTACGCTGCGTCCAGCCGCACTTCCCGCGCGAAAAGCGCGGCGGCGTCGACTTCCAGCCCGCGCGTCGAAGCCTCCTCTTCGTTGCGGTAGCCCTCCGACGCAAAGGCGATCAGGTCGTCGAACCGGGTTGAGAACCACGTGGCCGAGATCCGCGCTCGATCCCTCCCCAGCGTCTGGTCGATCCCAGCGTCCCAGCCGCGTGAGCGCTCCGCTTCGAGGTCGGGTGCGCCGAACTGCGGATCGAAGAGCTGGAACAGACTCGGCGCGCGAAAGCCCGAGCCCCAGGTGGCGCGGAGCCGCGAGCCCGTGCTCGCGATCGAAACGGAGGGCGCGAGCCGGGCCGTGGCGATGGCGCCGAAGCGGTCGTGCTCGTCGAGGCGCCCCCCGGCCGCGATCGAGAACCAGCCCACAGGTTCGACGCGCAGCTCGCCGAAGACGCCGCTCGTCCGCGCCGTACGCTCTGTCAGCTCGCTTTCGAACGGTCCGAAGGGGCCGTCGCTCCGGAACGTCGTCGCTGCAAGCTCGCGCTCGGTCTCCGCGCCCCCCACGAGCCGGACCGTCTTCGAGACCTCGACGTCGTTCACCCAGGCGAGCTTCCAGGCGCTCCCGTCGAACGCGCCGCGCTCCGAGTCCGCGCGCGCCTGGTCGGGGTCGTCCAGGCTAGCTCGATCGTGGGAGGCGTACGAGATCGAGACCGCCGACCGCCAGCGATCCTCCACGCCGCCGGAGAGGGCTTCCGCTTTCCACGCTGTCTCACGGTCCGTCAGCCGCCGGTTCGGATCGTCACCGGTCGGGCCTGCCGCGTCGAGGTCGGTGTCCGTGTCGTCGATGTGCCCGACGAGCGCCAGGCGGAAGGGCCCGGCATCCCGCTCGACGCGAAGCTCCAGCGCGGTCGTCGTGCTGCCGTCGGGCTCCTCGTTCCCCAGGTCCTCGGGCGCGGCGCTGATGCCGTCCGTCGTGCGCCGCGATGCGGTCGCCGCCCAGGACCATCCGCGACCCGCCCCCAGGACTGCGAGCGAGCCGTTCGCGGTCTCGTGCGCACCGCCCTCCGCGCGTATCTCCACGCGCGACGGGCTTTCGCCCCGTCGCGTGATGACGTTCACGACCCCGCCCATCGCGCTCGACCCGTGGATCGTGCTCTGCGGTCCGCGCAGGACCTCGATCCGCTCGATGCCGTCGGTGCCCAACGTCGCCAGGTCGTAGCCGCCCGTCGGGGCGGACGGATCGTTCATCTCGATGCCGTCGACGAGGACGAGCGCGTGCGCGGAGCTCGCGCCGCGCAGGAACACGGACGTCGAGCCGCCGGGCCCTCCGGTCCGGACCAGGGAGACTCCGGGCACGCTCTGGAGCGCCTCGAGCACGGTGCCGAGCTGACGGCTCTCGATCTGCTCTCGACTGATGACCGTCACTGCGCTCGCGACGCTCGACGCGTCGGTCTCGACGCGCGACACCGAGACGACGATCGGCGGGACGAGGACGGTCTCGACGGTGTCGCGCTCGCCCTGCGCGGTGGCCGGGCCGGTGAGCGAGAGCAGGGCGGAGGCGGCGAGCAAGGGAGCGCGGAGCGAACGAGCTTCGATCATCGAGACTCCTTGGTCGGGGGTGGACCGGAGCGATCTTGCTCCGGCCTCAGGGGGACGACCTGGGGCGCGCCGCGGTCCGGCCCCAGTTCGTCCATCGGCTCGACGCGGACGGGCCAGCAGTAGACGGTCGAGACGGACTCTGGGCGGAGCACGTCCTGGGGTGGCCCGGCTACCGCGACACGGCCCCGGTCCATGAGCACGAGTCGATCTGCGTAGCGTGCGGCGAGGTTCAGATGATGGGTCGTGAGAAGGATCGCGCGACCGCGCGCCGCCTCCTCGCGGAGGATCTCCCAGATCTCCATCTCGTGGGCGAGATCGAGCGAAGCTGTCGGCTCGTCGAGCGCGAGGGACTCGGGCTCCTGTGCGAGTGCGCGCGCCAGCCGGGCGCGCTGGCGTTCTCCCCCCGACAGAGTGGCGTAGGGTCGATCCGCGATCGGGGCGACGCGGCAGCGGTCTAGCGCGCGCCCGACCGCGGCCCGATCGGCGGCATCCGGACGACGCCATGCCCCGAGGTGCGGGTAGCGGCCCATCGAGACCAGCTCCAGGACCGAGACCGGGAAGGCCGGCTCCTCGTGCTGCGGCAGGACCCCAATCCGGCGCGCACGCTCGACGGCATCCCAGCACGCGGCTGGCCGACCGCGATACTCGACGTCGCCGCGCCTCGGTACGGCGGCTCCGAGGAGCAATCGGAGGAGCGTCGACTTTCCCGCTCCGTTGGGCCCCAGGATCGCGACCATCTCGCCGGGAGACGCGTCGAGATCCACGCCGGCCACCGCGTCGAGCTCGGCGGCCGGATACCGGAACCATAGGTCGCGGGCGCGCCAGCTCATGACTCGACGCTCCGCGCCTGTCGCCGGAGGAGCGCTACGAAGAAGGGCACGCCGATGAACGCGGTCACGACCCCGAGCGGCAGCTCGTTCGGCGCCACCACGACGCGCGCGAGGAGATCGGCGAGCGGTAGGAACGCGGCGCCGGCGAAGAACGCCGCGGGCAGGAGGAACCGATGCTCACCTCCCCACACGATACGGACCGCGTGCGGGACGACGAGCCCGACGAAGCCGATCCCGCCGGCCGCGATGACCGACCCCGCCGCCAGGCCGCTCGCGATCAGGTACGCGGTGCGCCGCACGCGATCGACCGGGATCCCCAGGAATGCCGCGGTCTCCTCCCCGACGGCCAGCGCGTTGAACGGCCGCGCGAGAGCGAGGAGCGCGATGCCCCCCAGCGCCACTACCGCTCCCAGGAGCCCGACCGCGCGCCACGTCGCCCCGGCCAGGCTCCCCATCATCCAGAACATCGCGGAGCGGAACGCGTCGACCTCCTGGAACGCGAGGAGGAGCAGGATGCAGGCGTTGAAGAACGACCCGGCGACGACCCCCGCCAGCAGGAGCACCCTGACGTCGAGCCGGCGATCCACGCGGGTGGCGATCGACAGGACGAGCGCGATCGCGAGGAGCGCGCCGGCAAGCGCCGCGGCCGGCAGCCCGAGACGGGACAGCGCGAGCCCACCGGCGGCGATCCAGGCCACTGCCCCGACGGCGGCGCCGCTCGACACACCGAGGATGTAGGGCTCGGCGAGGGGGTTCCGGAGGAGGGCCTGAAAGGCTGCGCCCGCGAGCGCCAGCGCCCCCCCGACGAGCGCGGCCAGGACCGCGCGCGGCAACCGGAGCTCGCGGACGATCGTCACCGCGGCGGGGTCGCCGCGACCCCGGAGCGCCGCCACGACTTCGCCCAGGTCGAGGCGCGCCGCCCCGTACCCCAGCGACAGGACGACCGCCGCCGCCGCCGCGACGGCGAGCGCGGCTAAGGCCACGCCCCGACTCAGCGCTCCCCCCTCGTGACCTTCGAGAGCCCGCGCCGAAGCTCCCGGGCGGCCCGGCCGAGCTCGGGCCCCGGCCGGGCGAGAAGGTCGGCGTCGATCTCGACCACCCGGCCCGCTCGGATCGCGACCACGTCCCGCCAGCCGGGCTCCCGGGCGAGCGCTTCGAGGCGTGGAAGTTCCGCGCCCACCGGGAGCACGATCAGGTCCGGTGCCCGGGCGACGACGGCCTCGAGCGAGATCGTCGGCCAGTCGTCGGGGATCTCGGGAAACGCGGGGTCGGCCCCGGCGATCGACAGCGCCTGGCCGATGAATGTGGCGGGCCCCGCCGTCCGGGGGGGGTCGCCGGCGATGAGATACAGAGCGCGGGGGCGGACCCCGGGCGGAACGTCACGCGCGACCGCCCGGAGCGTGTCGCGGAGGGCCCCCGCCACCGAGTCCGCGCGGACCCGCTCTCCGAGGAGGACGCCGACCCGCTCGATCGTCGCGAAGATCGCGGTCGTGTCCTGGATCTCGGCGGCGTAGACAGGGATGCCGGCGTCGAGGAGACGCGGGACGAGCGCCCGGTCGTCGCGCGCGTTCCAGGCCACGACCAGGTCCGGGCCGAGGGCGACGATCCCCTCGACGCTGGGATCGAGCCCGCCACCCAGGCTCGGGAGGTCCGCCAGCGCGGGGTCCCGATCATACCGGGTCCGAGCGACCAGCCGATCCGCCGCCCCGAGCGCGACGATCGTACCGGTCACGCTCGGAACGAGCGAGACGATCCGCCGCGCCGGTCCCGCGAGCTCGATCGACCGGCCGGCGTCGTCGACGACGCGGATCGCCGGGCGGGCTGGAGCGTCTCTTCTCGTATCGCTCGCCGGCTCTCCGCACGCGCCGGGCAGCAATGCCGCCATCAGGATCCACGCGCCGGCCACGCGCCTGGGTCGCTTCCGTCCACCCATCGGGTCCGCCTCTCCGCGTCCGAAAAAAAGAACGCCCGCCGTTCCGGGATTCGGGAAGGCGGGCGGACGATCGGGAAGCCCCGAGCGTGTCGCCGGATCCCTCCCGCGAAGGACCGCGTGCAACGTGCCTCGAGGCAGGTCTCCTGGCTGGGCCGCGACCGGTTTCGGTCCGGCGTCACAGTGGCGGGGCCGCTGCGGATTCTCACCGCATTCCCTATTCTCCCGTTGCGGCCACCTGGGCCGCGTCGGGCACCTCGAAGCAGATAACGCGTTACGTCATTCTTTGCACCTCAAGTTCTTGTGGCGACTTGTTTTCCGTCACATCGTGAAGCGGCCGAAATCCTCCGGGTTCATGCGCCGCAGATAGTCCTTGAGCGCCTCGGCGTCGTACTCGTTCTCGCCCTCCTCGCCCGTCTGCCCGACGTCCTCGGCCGTGTGGTCGAGGAGCTCCTCGGACGCGAAGATGGGGGCGTTGAGCCGCAGCGCGAGAGCGATCGAGTCACTCGGCCGCGCGTCGATCGCGACCACGTCCTCGTCGCCGTTCCGGACGAACACCTGCGCGTAGTAGGTGTTGTTCTTGAGCGCGCCGATGACGACCTGGGACAGGGTGCCGTGGAGGGCCCGGACCAGCGTCTTCATGAGGTCGTGGGTGAGCGGCCGGGAGAACTTCACGCCGGCCAGCTCGGTCGCGATCGCGCTCGCTTCGCTGGGCCCGATCCAGATCGGGAGATAGCGCTCGCCGTCCTTCTCCTTCAGGATCACGATCGGCGACTGGGTCGACGAGTCGATCCCGAGGCTGGCAACGCTTACCTCTACGACGTCCGGCTCCACGGGACTCCTCCCTCGGCGGGGT
>JAICNR010000091.1 GCA_025931135.1 Gemmatimonadota bacterium | reverse complement strand
ATCTCCCGAACCTCGTCGCGGATCGCGGCCATCGCGTCGACGAACCGATCCAGCTCCGCCTTCGACTCGCTCTCCGTGGGCTCGACCATCAACGTCCCGGCTACCGGAAACGAGACGGTCGGGGCGTGGAACCCGTAGTCGATCAGGCGCTTCGCGATGTCCTCCACCTCCACGCCCGCGGAGTGCTTCAGCGGGCGGGAGTCGAGGATGCATTCGTGGGCGATCAGCCCGTTCTCCCCCGCGTAGAGCAGCGCGTAGTCGCCCTCCAGCCGACGCGCCACGTAGTTCGCGTTCAGGATCGCGACCTGGGAAGCGAGTTTGAGGCCGTCGGGACCCATCAGCCGGATGTACGCCCACGAGATCGGGAGGATCGAGGAACTGCCCCATGGCGCCGCCGAGACCGTCCCGGCCGAGCGCGCGTGGTCCAGGTCGACGACCGGGTGGTCGGGCAGGAACGGAGCCAGATGCTCGGCCACGCCGATCGGCCCCATGCCGGGACCGCCCCCGCCATGCGGGATGCAGAACGTCTTGTGGAGGTTCAGGTGGCAGACGTCCGCGCCGTAGTCTCCGGGCCGCGCGAGGCCGACCTGCGCGTTCATGTTCGCGCCGTCGATGTACACCTGCCCCCCGTGGTCGTGGACGATGTCGCAGATCTCGCGGATCCGCGTCTCGAAGACGCCGTGGGTGGAGGGGTAGGTGACCATGATCGCGCCGAGCGTGTCGGCGTGCGCGGCGGCCTTCGCGCGAAGATCGTCGACGTCGATGTTCCCGCGCGCGTCGGTCTTCACCACGACCACGGCCATCCCCGCCATCACCGCGCTGGCGGGGTTGGTCCCGTGCGCGGACTGCGGGATCAGACAGGTGGTGCGCCCCTCTTCCCCGCGAGAGCGATGCCACGCGCGGATCACGAGGAGGCCCGCGTACTCTCCCTGGGAGCCCGCGTTCGGCTGGAGGGAGACGCGCGCGAAGCCCGTAATTTCCGCGAGCCAGCGCTCGAGCTGGTCGAACAGCTCCGTGTAGCCGGCCGCCTGCTCGCGCGGCGCGAACGGGTGCAGGCGACCGAACCCGGGCCACGTGATCGGGATCATCTCGGTCGTCGCGTTCAGCTTCATGGTGCAGGATCCGAGGGGGATCATGGCGTGCGCAAGCGAAAGGTCCCGATTCTCGAGGCGCTTGAGGTAGCGCAGCATCTCGGTCTCGGAGCGGTAGCGATGGAAGACGGCATGCTCGAGGAACGGGGAGTCGCGTACGAGGTTCGGCGGGATCCCGCGCTCCGCAGTCGCATCCAGACCCTCGATTCCGATCCCCGGCCCCTCTCCGTCGCCGAACGCGGCCAGCAGATCCGCCACATCCCCTTCGTGCACGGTCTCGTCGAGCGCGACGCCGAGCCGGGCACCGTCGAGCGGCCGCAGGTTGATCCTTCGCCGACTTGCCGCCTCCTGGACGCGAGCCGCGACGCCCGCGTCGAGCTCGACCGCCAGCGTATCGAAATACGTGTCGTGGGTCAGCGCGTACCCGATTCGTTCGAGCCCGGCGGCAAGGAGCGAGGTGAGCCCGTGGACGCGGCGCGCGATCCGCGTCAGTCCGTCGGGACCGTGATACACGGCGTACATGCCCGCCACGACAGCGAGCAGGACCTGCGCGGTGCATACGTTGCTGGTCGCTTTCTCCTTGCGTATGTGCTGCTCGCGCGTCTGGAGCGCCATTCGAAATGCCTCTCGGCCGGCGGTGTCGCGCGATACTCCGATGATGCGCCCGGGGATCTGCCGCGCGTACTCCTCGCGGGTCGCGAAGAACGCGGCGTGCGGCCCGCCGTAGCCGAGCGGCACGCCGAATCGCTGACTGTTCCCGAGCGCCACGTCCGCGCCCCAGGACCCGGGCGGCTCGAGCAACGTGAGGGCGAGGAGATCGGTGGCCACGGCCACCAGTCCACCCGCCGCGTGGACGCGTTTGCAGAGCGAGCCATATCCCTCGATCGCGCCCTCGGTCGTCGGAAACTGAACCAGCGCCCCGATCGTTCGCTCATCCATGGCGCGATCGGACAAGTCGTCGACCTCGATCTCGATCCCGCGCGCCTCGGCGCGGGTCCGCACGACCGCGATCGTCTGGGGGTGACAGCCGCGGTCGACGAGGAACACGCCCTCGTCCCTGCGCGTCAGTCGCACGAACATCGCCAAGGCCTCGGCGGCGGCCGTCCCCTCGTCGAGGAGCGAGGCGTTCGCCACCGGCAGGCCCGTGAGATCGGCGACCACGTTCTGGAATACGAGCAAGGCTTCGAGCCGGCCCTGGGCGATCTCGGCCTGGTACGGCGTGTACGCGGTGTACCAGCCTGGATTCTCGAGGACGTTCCGCAGGATGACCGGCGGGGTCACGCAGTCGTGGTAGCCCATGCCGATGTAGGAGCGCCAGACCTGGTTCCTGGCCGCCATCCCGGTCAGCTCCGAGAGCACGGCCCGTTCCGTGGCGGCGCTCGGCAGCTGAAGGGGACGGCGGAAGAGGATCTCGCCCGGGACGACCGCCTCGGTCAGGGCATCCAGGTCCTCCAATGCGAGGACCTCGAGCATGTCGCGGATCTCGTCCGGGCGCGGGCCGATGTGTCGGTCCGCGAACCGATCGGGAGGGGGAACGCTACCGGGCACCGTTATCCGATGTGCTCGACGTACCCGGCGGCGTCCATGAGGTCGTCGATCTCGCCCCGGTCCGACAGGTGAATGCGGATCATCCAACCGTCGCCGTAGGGATCCACGTTCAGGGTCTCCGGATGGTCCTCGAGCGTCACGTTCGCGTCCACCACCTCACCCGAGACCGGCGCGAACAGCTCCGCCACCGCCTTTACGGCCTCGATCGTCCCGCACGCGGAGTGCGCCGAGACCGTCTCGCCCACCGCGGGCAGCTCGACGAACACCACGTCACCCAGCTCGCCCTGCGCGTAATCGGTGATCCCGACGGTGGCGACGCCCGAGCTCTCGTCGAACGCGACCCATTCGTGGTCCTTGCTGTAGCGTAGCTCTTCCGGGACGTTCGCCATCATTCCTCCATGGAGTTGTCGGGCGGGTGCGCCAGCCGGGCGGCAGAGGTTACCCCGGGCCTCCGAACCCGTCAACGCTGGCCGCGTGACGCACGAACGGTGTGACGCACGGCGGCCCGTCGGCGAACACGAGCGCGATCCGCGCGGGTCCGGCGCCGGCCTCGGGCGGCGCGACCCGCCACACCGCCGCGCTCTTCGTCCCCCCGGTCGTGCCATGGAGGCAGACCGCTTCGTCCCGCGACTCGCCGTGGTCGCCCAGAACCGCTCGGAGCTTCTCCTCGAGATCGGCCGGTGCCGGAGCGCCGCGCTCGACCGGCCACAGGCCGGAACGGTACAGGAGCCGCCAGACGCGGCGCGCCTTGGGCTCTTCCGGGGTCCGGTCGAACGGCCTGTTCGTAACCAGGTGGCAGCCCGGGGCGAGCCGGCGCGCGGGGGAGTCACCTTTGTCGTGCTCGATCAAGATCATTCTCTCCGCGTCCGCCACGACGACGTGGAACGGATTGTAGGGCACGGTCAACGATTCCAGCGCCGCCGCAGCCTCATCCGCGCCGGCTAGATCGAGGAGCTCGCGACACAGGAGCCCGCGCGAGCGAAGGCGAGGGTCGTCCGTTCCGGAGCGGCGATTCGTCAGTCCCACCCACAGCCCGACCTCGTTCGCCCCCATCCACGTCCCTCCCGCGCGCTCGTCGACGGGGGCCAGGACGCGGGGTGAGGTCCCGGTCCAGCGCGGCGGCCCCGACGGACGGCCGTACGCCTCGTCGCGATTCGTCGCTACGACGAGCGGCTGGTCCCGCCAGACCCGGTGGAAGGCGATCAGCGTGCACATGACGGTTCACTCCCGACGCCGAAGTCAGGACCAGCGCCGGTACTCGTCCCAGGTATCGCGCGAGCCCATGCGATGGAAGGCGGAGAGGATCAAGACACCGATCAGGAGGTCCAGGAGCACGAACACGAGCGCCGCGAGCGAGAAAGACCGGGACAGGAGCGAGTGGAGGAAGAGGCCAGAGTAGAGAAGATACAGGAGCCCCAGGAGGACGAGCGCGAAGCGGCCGAAGGCCGAAGGCTTGGCCCGCCCCCGAATCGCCTGTCGGACGACCGCCGCGTTCTGGCTGATCGCCACGAAGGGATCGTACACGCTACGGTCGAGCGGCACCCCGCAGCGAGTGCAGGCCACGGCCGGACCGGGCTGGAGCCACCCGCACTGATCGCAGAAGGAAAGCGGGAGGTCGTCCTCGGCGGTCCACGCAGCCACGCCGGCAATATAGATTGCGTGCCACGCTCGGGCGCTCCAGCCCGGGTCGCCACCCTTCTCAGGAGATCTCGGAATGTCCCCGATCCTGCGGATCCTCGCGCTCGCGGCCGCGTTCGCTTCGGCGGCGGCCCCAGGGGCGCTTGCCCAGTCGACCGTTCGGACCGGATCGCTCGCCTCGTCCGACACGCAGCGTGAGACCGGCGAGAG
Organism: Gemmatimonadota bacterium; assembly: GCA_025931135.1. Lineage (GTDB taxonomy): Bacteria > Gemmatimonadota > Gemmatimonadetes > JACCXV01 > JAHWKZ01 > JAICNR01. Next base: position 5,395 of record JAICNR010000091.1, on the reverse strand, counting down.
CTTCGACGAATACACGCTCGACGTCGGCATCGGAAAGGAAGTGATCGCGATCCTGTCGGCGGTCGACTTCGATCCCTACCTGATCGTCATCTCGCCCTCCGGCGAGCAGTTCGAGAACGACGACTATGCGGACTCCCCCAGCGTAGCCATGGTCCAGGAGATCGCCGGGGAGGGTGGGACGTGGCGCGTGCACGCGTCCTCGTACGAATCCGGCGAAACCGGTGACTACGCCCTGGTCCTCACCACGCGCCAGCGCACGGACGCAAGCCTTACGAGCGAGGCGTTCACGGAGAAGGGTCCCGTTCCCGCCGGTCCGACCGCCACGATCACGGGCTCGCTGGAGGAAGGCGACCCCGTGCGGGAAGACGGATCGTACTACGAGGGATGGGGGATCGACGTCGCCGAAGGAGACCACCTGGTGCTCACGCTCGCCTCGCCCGATTTCGACGCGTATCTGACATTCGTCTCGCCCAGCAGCCGTACCTACGACGATGATGACGGCGCCGGGAACACGGACAGCCGCATCGACCTCGTAGTCGACGAGGCCGGCCACTGGACGGTAGTCGCGAACTCCCTGCGGGCCGGCGACAGCGGCAGCTACACGCTGACGGTCGAGCGCTGAGGTGGCGGCGGCGCAGCCGGGCCGCGGCTAGATTCGCGGCCCATGCGCGCCGTCTTCATCGAGTCGCACGGAGGACCGGAGGTGGTTCGCATCGGGGAGCTTCCGGACCCCGAGCCGGGCACCGGTCAGGTCCGGGTGCGGGTGGTCGCGGCTGCTCTCAACCATCTGGACCTCTGGGTGCGGGCCGGCATTCCGGGGATCGACCAGACGTTCCCCCATGTGCTGGGCGCCGACGGCGCAGGGGTTGTGGACGCCGTCGGGCCGGGCGTGAACGACATCACCCCCGGAGACGAGGTCTACATCCAGCCCGGGCTCTTCTGCGGCCACTGCGAGTTCTGTCTCGCGGGCGAGGAGTCGCTGTGCGTTCGCTTCCGCCTGCTCGGCGAGCATGTCTCCGGCACCCTCGCCGAGCGCGTAGTCGTGCCCGACGTGAACGTCTATCGCAAGCCGCGGGGTCTGGACTGGTCGCGGGCGGCGGCGTTTCCGCTGGCGTATCAGACGGCCTGGCGCCTGGTCCTCACGGCGGGAGGCCTGCGTGCCGGCGAGAGCGTCCTGATCCACGGCGTCGGCGGTGGGGTGGCCTCGGCCGCTCTGCAGATCGCCAAGTACGCGGGCGCGCTCGTCTACGTCACGTCCTCGAGCGCCGATAAGCTCGACCGTGCGATCGGCCTGGGCGCCGATGTGGCGATCGACTACACGCGCGAGAGCGTATCGGGCAAGATCCGCGAGCTGACGGCGAGGCGCGGCGTGGATCTCGTCATCGACACCGTCGGTAGAAGCACCTGGCGCGATTCCATCGAGTGCGTGCGGCGTGGGGGGCGCATCGCGACCTGCGGCGCCACGACGGGCAACGATGCCGTCACTCCGATCAACCGCGTGTATTGGAAGCAGATCTCGATCCATGGATCCACGATGGCGAACCGTCGCGAGTTCCGGCAGATCGCGCGACTGGTGGAGGGTCGCCGCATCGATCCGCTGATCGACGTCGAGATTCCGTTCGAGGAAGCGCCCGCCGGTCTCGATCGCATGGCCTCGGGCGATCAGTTCGGCAAGATCGTAATTCGGATTTCGGCGACCGACTGAGTCGGACCGTCGATCGGCATCGTTCAATCCGATCCTGAGGAGGGCCGCGTAATGGCAGCCGACAGTTCGTTCGACATCGTGGGTCAGGTGGAGAAGATGGAGGTGCGAAACGCCGTCCAGCAGGCGACGAAGGAGATCCACACGCGGTTCGACTTCAAGGGCTCGAAGGCGGCGATCGAGGAAACCGGCGACGACCTGGTGCTGAGCGCCGAGGATGAAGGCCGCCTCAAGTCGCTGCGCCAGATCCTGGAGGAGAAGCTCTCCCGTCGCGGTGTCTCGTTGAAGGCGCTCGACTGGGGAAACGTGGAGTCAGCCCTCGGCGGGACGGCGCGCCAGCGGGCGAAGGTCCAGTCCGGTCTGTCGAGCGAGCAGGCCAAGGACATCGTCAAGCGAATCAAGGGGACGGGACTCAAGGTGCAGGCCGCGATCCAGGGAGATCAGGTCCGCATCTCGGGAAAGAAGAAGGACGATCTGCAGGCCGTCATCGCCCACCTGCGCGAGGCCGACCTCCCGTTTCACTGGAAGCCGACCAACTACCGTTGAGGAGGGCATGGTGAGAATCCCGATCCTGTTCCGCGGCGCGATGGCGCTTCACCCAGCGCTGGCGCTCTCGATGGCGCTCGCATGCTCAGGCGGCGACTCCGGCGCCGACGGCGGCACGGCAGACACTGTCATGCCGTTCGATTCCTTGACCGCCTCGGAGCTGGAGCAGTTCGCGCTCGATCCGACGCGATTCCCCGAGATGCAGGACGGCGGCCCGCTCGACACGGTCGACATGACCGAGCGCTCGGTGGGGGGCGACGCGGCATGGCACGTTCAGGTTCTCAACTACACCCCGAATCATATCGCGATGACCTACGCCGCCTGGTACACGGGTCCGGACAGCCTGGTGCTGTTCGCGGCCGATGGTCAGCCCTATCTGCAGGACGAGGAGGGGAACCGCTACGACGGCGTGGTGACGCCCGACAATCCACGCCTCAAGGTCGAGACCAATAACACGGCGGTAGGCGTGCTGGCGTTCGGCCCCGGGCTGGCCGCGACAGCGGACTCGCTGACTATGTTCGTGAACGATTCGACGCCGCCGGTGATCCGGGTCGGCCCCTGGGCGATCCGGGAGCGAGCCCAGCGCGCCCCGACACCCGGGCCGCCCCCCGGACGCGGAGGCTCGCGCTAGGGGCGCCTGCCCGGTCGGTAAGCGGCGGGCGCCTCGTCGAGCGGCTCGTCCGGGAACGCCTCGACGCGGGCGGCATCTTCGGCGTCCGCCGGATCCCACGCGCCCTCGCTCCGCGCCACGACACACGCGGCCGTCAGGTCCCCGGCCACGTTCAGCACCGTCCGGCTCATGTCCAGGATGCGATCCACGCCGAGGATAATCGCGATCCCCTCCCCTGGAACCCCTACCGAAGTCGCCATCACCATCAGGAGCGGGATCGATCCGCCCGGAACGCCTGCCGCTCCGACGGCGGTCAGCACCGACAGCACGACGACGATCGCCTGCTTCGTGATCGGCATGTCGACTCCGAAAACCTGCGCCACGAACAGGACGGTCACGCCTTCGAACAGCGCGGTTCCGTTCATGTTCATGGTGGCGCCGAGCGGCAGCACGAAGCCGCCGATCCTCGGCGGGATCCGCAGCGTGCGCTCGGCCACGAGAAGAGTGGTGGGCAAGGTCGCGTTCGACGAGGACGTCGAGAACGCGGTGATCACGACCTCCCGGATCTTCGACCAGAACCGGATCGGATTGAGACCCGCGAACACCCGCACGATGACCGACAGCGTGACAGTGGCGTGGATCAGGAGCCCGACCAGCACGACTGCGATATAGAGCGCGAGCTGCCGCAGGAGCCCCCAACCGAACGTGCTCGTGACGACGAAGATCAGAGCGAACACGCCGTACGGTGCGAAGCGCATGGCGAGATCGATCATCTTCGTGACCGTATCGGCCAGCGCCTCGAGCCAGCGCAGCATGGGAGCCGAGCGCTCGGCGGGAATCATGGCCAGAGCGATCCCGAACACGATCGAGAAGAAGATGACCCCCAGCATGTCCATGTCGGCAGCGGAGCGGATCGGGTTCCGGGGCACGATGTTCACGAACGTGTCGATGCCGAATCCCGCCGCGCCGCTGGAGGCGAGCCGCTCTTCGGCCTGACCCGCGTAGATCCCCTGGAGCCGCTCCACCGTCTCGCCCGGCAGGCCGTCCCCCGGCCTCACGGCGTTCACGAGGAGGAGGCCGAGGGCCGCGGCGAGCGCGGTCGTGATCAGGAAGTAGCCGAGAGTCTTGGCCCCGACGCGGCCCACGTTCCGCAGGTCCCCGAGTCCGGCCACTCCAAGCGATAGAGTCGCGAAGACGAGCGGCATCACGACCATGAACAGGAGCCGCAGGAACACCTGCCCCACGGGGCCGGTGACATTGCGGTTGATCCAGGCGAGCCAGCCGGCGTCCGCGGCCGCCATGTTCACGGCGACTCCGGCCGCCGCTCCGAGAGCCAGGCCGAGCAGGATCTTGGTATGGAGCTTCATGGGTGCCGTTAACCTAGGGAGCGGGAGAGCGCCGGATCAACCCCGACACGGACGGCGGGACGGGTACACCCTCCGCAACATCGGGCGCCGCCTCGGGATGGCCGTATTCCAACGCGAGCGGGACCGTCCCCGCCCAGATCGGCAGCGAGACGTCCTCGGGATCGTCGACCGGGGGGCCGCTCCGCACCTTAGCCGACACTTCCTCGAGCGGGAAGGCAAGGATCATCGTCGACGCGAGCTCGGCCCGGTCGGGGCCCCGCGCCTCGTCGGAGCGCCCCGGCACGAGCGCGTCGACCAGAGTCTCGAGGGCCGTGGCCTTCTCCTTTCCCGCCAGCTTCGTGGCCGTCCCGACCGCCACGACCGAGCGGTAGTTCATCGAGTGGTGGAAGACCGAGCGGGCGAGCACGAGACCGTCGACGATCGTCACGGTCACGCAGGCGGGTGCTCCGCCGGCGAGCGCGCGCATCATCCGGCTCCCGCCGGAGCCATGGAGAAGGAGCCGGTCGCCGTCCCGCGCGTACGCCATCGGGATCACGAACGGCTGGCCTTCGTGCACGAACCCCACGTGCGCGACCCGGCCCGCATCAAGGATCGCGTGCACGACCTCACGGTCGTAGACCCCGCGGTGCGGGGCCCGTCGGACGGTCGTGCGGCGCGTCGGCATCGGGATCGGTGCGTCTCCGGATCTCGCGCCACGGCGTCATTCCTCGCCGCGTGCGTACTCCTCGTAGAACCACGCCGACGTCACGACGCCGCCGTGGAAGTTTTGAACATCCAGGTGCTCGTCGGGGGCGTGAGCGTTCTCGTCGGGCAGGCCGAAGCCCATCAAAATCGAGGTCGCTCCTAGCTCCTCCTGGAAGGTGACGGTCACGGGAATCGATCCGCCCTCCCGAGTGAACACGGGCTCGGCCCCGAACGCCTGGGCGAGGGCGCGCGCGGCGGCGCGGTTCGCCGGGTGATCGAGCGGAGCGATGTATGGCCGGGCGCCGTGGAGGTCGTCCGCCCTCACCACGACGCCGGGAGGCGCGTGGGCCTCGACGTGACGACGAAAGAGCTCGGCGATTTCGTCGGGATCCTGGTCCGGCACTAGCCGCATCGAGACCTTCGCGCTCGCCTCGCCGGGCAGGACCGTCTTCGCGCCCTTCCCGGTGAAGCCCGAAAGCATCCCGT
>JAICNR010000132.1 GCA_025931135.1 Gemmatimonadota bacterium | reverse complement strand
GCACCTGGGCGGTCGCGGGGGAGGTCGATGACCGGCAGGTCCTTCAGCCGCTCGGTCCACCAGTCGAGGAGGCGATCCAGCCGTTCGTCCGAGTGCCGCTCCCGCTCCCACTCGGCGAAGTCGGCGTATTGGAGAGGAAGCGGGTCGAGCGGCGGCGGCATGCCGCGCGCGAACGCGCGGTAGCAGGCGCTCAGCTCCTCCTCCAGGAGCGGCCGGGACCAGCCGTCGAAGACGACGTGGTGGAGCGCGAGGAGGAGGACATGGTCCTCCGTGCTCAGGCGCGCCAGCGTCGCCCGCCACGCGGGCCCCTCCGCCAGATCGAACGGCCGCCGCGCCGCCTCCGCCTCCAGCGCCAGGAGCCGCTCGGCGCGCTCGGCCTCGGTTCTTCCCGAGAGATCGACGATCTGCAGGCGGAACGGGTGGCTCGGGAGAACCTCCTGGACCGGACCGTTCCCGCGTTGCGGGAAGCGCGTCCGCAGGATCTCGTGGCGCCGGGCGACCTCGCCCAGCGCACGCTCGAGGCAGGCGCCGTCGACCGGCCCCCGGATACGGTAGCGCCGTGGCACATTGTAGACGGGATGCCCGCCCGTGATCTGGTCGAGGAGCCAGAAGTGCCGCTGGGCCTGCGAGACGGGCGCGACCCGCTCCGGACGCGACCGACTCCGCGGCGCGGGCGGCCGGGACCGCGGGTCCTCGCTCACGCGACCGCCTGTCCCTCGATCGCCGCCGCCAGATCCTCGATCGTCGGGTATTCGAAGACGAGACTCAGCGGAACCGACTGGTCGAGGGCACGCTCGGCTTCGGCGATGACCTGGAGGGCGATGAGCGAGTGTCCGCCCAGGTCGAAGAAGTCGTCCCGGATCCCCACCCGCTCGACCGCGAGCAACCGCTGCCAGATCCCGACCAGCGCCTGCTCGACCGGGGTGCGTGGCGCGAGGTAGGCGCCGCGCGCCCGGGCGTGCGAGGGTGGGGGGAGCGCGACCCGGTCCACCTTGCCGCTGGCGGTGAGCGGCATCTCCTCCAGCACCTCCACGATGCCGGGTACCATGTAGTCGGGCAGGCGTTCGGTCAGCCATTCGCGGATCTCCGCCGCCTCCAGCCGCCGCCCCGCGACCGGGGTGACGTACGCGACGAGCACCCGGCTGCCGCCGACCTCGCGCGCCACGACCGCTCCGGCGGCCACCTCCGAGTGTTTGGCCAGGTGGGCCTCGACCTCGGCGGGCTCGACCCGGTACCCCCGGATCTTCAGCTGGTCGTCGAGCCGGCCGAGGAACTCGAGCCGGCCGTCCGGGCGCCAGCGCCCGCGGTCCCCCGTCCGGTACAGACGCCTGCCGGGCCGGAACGGGTCGTCGAAGAACCGCTCGGCGGTCCGCTCCGGGTCGTTGCGATATCCGGTGGCGATTCCGGATCCCCCCAGGCCGATCTCGCCCGGTACTCCTACCGGGACCGGCTGCATGCGGTCGTCCAGCACGTAGACGCGCGCCCCGGCGATCGGGGTGCCGATCGGGATGTCCTCCGCGGGGCTCCACGCCTTCCCCGGATCGGGCTCGAATGCGGTCGCCAGAATCGTCGCCTCGGTCGGGCCGTAGCCGTTGATCCAGCGCACCGACCGGGAGGCCGACGCCCGCCAGCCCGCGTAGGGCGCGGGAAGGGCTTTCTCCCCAGCCACCACCAGGAGCCGGAGGCTCGCGGGAACGGCCGAGCTCCCCGCCCCCGCGACGTGGGCCGCCCAGCCGTGCCAGTACGCCGTAGGGAGGATCGCGACCGTGATCGCGTGCTCCTCGAGCCAGCGCCCGAACGCGCTCGGCGAAGGCGGCGGGCCGGGATCGCGCAGCACGAGGGTGGCGCCGCTCGTGAGGGTCGGCAGAAACTCCAGGATCGAGACGTCGAATCCGATCGAGCAGAACTGGAGGACGCGGTCCGCCGCGGAGAGCCCCATCTCCCGGACCGCCCAATCCGTGAAGTTCGCCACCGAGCGTCGCTGGATCTGGACTCCCTTGGGCCTGCCCGTGGATCCCGACGTGTAGATGACATACGCCAGATCCCCGGCGTCCGTCGGGGGGGCGCTCTGCCTGGGCGACTCCTCGCGCCGGACGTCCCACGACACGACCGCGGGCCCCATTCCCCGCACCCGACCCGCGAGGTCTTCGTCGCTGAGCACCAGGTCGACCCCCGCGTGCTCGATCATATACCGCATCCGGTCGTCCGGGGACGACGGATCCAGGGGAAGATACGCGGCTCCCGAAGCCAGCACGCCGAGGATCGAGACGAACAGCTCCGGCGAGCGATCGAGACAGATCCCGACCACGGAGCCGGGTCCCTTCCCCCGCGCGCGCAGAGCCGAGGCGACGCGGGACGACCGTTCCGCGAGCTCGCCGTACGTCAGCCGGCGCTCGCCGAGGACGATCGCCGGCCGGTCCGGATCGCGGCGCGCTGACGTCTCGATCCTCGACACCATCGAATCGCGGACGGTCGGCTCGTCCGAACACCCCCATCGAAGCAGGGTCCGCCGCTCCTCCTCCGACAGGATCGGCAGCTCCTCGACCGGTCGGTCCGGATCGGAGACGATCGCGCGCACGAGCCGCTCGAAGTGGACCGACATCCGCTCGATCGTGGACGCGTCGAACCGATCCGAGGCATACACCCACTCCAGCTCCAGCGGACCGGGCCGCGATGCCAGGGCGGCCAGCATGAGGTCCACTTCGGACATGCCCGCGCCGGCGCGGATCTCCTCGCATTTCAGCCCCTCGAGCTCGAACGGCCTGCCCGGGTAGGAGCGGTAGTTCAGCATGACCTGGAACAGCGGGTTCCGGCTCAGGCTGCGCTCCGGCCCGATAGCGTGGACCACGTCCTCGAACGGATGCTCCTGCCGGGGCAACGACCGTAACGCGGTCTCGCGAACTCGCCGCAGCAAAGCGCGGAAGCCGGGAGCCCCGGAAAGGTCGGCGCGCAGCACGATCGTGTTGACGAACGGTCCCACCAGCGAGTCGACGGCGGGGTGATCGCGCCGTCCTGCCACCGGGATCCCGATCAGGAAGTCCTCCAGCCCCGTGTAGCGATGCACCAGGACCTGGAACGCGGCCAGGAAGGCCATGAACGGGGTGGCCCTCTCGCTGCCGGCCAGCGCGTCAAGCGCGGCCCGCGTCTCCTGCGGGACCCAGCTGTAGCGCCGATCCCCTCGGTGGGTGGGTTTCGGCGGGCGCGGCCGATCGGCGGGAAGGTCCAGATCCGTCGGCGCACCGGTCAGCTCCGTCACCCAGAATTTCCTGCCCGCTCTACCGTGATCGCCCGCCATCCGCTCCCGCTGCCAGATCGCGAAGTCGGCGTACTGGAGGGGAAGCGGCGGCAGCTCCGCCTCTTCCCCCCGACGCAGCGCCGCATACAGGCGCCCGATCTCCTTCGCGATCACGCCGCGGGACCAGCCGTCGAACGCGATGTGATGGTGGACGAACAGAAGGACATGCCTGCCGGGACCCAGTGTTGCCAGGCCGACCCGGAAGCCCGGATCCGCCACGAGGTCGAAGCGCCGGGTCGAGAAGCCCTGCATCCAGTCTCGTGTCTCCGCCTCGGCTTCGGGCCCGGGGTCGATGACCGTCCTCTCCAGCGTGAGGCGCCCGTCGTCCAGCACCTCCTGAACCGCCGTGGGAGGACTCTCGGGGAACCTTGTGCGCAGGATCTCCTGCCGCCGCGCGATCTCGCGAATCGAGCCCTCCAGCGCGTCGACTTCGAGGTCCCCCTCGATCCGGAAGGCGAACGGGTAGTGGTGAAGCGGGATCCCCTCCAGCAACCGCTCCATGAACCAGAAGCGCTCCTGGGAGAACGAGAGCGGAGCCTGCCGCCCGGCGCTCATCCGCGCCGCTCCAGGTTTCCGTTCAGCACCGCCGTGCAGTCGACGAGGCCGATCGCTCCCGCGCCTGTCGAGAGACGCCCGTCGGGCCCAAGCAGGGCGCGGACGGCCGCGTCGATCGCGCCCTGCGCGGCGAACAGGCAGGGCGTGCTGTAGATCCCGATCGAGACCCCGGCCTCTTCCAGCTCGCGCGCGGTCCTGGCCGGGCTCTTGCCGCCGGCGATCTGGTTGAACGCGACCGGGATCCCGGTTCGCTGCCGCAGGTCCTGGATCGACGCCGGGTCCGCCAGTCCGTCGGCCAGGACGGCGTCGGCTCCAGCACGCGCGAAGGCGTCGAGCCGGCGGGCGATCTCCTCGGCTCCGGACGCGTCGGTGCGGGCGACGACGAACAGCTCGCGACGCTCGTGCAGGGCGCGCTCCAGCTTGGGGAGATACTCCTCGAGGGGAAGGACCTGTCGTCCGTCCAGATGGCCGCAGCGGCGCGGCCGACGCTGGTCCTCCAGCACGACCCCGGTCGCCCCGGCCGCCTCCATGCGCCGGATCACGTGGGCGACGATGTCGGGGTCGCCATACCCGTCGTCGATGTCCACGAGGATCCCGTGATCGGGCAGGATCGCGCGCACACGCTCGGCGAACGCGACCATCTCCGCCCACGCCACGAACCCCACGTCGGGGAGCCCGTATTGGCTAGCGGCGAAGCCGAACCCGCTGAGGAACAGATGGTCCGCGTGTCGGCCCGCGACGGCCGCGGAGAACGCGTCGTAGACGCCGACGAACGGCACGAACCCGCTCGCCACCCGATGGCGAAGCGCCGAGCCGGTCACGCGGGCGGCTCGCCGGACTCCTCGAGGACACGGGCCATGCCGGCGACCGTGAGCCCGTCCGCGAAATGCTCGAGCGGGAGCTCGCGTCCCCACGCTTCTTCGACGCGGTGGAGGAGCGTCGTCGCGCGGATCGAGTCTCCCCCCAGCTCGTAGAAGTCGTCCTCCGCTCCCACTTCCGGAACCTTCAACAGGTCGCGCCACAGGGCGGCGATTGCGCGCTCCGTCTCCGTCCGGGGAGGCCGCGTCGGCTCCCTCGGGGGAAGGTCCGTTCCGGGCACGTCGGCGCTCAGCCCGAGCGTCTCCGCCAGGCCGATCCGCTTCAGCTTGCCGGTCGGCCCCTTCGGGATCTCGTCGAGGAAGACGAACCGTCGCGGCACCTTGTGCGGAGCCAGGCGGCTGGCGGAGAAGCGACGGAGCTCCTGCTGGCTGACATCGGACCCGGGCCGCAAGACCACCGCGGCCGCGACCTCCTCTCCGAGCGTCGGATGCGGGAGCGCGAACGTCACCGCCAGCGCGACGCGGGGATGGTCGAGCAGGATCTCGTCGATCTCGCCGGGAGCGATCTTCTCGCCGCCGCGATTGATCAGCTCCTTGAGTCGCCCTTCGAGGCGGAGGAATCCGTCCTCCTCGATCCGGCCGCGATCGCCGGTCCGGAACCATCCGTCGAAGAACGCCTCCGCGTTCGCTCCGGCGGGAGATCGGTACCCCGCTGTCACCGCCGGGCCTCGAATCACGACTTCCCCGCTCTCCCCGTCCGGGAGCCGGCGACCCTCCCCGTCGACCACCGCTACGTCCGTCCCTCCCGCGACGCCGACGGTGCCGGGCCGGCGGGATCCGGGTGGGAGGGGGTTCGTCGTGATCTGATGCGACGCCTCGGTCATCCCGTACGCCTCGATCACGGGCGCTTCGAGTTTCTCCTCCAGCTTCCGCATCAGGAGCGACGGAAGAGAAGAGGAAGAGGAGCGGGCGAAGCGCAGGCCGGCCGCGCGTGCGCGATCGGCACCACTTCGTTCCAGATGATCGAGGATCGCGTGGTGCATGGTCGGAACCGCGGTGTACCACGTGGGCTCGATCTCCTCGAGCCAATCGAGGAACCGTTCGGCGTCGAGACCCGGGGTGCACGCCACGCTCCCGCCGGACGCGAGGGGAGCGAGCAGCCCGGCCACCAACCCGTGGATGTGGAACAGCGGCATCGGGTCGAGGCAGCGGTCGGCCGAGGAGAGATCGAGCGTCGCCGCGATGTTCTTCGCGGAATGGAGCAGGTTGCGGTGGGTGAGCGGGACGAGCTTCGGCCGCGAGGTGGTGCCGGAGGTGTGCAGCAGAAGCGCCACATCCTCCGGCTCCGCGCTTTCACCCGGCTCGCCCTCGTCCGCCTCCAGCCGGAAGGCGCCGGCCTCGATCTCCGGCGTCGATGCCAGCTCGAGGACCGGGATCCCGGATGCGCGGGCCACGGCGGGGGCGGGGCTCGCAAGGTCGCGGTCGACGACCAGCGCTCGGGCATCGAGGTCCCGGAGGAAGAACGTCAGCTCGGAGTCGCGATAGGCAGGGTTCAGCGGCGCGCAGGCTGCGTGAGTGGCGATTCCCAGGAATGCCACCGCCGCGTCGGTCTCCCTCGCGGTCACGAGCGCCACGACGTCGCCCCGGCCGACGCCGGCCGCCCGGAGCGCCGCTCCGATCGCCTGCACGCGCTGCCCGAGGGCCGCGCGCGGGAGGGGCGAGCGCCCAGGCGCGAGGAGCGCGGCCTCGTGCGGGCGCTCGGACGCCACGTGCCGGATCGTCGCGCCGATCGTGTCGGAGGGTGGCACGAACATGTTTGCGAATATAGAGGCGTCCGGGGCCGGATCGCCCGTCAACCGCCGATCTGGCTCATCGTCCCCAGGACGGGGATGAGCCCATCCGTGAGATCGGGGTGCGCCTCCCACTTGGCGTCCAGCTCCTCCTGGATCGTGGCTGCGATCTCGGCGTCGGACGCGCCGCCCCGCAGGAGCGGTCTCAGGTCGCAGCGCTTTTCGCCGTAGAGGCAGTTCACGAAGAACCCGTCGGCGGTCAGTCGCAGCCGGTCGCACGCGCCGCAGAAGTGGTGGCTGACGGCGGTGATGAACCCCACCGTGCCACGGAATCCCGGAACGCGCCAGCCGCGCGCGGGACCCCCGTCCCATTCGATCGCCTCGAGCCGGTAGCCCGCCGCCTCGATGCGGTCGCGCGTCTCGTCCCCCGGCACGTACTCGGGCTGGAGCTCGTTCAGCTGCCCGTACGGCATGT
>JAICNR010000071.1 GCA_025931135.1 Gemmatimonadota bacterium | reverse complement strand
GTTGGACAACGCGGTCAACACGATCACCGGCACCGATTTCCACCCGTCCAGGTTGCGCAGCTCCTTGAGGAACGCGATCCCGTCCATCTCGGGCATCATGAGGTCGAGGAGGACGAGGGCGGGCTCGCCGGACTCGAGGCGCTCGATCGCCACCCGTCCGTTCTCCGCCTCGTCGACCTCCCACCCCTCGGCCTCGAGCGCCCGACGGATAAGCGCACGCGCGGCGTCGTCGTCCTCGACGACGAGGACCCGTCGCGGCCCCCCGGATCGCGAGTAGCGCGCCAGGACCGCGGCCAGCCGGTCCCGATCGATCGGCTTCGTCAGGTACTCGGAGGCGCCGAGCGCGATCCCGAGGTTCCGCTCGTCGGTAATCGTGGCCATGATGACGGGGATGTCCGCGAGCTCGGGGTCGTTCTTGAGCTCCTTGAGGACCGCCCAACCGTCCATCTGCGGCATGAGGACGTCGAGCGTGATCACGTCGGGCTTCGTCGCCCGGGCGGCCTCGAGGCCCGCTCGGCCGTCCGCCGCTTCGACCACGCGGTAGCCAGCACGCCTCAGGTGCCGCGCCATGAGCTCCCGCGCCGTCGGCTCGTCGTCGACGATCAGGACCGTGCCGGCCATCGCTCCCCCGGTCGTGACGTCGGACGCGGCGGCCTCGATGTCGGGCGCGTGCTCGGGCGTCCGCACGGGCGCGACGGCCGGGAGGCGCACCGTGAATGTGGAGCCCTTGCCCTCCCGGCTCTCGACCTGGATGTCGCCGCCCATCATGCGACAGAACTGGCGGCTGATCGCCAGCCCGAGGCCCGTGCCGCCGAAGCGCGCGGCGGTCGAAGCCGACGCCTGGGTGAACGCCTGGAACAACCGCTCGAGCTGGTCCGGCGACATCCCGATCCCGTCGTCCGACACGACGAACCGGAGCCAGTCGCCGCCTTCGCCTTCCTCGCGTGAGACCTGGAGGCGCACCGTGCCGCCCTGCGAGAACTTGCACGCGTTCGACAGGAGATTCAGGAGGACCTGTCGGATCCGCGTTACGTCCGAGCGCATCGTCCCGCCGTCGCCGTCCAGCACCTCCAGACGCGCACCGTTCTTCTCGGCCAGGGGCTGGGCGGTCGAGACCACGTCGGCGAGGACGGGTGCCAGCTCGAAGTCCTCGACGTAGAGGTCCATCTTCCCGGCTTCGATCTTCGAGAGGTCGAGGATGTCGTTGATGAGCGACAGGAGGTGCCGGCCCGCGGAGTGGATCTTTCCGAGATCGGCGAGCATGGCCTCGTTCCCGGAGTCCTCGGCCTCCTCGACCAGCATTTCGCTGTAGCCGATGATCGCGTTCAGGGGCGTCCGGAGCTCGTGGCTCATGTTCGCGAGGAACTGGCTCTTGGAGCGACTCGCCCCTTCCGCCTCGCGACGCGCCTGCAGGAGCTCGGAGATGTCGTGGTACAGGGCCAGCATGCCCACCATCTCGTCGCCCACCATGACGGGAATCGAGGCGATCTCGACGTCCACGAGCGAGCCGTCCTTCCGGCGCCGCTGACCTATGCCGACCGCCTTCTTCCCGGCCATGGTCTGCTCCGTGTACGCCTGGCCCTCGGCGCGCGTGCCCTCGGTCTGCACCAGCTCGTCCAGATCGATCCCGATGACCTCCGCCGCCGTGTAGCCGAACATCTTCTCGAAGGCGGGATTGCAGGAGGTGATCCGGAACTCCGTGTCCAGGTTCACGATCGCAACCGGGTTGTTCACGACCAGGTCTTCGAAGTACCGCTGGCCGGCGGCGAAGAGCTGGGCATTCTCGATCGCGATCGCGGCCTGCGGCGCGAACAGCTCGAGCAGCCGCAGGTCCTCGGAACCGAACTCACGCTCGAGGTCGGAGTGCACGGCGGCGATCACGCCGACCAGGCGGCTGCCGATCAGGAGCGGCGCCGCGATCGCCGTCTGGATCGAGCTCTGCGTGTACTTCGAGGAGCGGCGCTCCCATTCCTGGTAGCGAGGGATGATCAGCGATTCGTGGGTCTCGGCGACGCGTCCCATCGCGCCCTCGCCGATCGCCATCCGTGCGCCGACCGACTCCGTTTCCATGTTGTGGCTGGCGACGATGACGAGATCGTTCTTCGACTGGTCGTAGGTCGCGAGCTCACCCCCGGACACGTCGAGCAGCGTGACCGCCCGCTCGAGGACGCCATGAAGCACTTTCGAGAGCTCGAGCTCGCCCGACAGGTCGCGCATCGTCTCGAGGATCGCGGTCTGCTCTTCGGCGCGGCGCTTCTCGGCCTCGAACAGACGCGCATTCTCGATCGCGATCGCCGCCTGGGGCGCGAACATGGCGAGCTTTCGGAGATCCGCCTCGCCGAACTCCCGCCGGGGGTCGGAATGGACGCTGGCGATGACCCCGACGAGCCGGGATCCGATGAGGAGCGGCGTGGCCATCGCGGCCTGGATCTCGGTCTGGGTGTACTTCCCCGAACGGCCCTCCCACTCCTGGTACCGAGGGATGATCAGGGGCTCGAGCGTCTGGGCCACGTGCCCCATCGCGCCCTCCCCCACCGCCATCCGGGTTCCTCGCTCGTCGGTCGGCATGTTGTGGCTGGCGACGATGACGAGCTCCTTGCGGTCCTCCTCGAAGATGGCCAGCTCGCCCGCCGTCACGTCGAGGAGCGTGATCACGCGTTTGAGGACCGAGTCGAGGAGCTTGGAGAGCTCGAGCTCCGCGGAGAGATCCGCCAGCGTATCGATCAGGGCCTGCTGCTCGGATGCCCGCTCGTGCTCGGCGCTGTAGAGCCGCGCGTTCTCGATCGCGATCGCGGACTGAGCCGCGAACAGGTTGAGGAGTCGCAGATCGGCTTCGCCGAACTCGCGAGTCGGGTCCGAATGAACGCTGGCGATCGCACCAACCAGCCGGTTGCCGATCAGGAGCGGCGCCACCATCACGGCCTGGACCGTGTTGTCGATGTACTGCGACGAGCGGCCCTCCCATGCCTGATAGTTCGGGATGATCAAGGACTCGTGGGTCACTCCCGCGTGCCCCATCGCCCCTTCGCCGAGCCGCATCCGGGTTCCGACCGCGTCCGTCGGCATGTTGTGGGTCGCGAGGACGACTAGCTCCTCGCACTCCTCCTCGTAGACGGCGAGCTCGCCTCCCGTCACGCCAAGGAGTGACACCGCGCGTTCGAGAACGACCTGGAGGAGCCGGCCCAGCTCGAGCTCTCCGGAGAGGTCCTGGAGGGTGTCCAGGAGCGCTCGCTGCTCGGTCGTGCGCGTACGCTCGGCTTCGATCAGCCGCGCGCGGGCGATCGCGATCGATGCCTGGCTCGCCGCCGCGGCGACGATCTCCATGTCCCCCTTCTCGAACGCCCGCGTCCGGTCCCGCTGGACGACGAGCTCCCCGATCGCGCTTTCGCCCACCCGGAGCGGAAGTTTGAGCTCGGACACGGACGCTCCCGCCACGCCGAACGACCCCGCGCTCGCCTTGAGCTGAGGATCGAAGGCCGTGGATCCGGCGAGGAAGAGACCGACCGCGTCGAAGCCGAACGCGTCGTTCCGCAGGCCCTCGACGACGCTGCGGCAGACCTCGTCCTCGCCGCGGGCCTCCGCGATCCGGGTGCTGAGCGCGAGTAGCGCGGAGCGCAGCCGCGCGAGCGCGGAGCTCGCCGCGGTATCGACGGCGCCGCGGGCGGTCACGACACCGTCTCCAGGGCCCGCTCGTCCGGCGCCGTCCGGGGCAGCCGGACCGTGAACGAGGTCCCCTCGCCAGGCGCACTCCGGACATCGACGTCGCCGCCCATCATGCGGCAGAAGCGCCGCGAGATCGCGAGCCCTAGGCCCGTCCCGCCGTACTTCGCGGCCGTGGACGACTCGGCCTGGGAGAAGGCCTCGAAGAGCCGCCCCATCTGTTCCTCCGTCATCCCGATCCCAGAGTCGCGGACCTCGATCTCGACCCAATCCCCGCCGTTCGACGCGCGCGCCTCGAGGCGGATCGTGCCGTCGCGGGTGAACTTGCAGGCGTTCGAGAGGAGGTTCAGGAGCACCTGCCGGACGCGCGTGGGGTCGGAGCGCATGGCGCCATTGGCCGAGCACTCCGCCTCGAGGGCGTTTCCGTTCCGCTCGGCGAGCGGGAGGGCGGTCGTCATGACGTCCTCGATCAGCGGGCCGAGGTCGAACGTCTCGACGGACAGCTCCATCTTCCCGGCTTCGATCTTAGAAAGATCGAGGATGTCGTTGATCAGCTTGAGCAGATGATGACCCGCGGAGCCGATCTTCACGAGGTCCGCCACGAAATCCTCGAGCTCCCGGTCCTCCGCCTCCTCGCGCAGCATCTCGCTGTAGCCGATGATCGCGTTCAAAGGGGTCCGCAGCTCGTGGCTCATGTTGGCCAGGAACTGGCTCTTGGCGGAGTTCGCGGCCTCGGCCTCGCGGCGGGCGTCGAGCAGCTCGGAGATGTCGTGGTAGAGCGCCATGAGACCCACCCGCTTCCCGTCGACCACGACCGGCACGCCTAGCACTTCGACGTCGACCAGCGAGCCGTCCTTCCGGCAGCGCTTGCTGATCGCTTTGACGCGGTGGCTGCCGAGCGCCTGCTCGGTGTAGGAGATCGCTTCCTTCCTCGTCTCGTCGGTCGTGATCAGGTCGTCGAGGTTCTTCCCGACGACCTCCTCCTGGGTGTAGTCGAAGAGCTTCTCGAACGCGGGATTGCAGGACACGACATCGTGGTCGACGTTCAGCGTGACGATCGCGACCGGGCTGTTGTCGACAAGCTCCTGGAAGTACTGCTGCTGCTGCCGCGATGTCGTGTACAGGCGGGCGTTCTCGACCGCGATCGCGGCCTGAGACGCAAACATCTGGATGAGCCGCAGGTCGTCGTTTCCGAAGCGGCGGAGGGGGTCGCGGTCCATGACCGCGATCGCGCCCACCAGCTTCCCGCCGATCAGGAGCGGAGCCACCATCACGCCGTGGAAGTCCACCTTCGCGTACTGCTCGGAGCGACCCGCCCACTCGTGGTAGGCGGGGATGACGAGCGGTTCGAGCGTCAGCGCGACGTGGCCCATCGCGCCCTCGCCGATCTTCATCCGCGTGCCGGTCGTCTCGCGCTTGCCCATCGTGATGTGGCTGGCGACGACGACGAGCTCCTCGGACTCGGGCTCGTAAATCGCGAGCTCGCCGTGGCTCACGCGCAGGAGCGAGACCGCGCGCTCGAGCACCGCCTGGAGGAGCGATCCCAGCTCGAGCTGGGCAGAGAGGTCCGAGATCGTGTCGAGGAGCGCCTGCTGCTCGCTCGCCTTCACCCGCTCCGCGGCCATGAGCCGCGCGCGCCCGATCGCGATCGCGGCCTGATTCGCCGCCGCGGTCAGGATCTCGAAGTCCTCGGCGCCGAACGCCTCGGGGCGATTGCTCTCGACGACCAGGACGCCGACCAGCTCCTGCGCGACCTTCATCGGCACGTCGACCTCCGAGCCCGTGTTGCGGGTGGGGAGGTAACGGGTGTCCTGGGTGACCTGAGGCGTGTAATGGAGGCGCCCGTCGAGGAGGGGCCGCTCGCTGAGGCCGGTTCCGGGCCGGATCCGCAGCTCGGGCGGCGCCTCGTCCCAGCCGGCGCTCGCCACCAGCACGCGCTCGCCGCTCTCCTGGTCGACGAGGAGGAGCGCGAGGAAGTCGTAGCCCAGGGCCTGTTCGTAGAGACCCTGCACCACCGCCCGGCAGATCTCCGGCTCGGTCTCCGCCGCGGCGATCGCGGTCCCCAGCCGCAGCAGCGCGGCCTGCCGCAGGGCAAGGTCGCTCGGGCGCTGGATCGAGCCGGTGATCGGCGCGGGAGTCAGTGGAGGGCGCTCCGAATTGTGGTAAGAGAAGGACGTCCAGGGTAAGATAGCGCGGCTGTCCTCAACGTCGATCCCCTCTCAGAACTGACGGATCCATGCCCGGGCAACGCGACGATTCGCTCAGGATTCGGCTGACCGCGCTGCGACTCGAGCTGCGCGAGCAGATCGGCGTCGTCATCGAGACCGCCGAGCTCCTGCTGGACGACGCGGCCCGGGATGCCCGGCCGGAGTTCGACGCGGACATGGAGCGGATCCTGACGGCGGCCCGGCGGCTCCTCGCCATGGTCGACGAGGCGTTCGGGCCCGATGCGCTGGACGCGGGGCCCATCGACACCCAGACGCTCGGCTCCCACCTCCGGCACGAGCTCCGGACTCCCCTCAACCATGTGATCGGGTACGCCGAGATGCTCATCGAGGACGCCGAGGACGGCGGCGAAGGGGACCTCGCGCGCGACCTCCGGCGGATCCAGGACGCCGGCAGGCAGCTGACCGGCATGCTCGAAGCGGCGCTCGCCCTCGTGACCGGGACCGCGGACACGACCGGCGAGGCGAATGGCCGCGCGCCCGCGGGGGAGCTCGAGGCGCTCGAAGCCCTCGTGACCCCGGAGGCTCGGGAGCTGGCTCCGCTCGAGGGCCGCATCCTGGTGGTCGACGACGACGAGGCGAACCGCGACGTGCTCTCCCGCCGGGTGCGCTCGCAGGGCGCCGAGGTGGAGGTCGCCGCTTCGGGAAAGGAGGCGCTCGAGATCCTGCGCGCGGGGACCTTCGACGCCGTCCTGCTCGACGTCATGATGCCGGACATGAACGGGTACGAGGTCTTGAGGGAGATGAAGGCCGACACCTCGCTCCGCGACATCCCCGTCGTCATGATCTCGGCTCTGAACCAGGTCGAGAGCACGGTGCGGTGCATCCAGCTCGGCGCGGAGGACTATCTCACCAAGCCGTTCGACCCGACGCTCCTCCGGGCGCGACTCGGAGCCTGTATCGAGAAGAAGCGGCTCCGCGACCGCGAGATCGTGCATCTCAAGACGATCGACAAGGAACGTCGGCGCGCCGACGAGCTGTTGCGCGCGATCTTCCCGCCCGAGATCGCGCGCGAGCTGAAATCGACGCAGGCCGTCCGGCCGCGGCGGTACGACGACGTCGCGGTCCTGTTCAGCGACACGGTCGGGTTCACGCGCTTCTCCGACACCCGGGAGCCCGAGGAGATCATCGCCCTCCTCCAGAAGCTCGTCGAACGCCAGGAGGAGCTGGCGGAGCTACACGGGCTCGAGAAGATCAAGACGATCGGGGACGCGTTCATGGCGGCCGGCGGGCTCCTGCGCCCGATGTCGGACCCCGTCATGGCCTGCGTCCGCTGCGGGCTCGAGATGATCGAAGCCGCGCGCGGGCTCGACCCGCCGTG
Organism: Gemmatimonadota bacterium; assembly: GCA_025931135.1. Classification (GTDB taxonomy): domain Bacteria; phylum Gemmatimonadota; class Gemmatimonadetes; order JACCXV01; family JAHWKZ01; genus JAICNR01. The sequence goes on along the minus strand of JAICNR010000071.1, from coordinate 4,796 downwards.
GGAGCTCCGGATCGGAATCCACCTCGGACCGCTCGTGGGCGGCGTGCTCGGCCGACGGCAGTACCTGTTCGACCTGGTGGGCGACACGGTGAACACGGCGAGTCGCGTGGAGAGCTCCGGGGTTCCCGGCGCGGTGTGTCTGAGCGCCGCCGCCTGGCAGCAGATCGACCATCTGGCCGCGGGCCGCTCGATGGGACGCGTCGAGGTCAAGGGGAAGGGCGAGATCGAGATCGTCCGGTTCGAGCGGTTCCGCTGACGGAGTTCGCGGAGCGACGCACATGACTGAGCCGCGAGACGCCGCACCCGTCCGGTTCCCCCCTCCCTTGATACCGCTGGCGACGATTCTCCTCGGCGGCCTGCTCGATCGTGTCTGGCCGATCGATCCCGGATTCGCGCTGTCCGCGCCGATCCGCTATGGGCTCGGGGGCTTGGTCGTGACGTGCGCTCTGACTCTCGCGAGCTGGGCCATCGCGCACTTCCGGCTCAGCGGACAGAACGAGAAGCCGTGGACGCCGACGACGGCGATCGTCGGCGCCGGACCCTATCGCTTCACACGCAACCCGATGTACCTGGGAATGGTCCTCCTGTGCATCGGCGCGGCGGTTCTTCTCTCCAACTGGTGGATCCTGGCACTGACACCGCTCTGTGCGCTAGCTCTGCAGTGGTTCGCGATCCGGCCGGAGGAGGCATATCTGGAGAGCAAATTCGGAGAGGACTACCGCGCGTACAAGCGACGGGTGCGGCGATGGCTCTAGCGTCGAAATGGCTGCTGTATGTCTTGCTCGCGGTGGTCGACTTCGTGGCTGCGTCCTTCTTCTACGCGAACGGCCGGATCGTCGTGCCCTCGATTCTCGTTCTCGCCGGCGTCTGCTTCACGATCGCTGCCGTCGGAGCCGTCAGGGGGAAGGGATAGGGTTATTCCCCGATGATCGTAATCGATCGCGTCTCGGAGACCAGCGCCGGAGGCAAGAGCGGGTAGAACACGGAAAAGACCAGATAGTCTCCCTCGGCTACGGTTCCGCCGTCGTTCCTGTTCAACTCCCACACGACTTCGAACTCGTACGTCTCCCCGGGCTGGATCGTATGGTCAACCCCACCGATGATGACGTTGCCGTACAGGAAATTCCAGAGGACGTCACCGCTTCCATCGAGCAGATACACATCGAACTGCGGGTCCTCGATCGTAAACGGCTCGCTTTCGATATTCGTGAGCAAAACGCGAAACGGGACGCTTCCGCCGGCAAGCACTTGTTCGGGGAACGAGAGCTCGAGCAGGACTCCGTCGTGCTCGGGCCCCACTGTCGGGCCCAGATCGGGGCCGAAGAGGTCATCGTCGCATGCGGCGCCTCCTGCGAGCATCCCGACGAGAACCACAACATTCAAGCACCGCGTCATTTCGCATCGTACCACGTGTCGCCCGTTCCCACTCCCACTTCGACCGGCACGTCCAGCTCGATTGCGCCTTCCATCTCGGCGCGGACCGCGCGGCCGAGTTCCTTCGCCGCCGAGCGCTCGACCTCGAACACGAGCTCGTCGTGCACGGTCAGGAGCATGCGCGCGGGGAGCTTCTCGCGCGCAATCCGGTCGCGGACGCGGATCATCGCGATCTTGAGGAGATCCGCCGCAGTGCCCTGAATCGGGCTGTTGATCGCCGCCCGCTCGGCGAAGGAGCGGACGTTGAAGTTCCGGCTCCGGATCTCGGGCAGGTAGCGCCGGCGGCCGAGGAGGGTGGTCACGTACCCGTCCTGCTTCACGCGCTCGATCGTGTCCTCCTGATACCGCCTCACGTCCGCAAAGCGGGCGAAGTACCCGTCGATGAACGCCTTCGCCTCCTCGCGGGAGATGCCCAGGCGGCGCGCGAGACCGAACGCACCCATCCCGTACACCACGCCGAAGTTCACCTCCTTCGCGCGCGTCCGGAGCTGGTCGCTGACCTTCTCCGGCTCGACCCCGAACACCAGCGCCGCGGTCTGGCGGTGGATGTCCTGCCCGGTGCGGAACGCGAGCACCAGGTTCGGGTCGCCGGTCAGGTGGGCTAGGATGCGGAGCTCGATCTGCGAGTAGTCGGCCACCAGGAGCGTCCACCCATCCGCGCTCGGGATGAACCCCTTCCGGATCTCGCGCCCGAGCGGCGTCCGCGCGGGGATGTTCTGCAGGTTCGGCTCGGAGGACGACAGCCGCCCGCTCGCCGCCACCGTCTGGTTGAAGCTCGTGTGGAGCTTCCCGGTGCGCGGGTTAACCGCCGCCGGCAGCGCGTCGACGTAGGTGGACTTGAGCTTCGCGAGCTCGCGCCATTCCAGGCAGCGGCGCGGCAGCTCGTGGTCGACGGCGAGCGTCTCCAGAACCTCGGCGTCCGTGGAGTACCCGGTCTTGGTGCGCTTGACGACGGGCAGCTTCATGCGCTCGAACAGGATCTCGGCAAGCTGCTGCGGCGAGTTCAGGTTGAACGGCTCCCCGACCAGGGCGTGGCAGTCGTGCTCGATCAGGGCGAGCTCGCCCTCCATCCGCTTCCCCATCTCGGCGAAGAACCCGGCGTCGAGCTTGACCCCCGCGCGCTCCATCTCGGCCAGGACGGGGATCAGCGGGAGCTCGACGGTGCGGTAGAGGTCGGTCAGCTCGCGCGCCTCTAGCTGCGGTAGGAGCAGATCGCAGAGCCGGAGCGCGACGTCGGCGTCCTCGCAGGAGTAGCGTGCGGCGGCTTCCACGTCGACATCCGGGAACGGGATCTGGTTCTCCCCGTCGGGCCTGGTCACCTCGTCATAGCTGATCATCCGGTGGCCGAAGTTCTCGAGGGCCAGGATGTCGATCCCGTACGCGCGGCGCCCCGGGTCCAGGATGTACGCGGCGAGCATTGCGTCCGCTTCCACGCCGGCCAGCTCGATCCCCGCCTTCTGGAGGACGATGGTGTCGTACTTCACGTCCTGGCCGACCTTCCGGATCGCGGGATCCTGGAGAATCGGCACGAGCGCTTCCCGGACGCGCGTCGCCGGCAGGTTCCGCTCTCCCGCGTGGCCGATCGGCACGTAGCGGCCGCGACCGGGAGCCGTGGCGAACGAGAACCCGACGATCTCGGCGTCGATCGGGTTCTGAGAGTCGGTCTCGATGTCCAGGGCGGTCCGCCCCGCCGATCGGATCTCCGCGACCAGCGCCTGGAGTGCCGCCTCCGAATCGACGACCGCGTAGTCCGCCTCGGCGGTCACTTCCACGGCCCCGCCGAACCGCTCGAGCAACTTCGTGAACTCGAGCGCGGTGAAGAGCGAGGTCACGAGATCGTTCGCCGGCGGGCGCACGGCGAGTGCCTCGAGGTCGAGGTCGACGTCGACGTCGGTTCGGATCGTGACCAGCTCCTTCGAGAGGAGCGCGGACTCGCGGCCGGCGGCGAGCCGCTCCCGCATCTTCGGCGTGCCGATCTCGTCCAGGCTCGCGTAGACGTCCTCCATCGAGCCCCAGTCCTCGACCAGCTTCTGCGCCGTCTTGGGCCCGATCCCCGCGACCCCGGGAACGTTGTCGGAGCTGTCCCCCATGAATCCGAGGACGTCGGTCACGCGCTCCGGGGGCACTCCGAACTTCGCGCGGGCGTTCGACAGGTCGACGACCTCCTCGTCTACCCCGCCGGGGCCGCCGCGGCCGGGGTTCAGGAGCCGGACGTGTTCGTCGACCATCTGGTAGAAATCCTTGTCGCCCGAGACGATCGTGACCTCGAGCCCCGCCTCGACGGCCTTGTGGGCGAGCGAGCCGATCACGTCGTCCGCTTCCTGCCCGGGGATCTCGATCACCGGCACACGGAATGCCTGGAACAGCTCGTGGACGCGGGGCAGCTGGGCCGCCAGGTCGTCGGGCATCTTTTCGCGCGTGGCCTTGTAGTCGGCGTAGCGCTCGTGGCGGAACGTCCGCTCGCGGGAGTCCATCACGACCCCCAGGTGGTCCGGCTTCCGCTCGTCCAGGAGCTTGACGAGGAAGTTCGCCATCCCGAACGGCGCGCTCGTTTCCTCGCCCGAGGAGGTGCGGAGCGGGTTCCGGATCAGCGCGAAGTACGCGCGGTAGATGAGCGCGTAACCATCGATCAGGTACAGGGTGGGACGGGGCATCGCCTCCCAAGGTACCGGCCGGGCGGCGGCCGGGCCTGCCGCGGGTATCTTCACCCGGCGCTGAAACCGGCACGGTCCCCGGAACGTAGAAACCTACGAGTCCGGAATCCGGGTCCTCCACCCCCATGCATCGAGGTGCGCCCCATGCGCTCGCGCTCGTCTTTGCTCACGCTCCTGTTCGCTGTCCTGCTTTCCGGCGCCGCCCAGGGCCAGGACGCCCCCGACATCCCCGAGGGGTTCACCGCCTACATGATCACCGGCCCGGGCATCAACGCCCCGCCGCTCCCGTTCCGGATCGAGGGCGACCGGCTCGTCATGCCGGACGACCCGAACGGCATCGTGTCGATCCTCGAGAGCCGGATCGAGGGCAACCAAATGACGATGACCCTCCAGACTCCCGACGGACCCGCGCGCTTCGTCTCGATCCGCGACGGGGACGCCTTCGTCGGGTATCTGTTCCTCGATGACGGCGAGGAGCGGAACGTCTTGCCGATCTCGATGGTTCCGGCCGGCGGCAGCACGTCGCTAGAGCCGGGCCCCGAGCTGTTCGCGACGGCGCCGGGCGTCTCGCGGGTCGAGATCGTCCCCGGCGGGATCACGCTCGCCTCGGGCGAGAAGCGGACGTTCGTCGCGCGGGCGTTCGACGAGTCCGGAGCGGAGATCGCCACACCCGAGGTCGAATGGTACGCCATGGGGGGATCGATCACG
>JAICNR010000215.1 GCA_025931135.1 Gemmatimonadota bacterium | reverse complement strand
TCTTTTTCGCCAAGGGCCCGGTCAAGCAGCCAAGCAGCGTTGGTAGGAAGGTCTCGGAGACCTTTACGGGCAAGCTCCATCAGCGGCATGATCGACCCTTCCTTCGGGACTTTGGGGAAAGTGGGGAACTACAACGACATGTGGCCCGAGGGCGGGAGAACTAAACCCGGAAGCCGCCGGGCGAAGGGAACGTTGCACGGGTTCGATTCCCGCCGCCTCCATCGGACTCCTTTCCCGTCCTCGCGCCCGGCCTGCCTCGAGCTTCATGGTGGAGGCAGTCCGGCGCCTCCCGCAAGATGCTGCGGAGCGCGAAAGCGCTCGGTGGTCCGCGGTCGGCGCGGGCCGGCAGCGAAACGAGGAAGGAGCGAGGAATGACGGTCACATCGCAGAGACGGCCCGGACGAGGGTGGACCGCCTACGCGGCCATCCTGCTCATCTTCGCGGGCGTGATGCAGATCACGAACGGGCTGTGGGCGCTCGACAACCAGGACACCGCGGTCGACAGCCTCTTCTGGGGTGACAACCTCGAGGCCTGGGGCTGGCTCTACCTCATCGTGGGCATCGTGCTGGTCGTCGTCGGAGCCTTCATCTTCCGCCGGGCGGACTGGGCGGTGTTGGCAGGTATCGCAGCGGCGTTCATCGGCGCCATGGTCAACCTCTTCTGGATCTTCAGCTATCCGCTCGTGAGCATCCTCGCCATCACGCTCTACCTGCTTGCGGCCTACGGGTTGACGACGTACTCCATGGAGGAGGTCGAGTAAGCGGCGCGGCGATGACCCACCGCGCACGCCTCCAGATGGGGTCGAGTCCGGTTCTCGCCGTACCGACCGACGGCATTCGCGAGCAGGCCGAGCGGCTTGTCGCCGGCCCACCGAGCCGCCGGGGGCTCGCGCTCGCGTTCGACGAGAGCACGGCCTCGTCGGTCGAGGTCCTCGTCGAGGGCGCCTCGTTCTACCCGCGAAAGCTCGCCGACATCGCGGCCGCCTCGTCGTCAGTCCACATCAACCAGTTCGGCTTCCGGCCGGGTGTCGTCGGAGACCGGTTCGCGGACGCCCTGATCGCCAAGGCCGGGGAGGGCGTCTCCGTCAGGCTCGTCGTCGACCGGCAAGGCTCCGACCCGGAGCGGAGCTCGAAGGAGTTCTACGACCGCCTGACGGCCGCGGGTGTCGAGGTTTGCGTCGTGCGCGCGACGAGACCTCGCGTCTCCGCTGGACCGCTGGCCAGCGGCGGCGCAACCGGGTGGAACCTGAGCGGGCTCGGACACATCGACCATCGCAAGCTCATGGTCGTGGACGGTCGGGTCGGCTGGGTCGGGGGCGCGGGCATCGAGGATCATTTCCAGGACGGCCGCTTCCACGACCTCTTTCTCCGCGTCGAAGGCCCAGTGGTGGCGCAGCTCCAGCTCGTCTTCCTGGCGACCTTCCGCTGGCTCCGCGGCGAGGTCGACCGGGCGGAGCTCGACGCGCTCTTTCCCTTCCTGGAGGGCGGGGCCGATCCGGTGCCCGCCCGCGTCCTGCACAACGCGCCCGGCCGCTACCGGCCGATCACAGACGCGATCGCGCACCTCCTCGAGAACGCGTCCGAAACGCTCGACGTCGTCAACCCGTACGTCACCGACCGCGGGATGATCCGGCGGATCGAGCGGGCAGCGCACCGCGGCGTCCGTGTCCGTCTCTTCGTTCCCGCGAACGCGAACAACTGGGCGTGCGCCGGGGCGCAGCAGTTCCACCACGCGAGGCTCCTGGACGCCGGCGTACGAATCCTCGAATACCCGACCATGCTGCACGCGAAGGCCTTCGTTCGCGATGGCCAAGAGCTCGTGGCGGGAACGTGCAACCTCGAGGCCTGGAGCCTCAAGCGCTTCTTCGAGATCGACCTCCAGCTGGTGTCGTCGACGGTCGCAGCCGGGTTCGACGAGCGGTTCAGCGTCCCGGCCGAGGCGCTGTCGGCTCCCGGCCGACCGCTGACCGACATGAAGCAACGGGCCAGGGCGGCGGCGCTAGCGGCGATCTCGCCGCTGCTCTGAGGGCCCTGTCGACTTTCTTGCGAGTCTCGGGGGACTCTCCTACTTCACCCGCGTTGCGGCCACGTCGTAGGGGATGTTGACCGTCTCGTCGGCGCCGGGGTTCGGCCGCCAGCCGCCTGAGAAGCTGTCGCCGTCGTGTGCTTCCGCATCAGTGAGACCTCCCCGGCGCCGCGACCTCATCGACGCATTGCCTAGCATGCCGCCGTGCGCGAGATCCAGACCGGCCTGTGGCATTGGGAGGCGCCGCACCCCGAGTGGGAGCCGGGACACGGGTGGGAGCAGGTCGTCTCCTCCTACGCGGTCGACGACGGCGAGCGTCTGTTGCTCTTC
>JAICNR010000032.1 GCA_025931135.1 Gemmatimonadota bacterium | reverse complement strand
CGTGGAGTTCTCCGGAGTCGGGACGTTCATCGACACTCCGGTCAAGCGGTATTCGTCGGGTATGCGCGTGCGCCTGGCGTTCGCCGTGGCGGCGCATCTCGAGCCCGAGATCCTGCTCATCGACGAGGTGCTTGCGGTGGGGGACGCGGCGTTCCAGAAGCGGTGCATCGGCAAGATGGGCGAGGTGGCCCGCGTCGGGAGCACGGTTTTGTTCGTGAGTCACGACATGTCCGCGATCTCGGCGTTGTGTAAGCGCGTGATCCTGCTGGAGGAGGGCAGGATCGTCGCGGATGGGGAAGCCGAAGCGACCATCCAGACCTACCTCGCGGGAATGAACGGCACGGGTCCAGAGTTCGGCGAGGTGCTGATGACGCCCCAGGGGACGGACGACGGCCAGCCGATCACGCTTCACGCCGTTCGGACGATGGACACGGACGGGCGTGTGCGCGGGGATTTCCGGAGCGCGGAGTCGATCGTCGTGGAATTCGACTTCACGCGCTCGGAGCCGGTCGACTTTCTGCGTGTCGGATTCGAGCTTGTGTGCGCGCGCGGCGCGGTCGTCTTTCGGACGTTTCATAACGATCTGTCGGAGACCCTGCCCGGCGAGCCGACCGGGGAGCTGGAGCGTCTCCAAGCCAAGATCCCCGGCGGCCTCCTGAACGGCGGTGTGTACCAGATCCGGCCTTGCGTGCGGCGCCATCGGCGCGGCTTCGCCTGGATCCTTCGGGATGCACCGGGTCCGTCGGTCAACGTCCGGCTCGACGTTCCCAACCCCGACTACGTGACGTCGAAGCGGGTCGGCGTCGTGGCCCCGATGATCGAATGGAAATCCCCCTGACGCGTATGGCGCGGGGAGCGCCGTGACCCCGACGGGAATCTCCTCGATCGTCCCGATCCGGGACCGGGCGGCGCGACTGCTCGCCGACGCACCAGCGGCGTGACGCGCCCCGCGACCGGGCGCGCGCGGCTTCTGTTCGTGGTGGGGTCCGCTCACCCGCTGGGTGGGCTCATGACCTGGCTCGACTATCTCCTCCCGGGGCTCGAGGCGCGCGGCTGGAGCCCCGTCCTCGGCCTCGTCGAGGGACCGCGGTACCACCGGCCCGAGCGCCTGCTCGCGACGCATCCGAACAACCGCTGGATCCGCATCGCGTGCAGAACCGGGACTTCCGAGGGCCGCGCGCGCGCGCTCGTCGGCGCGATCTCCGAGGTCCGACCCGCGGTAGCGGTCGGCGTAAACGTCCCGGACCTCTACCCCGCGCTGGCTCGCGCCCGGCGAGTGGGGTCGCGGTCCAGGGGCCTTATGACCGTGCACGGGATCGAGCCCGACCTGTACGCCGACGCGGCCCGGTTCCGGCTTGTCTTGGACGGCGCGGCGGGGACGAACCGGCTGGCATGCGTGCTCCTCGAGCGCGACGCCGGGTTCGCGCCCGAGCGCGTGTTCTACACCCCGTACGGCGTGGAGACCCCCGCACCCGGCCCTTCCGGCAGGGATCACGAGGATCCGCGACTCCGGGTCGGCTTCGCGGGGAGGCTCGAGCAGCCGCAGAAGCGGGTGCTCGACCTTCCGCTCGTGTCCGCGGCGCTCGAGCGGCTCGGCGTCCCTTGCCACTGGCGGGTGGCGGGCGCGGGGCCGGAGGAGGCGGCCCTCCGGAGCGGTCTCCCGCCGGACCAGGCGGAGCTCCTCGGCACCGTGGCCTCCTCCGACCTCCCGGCGCGTTTGTACCGGCAGATCGACGCGCTCCTCGTGACGTCGAGCTGGGAGACGGGACCGCTCGTGGCGTGGGAGGCGATGGCGGAAGGCGTGCCGGTCGTCGCCTCACGCTATCTGGGCTCGGGACTCGAGAGCGCCCTCCGTCACGAAGAGAACGCGCTCCTCTTCGACGTGGGGGACGTGGAGGAGGCCGCGCGGCAGCTGGCGCGGCTCGCGCGCGACCGGCCTCTCGCCGCCCGGCTCCGGGAAGGCGGTCTCGCGCTCGTCCGCGAACGGTACGCCCGCACGCGATCGATCGAGGGATGGGACCGGGCGCTCGCCGCGCTCCTGGAGCTTCCGCTCCTTCCGCACGCCGAGAACCCCGCCGTGCCGCCGGCGACCGGCAGGCTCGAGCGCTGGTTCGGGCCGGGCCGCGCCGAGACGGTTCGGGCCGCTCTCGGCCGGACGGGTCCCGACACGGGCTCCGGCGGGGAATGGCCGCACGCGTACGGTCCCGGGGAAGCCCGAGATGCGTTCTTCCGCCGGGCGGCCGCGCTGGACCGGCCCGGAAAGGCAGGGGAGTGCTGGCCCCGTTGAAGCTCGCCGCCGGCCAGGCATGGGCGGCGTGGAGACGCTACCCTGCGCTCCGCCGTTCGCTCGCCGCAGCCCCGCCGGGCCCGCCGATCCTCGTGACCGGCATGTATCGGACGGGAACGACCTGGGTGGGAGCGATGCTCGCGCCCGCCGGACTCTGGGCGCTCCACGAGCCGTTCAACCCGAACCAGGGCCTGTGGGATCGTGAGCTCGCATACGCCCGGCCCGACCGCGCATGGCCCGGGATCGACGCTCTGGTCGGCGCGCTGCGTCGCGGACGCCACCGCCGGGTTCTCCGCTTGCCGACCGCGGGGCACTGGCTCTCGCCGCTTCGCCTCCTTCCGCACGAGCCCCGTCGGGTCCTCCTCAAAGACCCTTCCGCCGCGCTCCTGGCCGAGTATCTCGTGCGCCGCCACGGCATGCGGGCCCTGGTCGTGTTCCGGCACCCGGCCGCGGTTGTGGCGAGCTTCCTCCGTCTCGGGTGGCCGACTCACCGGCTGGTGGCGCGACTCCTGGAGGACGAACCGCTGATGGCGGACTGGCTGACCCCTCAAGCGCGAGCGATGGAAGCCGCGGTCGGGCGGGCCGACGCGCGCTCCGGCGCCGTCCTGTACGCATCGCTGGCGACCGTGCTCCGGGGCTTCGAGCGGCGGAACTCGGGTTCGATCGCGAGCCTCGCGTTCGAGGATCTGTGCGCCGACCCCATCGCGCGCTTCCGCGGTCTCTTCGAGGAGCTACAGCTGCCGTATGACGCTCGCGTCGCCCGCGAGCATGCGCGGCTGACGTCGGGGAACGACGGAATCGAGCGCCCTCATGGCGTCGTGCGGGCGACCGCGGTAGTCGCGGGAAGATGGCGCTCGGAGCTTCCGGCGGCGGAGCGGGATGCGGTCCGGGCGGTCTGGGAAGAGTTCGACCTCGCGCTCTACCGATCGTCTGCGGATTGGGATATGGGCGACTCGCCGGTGGAGGGGCCGTCGCCGTGAGCGTACCGACACGAGCTCCCACGCGGGTCACGGTGATCGTCGCCGTCTACAATCGCGAGCGGTACGTGCGGGAGTGCATCGAGTCGATCCTGACGACCGGCTATCCCGCGCTGGAGATCCTCGTCGTCGACGACGGGTCGACGGACCGGACGCCCGCGATCCTCGCCGCGCTCGAAGGGGAGAGCGCGGGAGCCGTACGGGTCCTCCACAACCCGGGCCGCCGGAACCTGGGGCAGAAGGCGAGCACGAACCTGGCTCTCGAACAGTCGGGCGGCGACTACGTCTGCTTTCTCGACTCGGACGACGTGATGCTAACGCACCGGTTCGAAACGGCCGTCCCCCTTCTCGACGGTGACCCCGGGCTGGACGGAGTCGTCGAGGTCGCCGAGCTCGTGTTCGAGGACGCTGAGCAGCGGCGGCGCTGGGGCGATCGGCCGCCGCGATACGGACCTCGGGTCGAGGCCCTCCCTGCGGACGGGTTCTTGGCCGCGTGCCTGCTCGACCGGACGTGCTCGATGCACACCTCGAACATTCTGGTGCGTCGGCGGCTGTTCGGGAAGAGCGGCGTCTACCGCCTTACCCGGGAGCGGAGCGAGGACTTCCACTTGTGGCTCCGGATGGCCGCCTGCGGTCGCTTCGCCGTGGGAGAGATCGAGCGGCCGGTGACCCGCTATCGGCGCCACGAGGGGAACGTCTGGTCGCCGGACCGCGGAGACAGCGTGCGGGACGTTCGGGTACTCGGGGATGTCCTCGCTTGGGCCCGGCGATCGCCTGACGTCTCCGCGCGAAACGTCGCGGTTCTACGGCAGGCGTATCGCCGAAAGGCGCGGTGGTGTCTGGCGATGCTTCGCGCGGACGGCGATCGGGCTGGCCTCACCGCGCTTTCCCGCAGGCTCCTCGCACGCGATCCGACATGGATCCTCGATCGCGCCTTCGCCGGGAACCTCGTGCGCGGGCTCCTCGCCCGGCCCGGGCGGCGGGACCGCGGAAGCGTGCCGCCGTCATGAAGCGCTCCCTCCGGCTGACGCTGGGCGCCGCGCTCCACGACTGGCCCGTCTTCGAGCGGAACCTGCGAGGCCGCGGGGAGGGGGGCGGACATTGGACGCGGATCGCGAATCGGCGGGACCGGATCCGCGTCGGACCGGGAGGGATCGGGGCACTGTGCGAAGGCCGCTGGACGAGTCGCCTCCACGGGTGCGACGTCTTCCCGACCCTCGGCCGACGGCTCATGGCGCGCGCCCTGGAGGAGTGGCCGCTCACCTTCGCCGAGCGCCCGATCGAGGCTCGCTCCGCGGCTCCGGCCCGAGCCACGCCCGACGTCTCGTTCGTGATCGGCCATCGCGGCCTCGAGCGGCTTCCGCTCCTGTCGGTCGTGCTGGCGTCGATCGCGGCCCAGGCGGACGCCAGCGTCGAGTGCCTCGTCGTCGAGCAATCGGAATCGCCCGTCCTCCGCGAGCGCCTGCCGGACTGGGTGCGCTACCTCCACACGCCGGCTCCGGCGCGGATGCCCTACTCGCGCGCGTGGGCGTTCAACGTGGGCGCGCGCGCCGCGAAGGCGCCCGTCCTCGCCTTCCACGACAACGACATGATCGTGCCGCGGCGCTACGCCGCCGAGCTCGCGACGATCCACCGCCGGGGTTCCGAGATCATGAACCTGAAGCGCTTCGTCTTCTATCTCGACCAGGCGGCGACCAGGCGGGTCCTAGCGGGCGGAGCCATCTCGGGCGCGCCCGATAAAGTGATCCAGAATCTCGAGGGTGGAGGAAGCGTCGGAGTCGATCGTGACGCGTTCTTCGACCTCGGAGGGTTCGACGAGTCGTTCGTCGGATGGGGAGGGGAGGACAACGAGTTCTGGGAGCGGGCGGCCGAGCGCTCGGTCTGGCCGTGGGGATACCTCCCCCTCGTCCACCTGCATCACGCAGAGCAGCCGGAGAAGAGCCGGCGCGACCGTCGGACGGCCGCGCTTCTGGACGAGCGGTCGCGGATCCCCCCGGGGGAGCGCGCGCGCGAGCTACGGGCCCGCGCGTTCGGGCGCGCCGAGGGGCCGGATCCGCCGTACCGAGCGGAGGGAGCCGCATGACGGACCGGTTTCGCGTCCTCGCCCGCGCCCTGAGCGGACTGCTCTCCGGGGAAGGTGCGGACAGCCGGCGGATCCGGCACGTTCTCCAGTCCTGCGGGAAGGGAACCCGGCTCGGACGCAACGTTCGGATCACGCACCCCCAATGGGTCTCCATCGGACATCGGGTCCGGATCGACGCTGACGCGCGCCTCGAGACGGAGGGAGGGCTCTGCGTGGGGCACGGCGCCCGGATCGGACGCGGGGTCGCGATCCGCACGACCGCCCGCGACGCGGTGGAGTCCGGTCACGCCCGGCGACCCGTCCTGATCGGGCGCGGGGCGTCGATCGGCGCGGGCGCCCGGATCGAGCCCGGCAGCGCGATCGGCGACGGCGCGATCGTCGAGCCGGGAGCCGTGGTTCAGGGCGCGGTCGCCGGAAAGGCGGGCGTCGCGTCTCCGCGGGAACGGAGCGCCGCTACCACGCGGTTCGTCTTCATCCCCTCGACCGGTCGCTCCGGGACGACGACGATGGCCAGTCTCCTGTCCAGCCATCCCGAAATTTGCTGTCGCCACGAGCGGCGCCGGCAGCTGATCCGACTTTCGACCGAGCTCGCGCACGGCATCGTGGACGAAGCCGCGGCGGAAGCCGAGCTCCATGCGATCTACGTCGCGAGCGGGGCGTACCGCTTGCCGGTCTACGGCGACTCCGATCACCGGCTGTTCAATCTTGTGGGCATCCTCGGGAGGGTCCTTCCCGAAGCGAAGTTCGTCTGGCTCGTACGCGACGGAAGGGACGTCGTGGCGTCGACGACGGCGCGTGGCTGGTACGACGCGGAGTACACGAGCGGAATCTGGGGCGAGTATCGCTTGCGCGGAGACGCGGCCCGGAAGGTGGGGCAGGCGGAGTGGGATGCGATGACGCCATTCGCGAAGAATTGTTGGTACTGGGCGCACGTGAACCGGGAGATCGGGGCCGAGCTGGCGAGAATGTCCGCGGAGCGCTGGACGACCCTCCGCCTCGAGGACCTGCGTGCGAGAGTCGACGACGTGTTCCGGTTCCTCGAGGTTGCGCCGGTGGCGGTGGGCGGTCTGCGGGAGAATCCCTCGCGCAGGGCCGTCGTTCCGCCCAGGGAGTGGAGTCGGGCGCAGCACGACGACTTCGAGCGCTGGTGCGGAGAGATCATGGACCGTTGGTATCCGGGGTGGCGAGGATGAGCCCGGCCACCGCCGAGCCGGGTCTCGTCTCGACGATCGTGCCGGTCCACGACCGGCCGCGGCTGCTCGGAGAGGCGGTCGCGAGCGTGATTGCCCAGACGTACCGGCCCATCGAGGTCCTCATCGTCGACGACGGCTCGACGGACGACACGCCCGGCGTGGCCGACCGGCTCGCGATCGAGCACCCCGGGGTGGTACGGGCGATCCACGTGCCGAACGGCGGGCCCGGTCACGCGCGGGAAGCCGGGCGGCGGGAGGCGCGGGGCGAGTTCCTCCAGTACCTGGACAGCGACGACCTCCTCCTGCCGGGGAAGTTCGCGGTGCAGGTCGCCGCCCTCCGCGCGGATCCCTCCGCCGGCGTGGTCTACGGGTGGACCACCTACCGGGCCGGAGGAGAGGGCGCGGGGTCGGAGGGGACCTCCGAGCGGCCGTGGAAACGGACGGGCGAGCGGATCGAGCGCATGTTCCCGTCCTTCCTTCAGAGCCGTTGGTGGGGGACGTCGACGCCGATCTACCGTCGCACGGTCACCGACGCGGCGGGGCCCTGGTCGGAGCTCTGGAACGAGGAGGACTGGGAATATGACTGCCGGATCGCCGCGCTCGGCGTGCGGTTGGCCTACGTACCCGAGCTCGTGTCGATTCAGCGCGATCACGCGGGGCCGCGACTCAGCGAGAGGGTGTCCCGCGACCGGACGAAGCTCGCGAATCGCGCGATCGCTCACCGACGGATCCTGGATCACGCCATGCGCGCGGGAATCGGCCGGGACGTCCCCGAGATGCGGCACTTCGCCCGCGAGCTGTTCCTCCTCTCCAGGCAGTGCGGTGCGGCCGGGCTGGTCGCGGAGTCGCGTGAGCTCGCCGGGTTGGCGCGACGGGCCTCCGGCGGAGGGCGACGGGCCGCGGACGTCTGGGTGTATGCGCGGCTGGCCGACGTCGTGGGCTGGCGCACCATGGGGAGGATCGTCGGCGCGCTGGACCGCCTGCGGTGAGCCCGGAGAGAGGGGGGCCCCGGTTCCTCGGAATCGGTGCCCAGAAGGCCGCCACCACCTGGCTCGACCGTTGCCTGCGGAGTCACCCGTCTCTCTGGCTCCCGCCGATCAAGGAGCTCCACTACTTCGACGATCCCGTCGCCGGGTTGCCGGTCCTCGGCCGGGGATGGGCGGGTCGGCGGCTTCGCCGCGAGCTCACCCCGCGGCTTCGGGCCGACCTGCGGTTCCTCGACCGGGGCGGCCTCCGATGGGATGCGCGCTACTTCTTCGGCCGCCGGGACGACGAATGGTATCTTTCCCTCTTTCCGGGCGACCCTGCCTCGGTGGCCGGGGAGATCACTCCCGACTATTCGATCCTGGACGCGGCCGCGGTCGCTCGTGTGCACCGCCTCATGCCGGAGGTCAAGCTGGTTTTCCTGATGCGCGACCCGATCGACCGGTCCTGGTCCCAGATTCGGATGGACGTCGCGCGCGGCGGCCGACGTGCCGGCGAGCTGCCGGCGCACGAGCTGGTCGAGCTGGCCCGAAGCGAGCGGGTCGCGCGCCGCAGCGATTACGAGCGGACGCTGAGGACCTGGGAAGCCCATTACGCCGACGAGAGTTTCTTCATCGCCTTTCTGGAGGACATCCGGGCTCGCCCCGAGGAGGTGCTCGCCGACCTGTTCGGGTTCCTCGGCGTGGACCCGACGGCGGAGGTCGGACCCGCGCTCGCCCGCCGTCGCGTCCACGCCCGCGCCGGGGAGGATCCGATCTCGCCCGCGCTCGAGGTGGAGCTCGCGCGGCTCCACGTAGACGGGCTGCGAGCGCTCGAGGCGCGCTACGGCGGGCACGTGCGGGAATGGCTCGATCGGGCGGAGAGGCTCCTCGCCGGATGACACCCGACGTCAGCGTCGTGATGGCGGTGCACGACGACGCCCCGTATCTCGAGGAGACGATCGATAGCGTCCTGTCGCAGGCCGGGCCCTCGCTGGAGCTCATCCTCGTGGACGACGGCTCGACGGACGGATCGAGGGCGATCCTCGAACTCTATGCGGAGCGGGACACCCGCGTGCGGCTCGTGCCGCAGGAGCACCTCGGGCTCACGCGGGCGTTGATCGCAGGTTGCTCGCTCGCCGCCGCGCAGTACATCGCGCGGCAGGACGCCGCCGACGTGTCTCGACCCGGGCGGCTGGTCGCGCAGAAGGCGGCGCTGGACGCCGATCGGTCCCTCGCCTTCGTCTCCTGCTGGACGGACATGTGCGGACCCGAATGGGAGTTCCTCCACCGGCGGCGGGGAACCGGAGCAGCGCGGCGGCCGATCGATCCCGTCGGTCGCACGGGTGGTCGCGCGACCCTGCTCGACGCGCCCACGCACCACGGATCGGTCATGTTCCGGCGGGCGGCCTACGACCGCACCGGCGGCTACCGTGCGGAGTTTTACCTCGCGCAGGACCATGATCTCTGGCATCGCCTCGCGGAGGTGGGCCGGCTCCAGGTCCTCGAAGAGTCCCTGTACGCGGCGCGAGTCCTGCCGGCGAGCCGCACGTCCACTCACCGTGAGGTCCAGCTCCGCCTCGGACGGCTTGCCAGCCGGGCATTCGAGCTCCGGCAGGCGGGAGCCTCTGATGACCCCGCGGTCGCCGAGGCGCGCGACCTCCGGCCGGACGACGCTCCGGACGACCGCACACGAGCAGCGGCGTACTACTTCATCGGAGAAGCGCTGCGCCGGAACCGCGACAGGCGATCGATCGGCTATTTCCGGAAGGCACTTGCCCACCACGCGCTCGCCCCCCGCACCTGGGCTCGACTGGCGCAGGCGGGCCTCGCGCTGGGGTGGCGGCGATGAGCGGGCCCGCGGGCGGGAGCCTCTCGGTCGTGATCCCGACCTACGGCCGGGACGATGTGCTGGTCGAGACCGTGAACCGCGTTCTCGCGCTGGACCCGCCTCCCGCGGAGCTTCTCGTGGTGGACCAGACACGGCGCCACTCGGACGATGTCGAGCGTGAGCTGATGCGGCTCTCGGCCTCGGGCGCGATCGCCTGGATCCGGCTCCCGGCTCCATCGATCCCCCGCGCGATGAACGTGGGGCTCCTGCGCGCGCGGTCCGAGATCGTCCTGTTCCTCGACGACGACGTGATCCCCGAGCCCGGGCTGATCGCAGCCCACCTCGAGGCCCATCGGGAGTCGGGGGCTGCCGTCGTCGCGGGGCAGGTTCTCCAGCCGGGAGAGGAGCCGAAGTCCGGCAGCGACGGGCCGTTCCGGTTCCACTCCTCCGAGCGACAGTGGGTAACCGAGGTGATGGGCTGCAATTTCTCGATCCGGCACGAGTTGGCGCTCGGAATCGGCGGGATGGACGAGAACTTCGTGCGCGCGGCCTACGGATTCGAAGCGGAGTTGTGCCAGCGCGCCCGCGCCGGGGGCGCCGATATCCTGTTCGAGCCCCGCGCGTCGATCCGTCACCTCAGGACGCCGAGCGGAGGCACGCGCGCGTGGGGTCACCACCTCCGCACGGCGCGGCCGGGGCACTCGGTGGGGGCATTCTACCGCATCCTCCGGACCAGCCCGCGGGCGGCTGTGCCGGCGCGCTTCATCGAGCGCCTCGCGCGGTCCGTGCGCACACGCCACCACCGATCTCGTCCCTGGTGGATTCCGGTCACGCTGACGGCGGAGGTCACGGGGCTGGCGTGGGCGATGGTTCTCGCGCTTCGAGGGCCTCGACTCATCCGATGATCGCCTTCGACGTCTTCCTCATCGCAGGAGCGGTCGTCCTTCTCTGTCTTGCCCATTGGCGTGCCGGCGTCCTCGCTATCCTCGTCATGGGCTTCGCGCTGGATCCGAT
Organism: Gemmatimonadota bacterium; assembly: GCA_025931135.1. GTDB lineage: Bacteria > Gemmatimonadota > Gemmatimonadetes > JACCXV01 > JAHWKZ01 > JAICNR01. Next base: position 7,588 of record JAICNR010000032.1, on the reverse strand, counting down.
GCGGAAGCTGGTCCCCGGCGAACCGCTCTTCTTCAGCGTGCTCGTCTTCGTCGTGGTAGCGGCCACGATGATCGGCATGCGAGTGCGCGGCGTGCGGCTCTCGCTCAAGCCGATCCTGACGTGGAACCCGACGCTGCGCGTGCCGCTCCTGCTGTTCGTCCTCCTGGTCGTCTTCCAGAGCCTGGCGGCGTTCCTGCGCACGGGCAGCGCGCCGATCGCGGTGATCGGGCTGGTCGCCTACCTCGCGCCCATCCCAGGGGTTCTGATCGGTTACTCGTACGCGCGCAGCACCGCCGACGTGAAGAGGGTCGTCATGTGGTACGTCGTCGGGGTCGCGATCATGACGACGGGAATCTATCTGTCGCGCTCAGGCTACGAATGGAAGGTGCTCAAGGCCGTCGGCGTGGGTCTGGTCGCCTTCACCCCGACCGGCGAGCGGCTCACTCTCGCCAGCGGCTTCTTCCGGACCCCGGAGATAGCCGCCTGGCACGTCGCGATGGCGACGTGTTTCGTGATCATGCTGTTCCTGTCCCGACGCAGGATCGCCGCCTACATCCTGCCGACGATCGTGGGGATGCTGTACTTCGTCGTCGCACTCCTGCTCACCGGCCGGCGCAAGGGACTCGTCGAAGTGGCGGTCTTCGTTCTCGCTTATCTGACGCTGATCGCCTTCTTCCGCAGGCGCTCCATACGCACCGCGGTGGTGCTCGCAGCGGCGACCGTCGCCTCGATCGGAATCGTCCTGGTCACCGAGATCGGCGCGACCCTGGACCTGTCGGGATACTACGAACGAGGCACGAACATCGGGGCCACCGAAGCGGAACGGTACCAGCGGATGAGCGTCGGCGCGCTCAAGTACGTGATCCAGCGCAACGGATGGCTGGGAGCCGGCGCGGGCACCGGGAGTCAGGGAGCGCAGTACTTCGGAGGGGGTTCGCGTCTCGTTGGAATGGCATCGGAGGGCGGTCTTGGGAAAGTCCTCGCCGAGCTTGGCGTTCCGGGTCTCGTCCTCCTGTTCTGGCTCGGCATCGCGATCTCCCTTCGACTGTGGAAGGTGGCGCGGTCAGCCAGTCGCGGAGGGCAACGAAGAGTCCATTACGCCTACGGGATGGGCGCCTTCCTGTTCGCGAACGCAGTCATGTTCGCGGTCGCGCACCAGGTCTTCGGCGATCCGCTCGTCCTGTACGTCATCGGCCTGGCGCTCGGAGTCGCCTTCGCCGTTCCCGACATGCGGGAGGGCTCCCGGCCGCAGGTGCCGAAGGAACAGCCGCTCCACGCCACGATCCACGCCGGTCCTCCGCGTTGAGGCTGGGGATCGTCGCCTCGCACCCCGTCCAGTACCAGGTTCCGTGGTATCGGGCGCTGACGGCGGAGCCCGACATGGAGCTGACGGTCTACTATGCCCTGATCCCGACTCCGGAGCAGCAGGGCGTCGGGTTCGGGGTGGACTTCGCGTGGGATGTCCCGCTCCTCGACGGCTACCGGTGGACCGCGCTGCAGAACAGCGCACGCGCGCCGTCCCTGGACGGATTCCTCGCCAGCCGCACCCCGAGCGTGGGGCGGGTCTTCGAACGGGACCGTCCGGATGCGGTCGTAGTCAGCGGATGGCAGTCGCTCCCCTTCCTCCAGGCTCTTCGCGCCTCCGAGAAGCTCGGGATCCCGTGCCTCGTTCGGGGTGAGTCGAGCGCTCTCCGGCGAAGGCCCTGGTGGACGCGAGCGATCCATCGTCGGCTCCTCGCACGGTTCGACGCCTGCCTCGCGATCGGGCGCGCGAATCTTCGCTTCTATCGCGAGAACGGCGTTTCGCCGGAGCGGCTGTTCCTGGCTCCGTACTTCGTGGACGAGGTGCGCTTCCGGGACGCTGCCGACAGGCTCGCGCCCGAGCGAGAGGAGATCCGGCGAGGATGGGGGTTGTCCCCCGGAGACGTCTGCTTCCTGTTCGCCGGGAAGCTCATCGCCAAGAAGAGGATCTCGGACCTCGTCACGGCGAGCGCGATCGCGAGCCGGTCAGGGTCCTCGGCGCGCGTCCTGGTGGTCGGGGACGGGGAACAGGCGACGGGCGCGCGGCGGCTCGCGGAACGACTCCGAGCGCCGGTCGCGTTCGCGGGATTCCTGAACCAGACCGAGATCAGCCGCGCCTACGTGGCCGCCGACTGCCTGGTGCTCCCTTCCGATTACGGCGAGACCTGGGGGCTCGTCGTGAACGAGGCGATGGTCCATGGTCTTCCCGCGATCGTGAGCGACCGCGTGGGGTGCGGCCCGGACCTCGTCGAGGACGGGGTCACCGGGCGGGTGTTCCCGTTCGGCGACGTCGCCGCGCTGGCGCGGGCGATCGTCGAGATCGCGGAGGACGGCCCGGGGCGGCGCGAGATGGGGGCGAGCGCCCGTCGCCGCGTCTCGGCGTACTCGGCCGAGAGTGCGGTCCGGGGCACGCTCGAGGCGGTTCGATTCGCGATCGGGTCTTCGTCGCGGGCGGTCGCGTGAGCCGTCCGTGCCATGTCTGGTTCCCGGAACTCTTCGCGACCCCGGGAGGCATCCAGCGCTATTCGCGGTTCCTGCTCGCCGCCCTGCGCGAGGTGTGGCCGGACCCCCGCTACGAAGTGTTCCTGAAGAACGACCTGCCGGGCGATCCCGCCCTGGATGGTCTGGAGGCGCGCGCGAGCGGGAATATCCCCGCATGGGCGCGGACGCCCGGGTACGCGACGCGGATCGCGGCGCGCGCGCTGGCGGAGAAACCTCGCCTCGTGATCGCCGGACACCTCAACTTCGCTGTCGTCTCGGACTGGCTCGCCAGGGTCGCCGGCATTCCGTACTGGATCGTGACGCACGGGATCGAGGCGTGGGGAGTCGAGCGCCCCGCGCTCCGCAGCGCGCTCCGGCGGGCGTCGTGTATCGTCTCGATAAGCCGGTACACCGGCGAGCGGCTCGTCCGCGAGCAGGGCATCGATTCCGCTCGGGTCTCGCTGCTTCCGGGGACGTTCGACCCGTCGCTGTTCCGTCCCGCCCCGCCGTCCGCATCGCTGGCGCATCGCCTGGATCTCGCTCCGGGCCAGCCGATGCTGCTCACCGTGGCGCGGCTGGCGGGCATCGATCGCCACAAGGGGTATGACGTCGTGCTCGAAGCGCTTCCGAACATCCGGGCTCTCGTTCCAGGCGCACGCTACGTGATCGTCGGGGAAGGAGATGACCGGCCACGGATCGAACGCCGGATCCGGGAGCTCGGACTCGAGCGGGACGTCACGCTGGCGGGCTTCGTACCCGACTCCGAGCTGCCCGACTACTACAATCTCTGCAGTCTGTTCGCGATGCCGAGTAAGCGCGAGGGGTTCGGCATCGTATACCTAGAGGCGTTGGCGTGCGGGAGACCCGTGCTAGCGGGAAATCGGGACGGATCGCGCGACGCGCTCCTGGACGGCGAGCTCGGCATACTGGTCGATCCCGACGACGTCGCCGCCTTCGGGCAAGCCGCGGTGGAGCTGCTGAGCGGCCGACACCCGAACCGTCTGCTCTACGATCCGATGGCCCTCCGTAGCCGGGTGGTCGAGCGGTTCGGACCGGAGAGCTTTCGTGAGCGGCTGCGGGAAATCCTCGTCCTCCGGGGCCTGATGGACTCGTGAGCGGGCGGGGAGTGCTCCACACGATCGCGCGGGTGGCGACCGCCGACGGCGGGCCGTCGCGCACAGTCGTCGCGCTCTGCCGAGCGCTCGCGAGCGAAGGCGTTCGAGTCGAGCTCCTCACGGGGAGCGTCGAGGATTCGGACCTGGGCTTCCCGGTCCGAGTCGCGGGGACGGTCCGGCGGTGGGGCCGCGAGCAGCCGCCGCGCGGCCGGTTCGCCGCGCTCGTCGGAGCCCGGCTCGCGGGAGGCTTCGGGATCGTCCACGACCACGGGATGTGGCTGTCGAGCAACCGCGCGGCGGCGGATGCGGCACGGCGCGCGCGCGCAGCGAGGATCGTGAGCCCCCGCGGGATGCTGTCGGAGTGGGCCCTTGCCTGGCGGGGGCGCCGGAAACGGGCGGCCTGGCACCTCTTCCAGCGGCGCGACCTGGACTCGGCCGACGCGCTCCACGCCACCTCCGACCTGGAGGCGCGGGAGTTCCGCGCGGCCGGGCTCGAGGTCCCCATCGCGGTCGTTCCGAACGGCGTCGACCTTCCCGCGCTCGGGGAGCTTGATCCCGGAGAGACGCGCCCGCGGCGCGTCCTTTTCCTCTCGCGGATCCATCCCAAGAAGGGACTGTCGGACCTCATCGAGGCGTGGGGAACGGCGCGGCCCGCGGGCTGGGAGCTCCTCATCGCGGGCCCGGACGAAGGCGGGCATCGCGGGGAGATCGAGGCGCGCGCCCGGGCGCTCGGGCCCGATGCGTCCGTTCGCTTCCATGGTCCCGTGCCGGACGCCGGGAAGTGGGACCTGTACCGGACGGCGGACGTATTCGTCCTCCCCAGCCGGAGCGAGAACTTCGGGATGGTCGTGGCGGAGGCGCTCGCCTGCGGAGTCCCGGCGATCGCAACGCGCGCAGCGCCGTGGGAGGCGCTGGACGAGCGTTCGTGCGGATGGTGGACGGACGCCGGCGTCGAGCCCCTCGCGCGGGCGCTGACGGAGGCGACTGGGCTGGGAGATGACGAGCGTCGCGCGATGGGCGCGCGCGGCCGGCGGCTGGTCGAGGAGCGATTCGGCTGGCCGGCGGTCGCGCGTAGGATGCTCGCCGTGTATCGCTGGCTCGGGGGCGAGACGGATGCGCCCGATTGGGTGCGGAGGGACTGAGCGTGGATCTCGCGGACGTCACGCCGTTCGTCCTGACCCTGGACGAGGAGCCGAACATCGCTCGGGCGCTCGACGGCCTGCGCTGGGCTCCGCGCGTCCTACTGATCGACAGCGGGAGCACCGACGGTACGCTCGAGATCGCGCGCGGCTATCCCAACGTCGAAGTGCGGACGCGGGCGTTCGACTCCTTCGCGGGGCAGAGCAACCACGCGCTCGCATGCGTCGCGACCACCTGGGCGATGGCGCTGGACGCCGACTACGTCGTCCCGCCCGCCCTCGTGGGGGGGATCGCGGCGCTGCCCGAAGAGCCGGCGGAAAACGGGTTCGAGGTTCCGTTCCGTTACGTAGTCCTTGGGAAGGCGCTCCGCGGCTCCCTGTATCCGCCGCGGACGATCCTGTTCCGGGCGCGGGCCGGGGCGTTCGAGCAGGATGGCCACACACAGCGCGTTCGGGTCCAAGGGCCCGTGGGGCGGCTCCGGACACCTGTCGACCACGACGACCGGAAGAGCCTGGGGCGGTGGCTACGGAACCAGGCCACATACGCGGAGCAGGAGGCGGAGAAGCTTTCCGCGACGCCGTTCCGCGAACTCGGGTGGGTGGACCGCCTGCGGTGGACGGCGCTCCTCGGTCCCCCGGCCGTCGCGGCCCACTGTCTCTTCGCGCGCGGGCTGCTGCTCGACGGCCGGGCCGGGCTGTACTACTCCGCTCAGCGCGCGGTCGCCGAGGCGATCCTGTCGCTGCGCCTGCTCGAGGCGAGGAGGCGCGCGTGAACGTCCTGGGGTTGAACGCCTGGCACGCGGATGCTGCCGCGGCTCTGCTCGTGGACGGCCGACTCGTCGCCGCAGCGGAAGAGGAGAGGTTCCGTCGCGTGAAGCACTGGGCCGGCTTTCCCTCCGAGGCCGCCGGGTGGTGCCTCCGCGAAGCGGGCCTCGACCTGGGGGATCTGGATGTCGTCGCCGTGAACCGCGACCCCCGTGCGAACCTCTGGCGCAAGACGGCGTACGCTCTTCGCCACCGGCCCGACCGCCGGCTCGTGCGGGAGCGGCTGCGGAACGCGCGCCGGATCATGGGGATGGAAGAGGAGCTCGGCAGGGTAGCTCCGGCCGGCCGCCCGTTCGACGGCCGGATCCGGAACGTCGAGCACCACCGGGCGCACCAGGCATCGTCTTTCCTGGTCGCTCCTTTCTCCGAGGCCGTTCTGTTCTCGGTCGACGGGTTCGGGGACTTCTCGAGTGCTTCGTGGGGTGTCGGGCGGGGGGCAAATATGCGTCTCGACGGGCGCGTCTACTTCCCGCACTCGCTGGGGATCTTCTACCTCGCGATGACACAGTATCTCGGGTTCCCGAAGTACGGTGACGAATACAAGGTGATGGGACTCGCGCCGTACGGGAAACCGACGCAGCTGGACGCGATGCGGCGCGTTGTCTCGAGCGAGCCGGCCGGAGAGTTTCGCCTGAATCTCGAGTACTTCCGGCACCACCGTGAGGATCTCGGCTACCGATGGGAGGGAGGGGAGCCCACGGTGGACGTCCACTACACCGACGCGCTGATCGATCTGCTCGGGCCCGCCCGGATGCCCGGGATGGAGCTCGATCCGCGCCACCTCGACGTCGCGCGCTCGGCTCAGGCGCGCTTCGAGGAAGTCATCCTCGAGATGCTGCGCTCGATCCACCCCCGTTACGGTCTCGACGCGGTCGTGGTCTCGGGCGGAGGCGCGATGAACTCGGTCGCGAACGGAAAGGTTACGCGCGAGACTCCGTTCTCCCGCATCTTCGCCCCGCCCGCCCCCGGCGACGCCGGCGGCGCGATCGGAGCGGCCCTCGTCGCGTGGACCGAAACGACAGGCGGCGCGCGCCCCGATCCGATGCTCCATTCCTCCTACGGTCCGGGCTACGGCCGCGACCGACTCGAGGCGGCGATCCGGGACGCCGGGGGGCCTCTCGAAGCGGCCGGTTGCGACGTGCGAGAGGCCGAGGGCGAGGCGGCGCTGTGTCGCGAGGTCGCCGCGAGGATCGCGGACGGCGAGGTGCTGGGATGGTTTCAGGGCCGGATGGAGGTCGGGCCGCGCGCCCTCGGAAACCGCAGCATCCTGTGCGACCCGCGGCGGCCCGACATGCGGGACGTGATCAACGCGAAGATCAAGCTGCGAGAGTCGTTCCGTCCCTTCGCGCCGTCGATCTTGCGCGAGGCGATGGGCGAATGGTTCGAGGTCGACGACGACGTCCCGTTCATGATGAAGGTCTACGAGATCCGCGAAGAGAAACGCGCCCTGATCCCTGCGGTGACGCATGTCGACGGCACGGGGAGGCCGCACACGGTTCGGCCCGAAGCCAATCCGCTGTACCATCGGCTCATCCGCACGTTCGAGGAGCGCACGGGGGTGCCGATGGTGCTGAACACCTCGTTCAACGAGAACGAGCCGATCGTGAACCGCCCGGAGGAGGCTCTCGACTGCTTCCTGCGGACGGAGATGGACACGCTCGTCCTGGGTCCGTTCGTCGTCACGAAGCCGCGCCCCGCGTGACGTCCCGACCCTCGATCCTGTTCGTCAACCAGCACTACTGGCCGGATGTCGCCGCGACCGGCCAGATCCTGTCGGACCTGGCCGAGTACCTGGTCGCGGGCGGGTTTCGCGTGGGCGTCCTGTGCAGCCGCGGCAGCTACGAAGGGGGCCGCGTCGAGGCACCCGACCAGGAGATCCGCCGGGGGGTCGAGGTGACCCGCGTTCCGTCCCCGGGATTCGGACGCAAGCGGCACTCCGGCCGGCTCCTGGAATACGCGGCATTCCTGGCCCAGGTGGCGGGGCGGCTCGCGTCGGGGCCGCGCTGG